>QKPP01000152.1 GCA_006508105.1 Myxococcales bacterium FL481 | reverse complement strand
GCGATGGCGACGGCGATGGCGATGGCGACGGCGATGGCGATGGCGACGGCGATGGGGATGGCGATGGCGACGGCGATGGCGACGACACCAGCGCGAGCTCCAGCTCGGACAGCGGGACTGAAACCGCCAGTACGACTCAGACTGGCGACCAGACCAGTGCGACCGGGACGGAAGAAACCGGCGGTACCGCGACGGGAGCCGACACCGGCGACACCGGCAGCGCAACCGAGGACACGGGCGAGGTGACTGGCGACACCGGATCCGGCACTGGGACGCAGACCGGTGACTCGCAGACCGGTGAGGAGGAGCCGTCAGCCTACGGCGACTGCAACGACTGCGAGGGCGCGCGAGAGTGCCTCGAGGACTACGAGGGCGAGATCCAAGGAGAGGTGTGCGCGGAGGAGTGTGAGCGGACCCAGGACTGCGAGCGTCCAGAAAGCGGCGAAGCACGTCGGCGCTGCCGAGATATCGCTGGGGACGGGAACGACTCGAGAGTTTGTGTGTTGCAGTGCGGTGAGGCCAGCAACACCCTGGCTTGTCCCGACGGCATGTACTGCGGCACGGTTGAAGCGTTTGATGACGGCTCGCCAACCGAGCTGCGCGTCTGCGTGTGGCCCGACTGAACGGGGTCGCGGCAGCGGGTTTGTGACCCGGGTGCGTCGGGGACGACGGCTTCAGATCGGCTCAAATCGGGGCAACCTGTCGTTGCCCGCCGAAGTCGCCCACCCGACCGGATCCCCCGCGGGCATCCACCCACCGCAACACTCGCAGCGCTCGGAGTGTGTTCATCGGGCTGGGCTCACGAGGTCCCTGTAACCGAAAGAACGACTTTCCCGTGTGCCAGTTTTGGGCGCGCCACTTGCCATCACGCGTGCGCGCGGCCAGTACCACATTCACGGCATCGGCGAGACGGTCATCCCACGGGGCATCGACCGCGCTGAAATGCTCGAGCCCGCGAAGCACGTCGAAGTACCAGCGAGGCGGAAATGAGAGCTTCGAAAAGCCCGGGCGGACGACTTCTCCGGTACGCTCGGAACGGTAGAGACGGTGCCGCAAGAAGTAGTCGCGGCCGCGCTCGGCCGCGTCGTGCACGGCCGCATCGTGTCCCCGCAAGACGACATACGCGGTCAGGCCCTCGAGTGTGCTGATCGTGGTGTGAAACGAAGCATGCCGCGCCCCTCGGCGCTGACAGTTCCACCCACCGTCGCGCATCTGCTCGCCGAGCAACCACTGGGCCATCCGACTGCAACGCGCATCCTCACCAAAACCGAAGTAACACGCCATATGCAGCAGCATCGCGGTCACGCACGTGTCTACGCTGCCGCTGTTCCAAAGACAGACCGCGCCGGTCTCGGTGACCCCGTGGTCGAGCAACAGCTCGCAGCTCGCCCGTGCCTGGCGCTGCGCGGGAGAGATGCCCAGGTGAGTCAGCAGGCGCATCGTGTAGAACGTAGAGGTCCACTTCGGCTGGTACAGCCCCCCGCCCCAACGACCATCATCGGCGCGATAGGCCAATAGTCGGGCCCCCCAACCTTCGCGAGCCACGCGGCAACGCGTTCGAGACCACGTCGACTCCGCTCGTCCAAGAAGATCGCGCTGAGCCTGCCAAGCGACCGATGGATCACTGGAGAGCAGCCACGAAACCACCTCGTTCGAACGATTCGCCATGGGTTGAGAGCGTCGCGCGACCAGCGTAGCCGACCCGGAGCGGGTGTGGGCCGCAAACCTCGGTCAGCCGCACCCACGGACCCCGCCGCGTGCACCGGAGCTGCGCAATCAGTGCGCGTGATCCCGTCGCCGCGCTCGCTCAGACTTCGCGCCGAAGTGCCTCGCGCGACGGGCTGACACCACCGGGGCGCTTGTGCAGAGAGCGACTGGCGATCGATGACTGGCACGGAGTACTGGCACCGCTACTACGACGAGGAAACGCTGGCGTTTTGCGAGCGATTCCGACAATCGGCGGAGATCCAATCGACAGGCGTGCGCATCCACCTCGACGTGTACGCCAACCCAAACGCCCAGGCACCGGTCGTCATCGTCAATCATGGGGGCGCTGGCTACTCTCGTATGCTGATCACAGGAGCGATGCTCCTGCATCAACGCGGTTACACGGTCGTCCTGCCCGACCAGCGGGGACAGGGGCTTTCGGGAGGAAACAGAGGCGACTACACGATTGAGGAGAGCGCACAAAACATCGCAGATGCGTGTCGCTGGGCAAAATCGAAGTTCCAAAACGATGTGTTCTTGGTCGGCGCGAGCGTGGGCGGGGGCCTGGCATACTACGCGGCGGCAGCCGGCGCCCCCGCGGCGGCCGTGGCCTGTCTCAACCTGTTTGACTTCGGCAATGGGATCGACGGGTTCGAGATCTCCCGCATGCCTTGGCTCCTTCGCTTTCCCCGGATCTGTCACATCGCTCGGGCGGCGCTCTCCCGGCTCGACCGGGTGCACCGGGTTCAGATTCCGTTTCACTGGATCGGGGCCTTCGACCATCTGATGGATGAGCGCGATGCCCAGTTCCAGTCCTACTGGCAGTCCGATCCCATCCCCCCACGTTGGGTCAGCTTGCGCCTGTTGACGAGCAACCTCAACACGGCGCCCGCGATCGCATTTGAAGACAATCGAATCCCGGTGCTGGTCATCAATCAAGCCCGCGACAAAATGGTCGCTCCGGCGGTGACGCATCGAAACTATGAACGGCTAGGCGCGCCGAAACGTTATGTGGAGATCCCGTTCGGTCATTGGTCCAACCAGATCGAGTTTTGGGAGATGGTGGTGAACAACTGCGACGACTGGTTCCGCGAGGTGCTGTCGCGCAGGGATCTCGAAGCGGCGTCGAACCCCGACACCAGCCTCGCCGAGCCCAAACCTGGCTGACGCGAACCCCTCGCGTTCGGAGCACTCTACGAACGCCATGGTTTCGTCGCCACGCACACCGAACGATTTTCGTACCTGGGTGGGCTCCTCGGGTTCGGCGCGTCGACGACCATGACCCGGCGGGTGGCCTCGAGCGACCCCGGGCAACGGTGAGGGCGGAGTGCCCGGGGCGGGGGACCGGATGCGCCACGCCACGCCGCGCCACGCCACGCCGCGCCGCGCCACGCCACGCCGCGGGAGCGGCGATCGTCCGGCGAATGACGAGCCTCGATCGTCAGCGATTGGCCTCAACGAGCGCCGCGAAGTGATCGCGTAGGTGATGCTTCCCGATGGGCTCACCCACGGCGTCGCCAGCGGCCAACAAGGCGAACATCTTGGCGAGTGCGCTGGCGTTGGGGTTCAGCGGCGCCAAAACGGCCCCCACTCCCCGCAACACCCAGCCCGGCACCCGGCGGGTTCGAACCTCTCGTTGCAGAGCCTGTGCGCAAAGCCTCACAATTTCCGCCTGACTCAAAATGTCGGGGCCGCCGACGTTTCGTTCCGCCGGCATGGGCTCCGCTTGCAGCACGGACGCGGTGAGCTCTCCCAGGTCGGCGCCGTGAATCGGGTTGAGCCTGGTCGCATCGGAACCAATGATCCACGCGGTGCCCCGGCGGGACATCGTCAGATACTCGCTCATGTCGTTGAAAAAGCCCGTCGGACGCAGGATGCAACTGTCCATCGGTGACGTGTGGAGCCGATCGACCACCTGCTCTCTGGCGTCGATCAGCGGCGAAACGCCCCGCAGCTGGTCGCCGCGCAAAACCGAAACGAACACGAACCGGGCGGTTCCGGCGAGTTCGGCTTGCTCGACCAAGTTGAGGTTGGCAGCGAGATCGACCTCGCGAAACGTGGGACGGCGACGAAAGTGACGGATGCCGATCGAGGAGAAGCCCGCGAATGCGCCGTGAAATAGGCCGTCGAGAGTCTGTAGCTCAGTGGCTTCGCCGACGAAAACCTCGTCGCAAAACGACTCGACTTCCCGCAGTTTTTCGCGCCGGCGTGCGAGCGCCCGCACGCGAAAGCCCTGGCGGTGCAGTGCCTCGACCACATGCCCACCCAGGTACCCCGTTGCACCCGCGACGACGACGAGTTTTGAATCGGACATCGGTGAACCCATCCTCGCGCGAGCGTGCCGGCCTGCCGACGATCTCCGCCGCTACCCACCGTTTCAGCGGATGCGATCCGGATGTCCCAGCGCACAACACGCGGTTCGTCCGGTCGCTCGTGACTGGCACCGGTGTGACGAGCGACCTCGCGACGGTGACCGCGCGGCTAGCACGGGCGGGGGGCCGCAGCCCCCTGGTCGCAGCCGACCTCGCGCCGAGCGATTCGAATCGGGTCACCAGTGCGTACGAGCTCGAACAACTCGGCGCCCGCAGTGGCCAGCACGAACAACGACAGCAAGATTTTTCGTTTGGGCATGGTGCGACTCGCCAATCGGTACGTTGGCGAAACGCCGATCGTTTCACCGGTATTCCCCGGCCATGCGGCTACGCCGACAGCATGCGATCGAGTTCACCTTTTCGGTCGAGTGCGGCCAATTCGGTGAAACCTCCGACGGCCACCCCGTCGATGAAGACCTGCGGGTAGGTGTGCGACCCTCCCAGCCGCTGGCGACACTCGTCAGCCCGTGCGCGCTCGCGCCACACGTCGTACGTGACATAGCGGACCCCCTTGCTGTCGAGCAGCCGCAACGCCCGAAAGCAGTAGGCGCACAAGGGCCGCGTGTAGACTTCGACGCTGGGAGCTTCTGGCATCGGGCGGTGACAGTGTAGCGTGAATGCACGTGCCCGCCTCGCTCGTGCGGCCCCCGAATCCGGATGATGGCTCCGGCGCCGGCACCCGTTGGGTCAATCCGAGTGCTCGACGGCACGCCCATCCGGCCGCGAGGGATCGGCAAGATCTCTCCAGACCGCTCGCACGGCGCCAGGAAACAGCGAGTACACACACGGGATCACGAACAAGGTCAGCAGCGTCCCCACCGACAACCCGCCGATAATCGTTAGCGCCAGCGGTTGGCGCAACGCGGCACCTTCCCCCATCCCCAGCGCCATGGGAAGCAGACCGAGCACCGTGGTGCTCGTGGTCATCAAAATCGGGCGCACCCGGCTACGCCCCGCGGCCGCCAGCGCCTCGGCCACCGGCACGCCGGCGCCACGTCGCTGGTTCACCGCGGTGATCATCACGATCGCGTTGTTCACGACGATCCCGGCCAACACGATGGCCCCCATGCCCGTCATCACCGACACCGGCGCCCCGCTGAGCCAGCCCGCCGCCACCACGCCGACCGCCGCCAACGGCACCGTAAACATGATCAACAACGGGTGGTGAAAGCTTTCAAAGCTCGAGGCCATGACCACGTAGACTAAAAACAGCGACAAGGCGGCGGTCAGCGCCAAGCTTCGCAACGAATCGCTCATGGCCTCGGCCTGGCCAGACACTACGGCGGTCACCCGCTCTTGGAGGTCGGCGTGAGCGTCGAGCACGGCTTGTACCTGTTCGGCCACCGCCCCCAAGTCGGCCGAGGCCACCCGAGCCAAGATCCGCAGGCCCCGTCGGCCGTCGATTCTTCGCACCTGTGCCGGGCCCGACGACGCTTCGACGTCGGCGACGGCCTCGAGGCGCACGGGGACCTCGTTGACGACGCCGACGACGATGCGACGCACGTCCTCGACCCGACTGCGATCCACGCGAGGCACCTGCACCCGAATGTCGAGCGGCTGATCGGTCGTGTGCATCTGCCCCGCGACCTCCCCTTCAATGGCCCGTCGCACGGCCGAGGCCGCAGACGACACGGTCAACCCCAACCGAGCCAGGCGCTCCCGATCGAAGTGGACCCGCACCTCGGGCCGGCCGGTCAGATCGTCGGGGGTCGGCTCGCGCAGCGAATCCAAGCCAGCCAGCGCCTCAGTCAGTCGCACGGCATGGGCGTTGGCCAACGCCAAGTCTTCGCTGTAGACCTGCACCTCGAGGGGCGCCTCAAACGAGAACAGCTCGGGTTGACCGATCCGCAGGTTCGCCTGGGGCTCGTTCAACGCCACTTGTAGCCGATTGACGAGTTCCATGGCGGTTTGCGCCATGGCGGCTTCGTCCTCGTGCCGCAGACGAATATCGATCTGAGCGAGATGTGTGCCCGATACGGTACCCGCCGCCGAGCCGGCCTGGGTCAGGGTGCCCACCGACGCGAACACGCTGGCGACACGCGAGTCGCCCGCCAGCGACTGCGTCAACCCTCGGCTGACCGCCAGCGTGCGCGACAACGCGGTGCCTTGTGGCAGCCGCAACTGAGCATAGAACTCATCGCGGGGAACATCGGGAAGCAGGGCGCGGCCCAGATCCTGCTGGGCGACGAAACTCCAGCCGCACAGCAACGCGCTCACCAGCAGCACCAGCACCCGCGCGCGAAGGGTGGCCCGCAAGACCGGGACGTAGGCGGCCTCCAGTGCGTCGTAGCCCCGTGACAGGGGGGACGCAATTCGGTTCATCACCCGCGCCACCCCCCACACCAACCACGCACATCCGCGCCACGCCAGCGCCAACGGGACGACGAGCCACGCGAGGAGGGTCCGCGGCGGCCCGGTGCCAGCATCAACGGTGTCGCCAAGCGTGCCGCCGTCGTGACCGATCGACGCCAATACGGGGACCAGCGTCAGGCTCACCAGCAGCGACGAGATCAGGCTGAAACTCACCGCGAGCGCGAGATCGCGGACCAACTGGCCCGCCACCCCGCTGACGAACGCCATCGGGAAGAACACGGCGACGGTCGTGAGCGTCGACGCGACCACGGCCGCCGCGATCTCTCGCGTGCCGGCGATGGCCGTCTCGCGCCGCGAGGCCGTCTCGTCGTCTGCCGGCTCGGCCTCTCGACGACGCGCGATCGCCTCGAGCACGACGATACTGTTGTCGACCAACATGCCCACGCCGAGCGCCAGGCCGCCCAAGCTCATCAGGTTGAGGGAGACCCCGAGCATGTGCAGGGGAACAAACGTGGCCAGGAGCGAAATCGGGATCGCGGTGGCGATCACCACCGTCGACCGCAAGTCACGGAGAAAAAACAACAGGACACACACCGCAAGCGCCCCCCCAAGCAGGACGTTGCGTCGTACCTCGTCGATGGCGGCGGCAATGAAATCGGCCTGGTTGGACAGCAACTCCACGCGCTGACCATCGGGCAGCCTCAGCGCGGCCATCCGTTCGGTCACGGCCGCCGCCACGGCAACCGTGTTTGCGTCGCCCTCGCGAAACACACTCAGTTCGATCGCCTCGCGCCCCTCGAACAGCGCGATCTCTTCGCGCTCCACCGGCTGACGCCGGATCTGCGCCACGTCGCGCAGACGCAGGTTTGCTCCGTCCGCACTGCGGACGATGACGTCCTCGAGGTCCTCGGGCGAACGCGCCTCATGCATGGTGCGAATCAGGTACCGCTCGCCTTGCTCGGTCACCGCTCCGCCGGGACGGTTGACGTTGTCGGCCGTGAGCGCATCGACAACTTCGCCGAAGTCGATGCGCAACGCGGCCGCGCGGGCCGGGTCGACCTCGACAACCACCTCCTCCTCGTCGCCACCGTGAAGCTGCACCGCCGCCACACCGGGCAGCTTCTCCAACGCCCGCTTGACGTGGCGGTCGGCGGAAAACCGCAGCGCGGCCAGACTCTCGACGGCCGCGCCGGGCACGAGCACCAGCCGCAAAATGGGCTGCTGGGCGGGATCGTAGCGAAGCACCACGGGACGCTCGGCGGCTGTGGGTAACCGCGCCCGGTCCAACTTCTCGCGCACCTCGGCCATCACCTCGTCGATACGCGTCCCCCACTGGAAGTCGAGCACCACCTCGCTTTGGCCCTCGCGGCTGACGGACTCCACCGTGAGCACCCCCGGGACGGCACCGACCAACTCCTCGACCGGGCGGGTGATCAGCTCTTCGACTTCCAGCGGCGCCGCGTCGGCGTAGTCGGTGCGCACCGTGATGCTCGGGTACGACAGCTCGGGCAGCAGTTCGACCGGCAACCGAGTGGCGGCGACCCAGCCGAACAGCACGCACGCGATGGTGACCATGAACGTGGTGACGGGCCGCCATACCACCGCCGCGATCCCGCCCCCGAACACTAGTCGCTATCCCTTCGCGGCCGTGGGGGCTGCGGGTGAGTCGTCATTGGCTGCCCCGGGGCGCTCGGCCGGGGCGGTCGCCGGCCGCAGCGGCATGCCGTCGGTGATGTCCATCACCCCGTCGGTGACCACGGGTTGGTCGGCGGACGGCCCGTCCACGAGCTCCACCCGGTGTTCCCCGGTCAGGCCCAAACTCACTGGGACCCGTTGGGCTCGGCCCTCGATCACGGCGTACACGTGAGGTCGACCGTCGAGGTCAAACACGGCCGACTTGGGCACGCTGCGCGGGACCTCGCGAGACTCCAGGAGAATCTTGGCCCGAACGAAGGCGCCGGGCATCGCCCCCGCGGGAAACGTCTCGGCGCGGGCGGTCAGCTTGACCGTTCCCGTCAGCGGGTCGACCACCGGGGCGCGTCGCACCACCGTGGCGTCGAACGCCGTCTCGTCGAGCAGCGACACCTCGGTGACCGCCCCTACAGCCACACGCAACGCCTCTCGCTCGGGTACGTGAAGTTGGAGCTCCAACGCCGAGACGTCCGCGATCTCGAATAGCACCTCGCCGCCGGCCGCGAGGTTGCCCAGCTCCACGTTTCGCGCGGTGACAATGCCCGCGAACGGGGCGCGAATGAGGTTGAGCTTGGCTTGATAACGGGACAACTTGCTACTCGCGGTGGCCGACTCCAGAGCAAACCGCTGCTTGTCGACTTCTTCGCGCGAAAGAGCCTGGGAAGATGCGATCGCCTCGAGCCGCTGCAGCTCACGTTGCGCGTTTTTCTGGTTGAGCTCGTCTCGGGCCGCCATGAGGGCCCGTTCTCGACCGTCGAGCCGGGCCAACAACTGGCCTTTTTCGACAACGTCGCCCTCCTCGGCCAGCAGGGCCTGCACAATACCGGGCTGCACCGGACGCAACTGAGCCGCACGACGGGCCGTGAGGGTCCCCGACAGTTCGTAGAACCGACGAATGGTGGCCGGCTGCGGGGGCTGTTGTTCGACGGCAACTGCCGCTTGGTCGCGATCGCGGCTCGCCCCCCGGCCCGAGCTCTTGCGCCCCCGTCCGGGTTTCGAGCGCTTCGTCGCACTGCCGCGGGGCTTGGTTTGTGCCTGGGCCGCGTCCCCGGTGGATGAGGTGTCCTCCGCGCTCGACTCCGATCGCGTCGGACCGCCGCACCCGACCAACGCGGCGACCATCCACGCCACGCACGCGACGCTGCGACACGGGCACGGATCGTGCGAACGGCGAGGGAGAAGAGCGATCAGCATCTGTGCAGCTCGACGGACAGCATAGGTACCGCTGTTGCGGGTCGCTGAAAATGGTATGGAAAGGGCCCGTGTCTTCTGTGCGACACGCGCCGCCGCGAGAGCTCCTGCTCGCGACCCATCAGTTCCCGGGACCGTACTGCATCAAGGCCTTCGGCCCGGGCGACGACGCATTTCGGTCGGCGGTCGAGTCTGCCGCTGAAAGCGTGGTCACACGGGCCCGATTCGAGAGCCGGGTCCGCGTGACATCGAGCGGAGCGCGCTCCTGCGTGACGCTAGATCTGCGCATTGACGAGGTTGATGAAATCATCGCCGTCTACGAACGTCTCTACGCACTTCCTCAGCTCGCCCTCATCTTGTGACCCGCGTCACACGACTCACGCCGGAGCCATCATGTCGATTCACGCCACGCGCACCGTCCTCGCCCTGTCCTTCACCGTGCTTGCAACCGCCTGCGGCCCCAAGGCCGTGCGCGGCGGGGAGGGGACCGCGAACCCCAACCTCGACCAGGGAGCGATGAGCACGACGCTCGACAAGGTCGACATCGAAGACCTGGTCAAAAAGAACTCGGACGCCCTATTCGCCTCACCGTTTTGGGCACGCGACGTCCAACAAAGCGGCGAAAACCCGATCGTGGCCATCTGGCCGATCGAAAACCACACCAGCGAACATCTCGACGACCAAATGCTCAACCTGTTGAGCCAGCTGGAGACCACGCTGGTCAATAGCGCCGCGGTCTCGGTCGTCAGCCGCGAGCGGCAAGCGCAGATGGCCGAGGAGGTCGGCGTCCAGCAGGGAGCCGCGTTCGACCCCGCCACCGCGGCCGCGGTCGGTAAACAGCTCGGGGCCAAGTACTACTTCACGGGCAAGCTCACCTCCACCGACGAGCGGATGAAGAAGGAACGCCGGGTTCAGTACGCCCTGTTTTTGCAGGTCTTGGAGGTCGAAACGAGCCTCATCAAGTTCCAGCACCAGTCCGAGCGGACGAAAGCCATCGTACGCTAGCGCCCGCGTCTCGGCTGATGCTGCGTTCTCCCCGACCTCGCCACCGCAGCGGACCGCTTCCTCGCTTCACCCGTGGCGTGGCGGCGGCGCTCGTCGGCTTGTCACTGGCCGGGTGCGCCACGTACAGCGATCGAACGGCCCGTGCCCGCGATGCCGTGACCCGCGGCGACTTCGGGCGCGGCGCCACCGAGCTCAACAAGCTGCTGGATGTGGACTCGAGCGAACAGCTCCCCGACGTCTGGAAGAAAGAGACCGCCCTCACCGTCTTAGAGCGCGGCACGGTGCACCGAGCGCTGCGTCGTTACGAGGACAGCGCGCGGGACTTCGAAGCGGCTGAGAAGGAACTCGAGCTGTTGGACATCGCCGCCGACACCGGGGGAAAGATCGGCCGTTACATCTACAGTGACAGCGCGACCAAGTACCACAGTTCGCCCACCGAGAAACTGTCGCTCAACGGCCTCAACCTGCTCAACTACCTCTCGCGCGGCGACCTGGCGGGCGCGCGCGTCGAGGCCAAGCGGTTCACCGTGATGCGCCGCTACTTCGACGACTACCAGCCGGACGAAGCCCACGTGGGGTTCGGCTCGTATATGGCGGGTTTCGTGTACGAGAAGCTGGGAGAGACGGACGGCGCGTTGCGGTACTACGACGAAGCGCTCGCCGAGCGCGACCTCCAATCGTTGGCCGAGCCCATCGCGCGACTGAGCGCCAAGTCCAACTACCGGTCGGAACGCCTCACTGGGTTTTTGGAACGTGCCGGCGACGTGGATCCGGTCGAGGGGGCGGGCGAGATCTTGTGCGTGGTGAGTCTGGGCCGAGTCCCCTACAAAGTGCCCGAGCGATTGCCGATCGGTGCGGCCATCGGCGTCGCGGACGCGCACTTCACCGGTGACCCCACACTGTTGGAGTACGGTGCCTTCAAGGTGGTGGTCTATCCCGAGATGGTCGCGGCACCGACGGTATTTGACGAGGCCGCGGTCACCATCGACGGCACCAGCGTCCCGATCGAGCTGACCACAGACCTGGGCGCGGAGATCCGGCGCGAGTACGACGACCTCAAGCCGCGCATCATCGGCGCTGCGTTGACCCGCATGGTGGCCCGCGCGGCCGCAGCGGAGGGGGCCCGAGCCGCCGGACGACAAAGCAAGTCCGGCGGCGACGCCCTCGGCTTGTTGGCCGCGCTCGCGGTAGAGGGCACCATGGTCGCTCTCGACAAGCCAGACACGCGCTCTTGGACGTTGCTCCCGGGGCGCATTCTCGTGTCGCGAGTACCGGTGCCTCCGGGCAAGCACACCGTCGAAGTCACCGTACGCGGACCTGGGGGCCGCGAAACCCACCGCAGCGAGGTCGACGTATCTGCGGGTGGATTCGCGGTGGTGGACGTCACCACGCTCCGCTAGGCAGATCCCGACGGGGTCGACTGCGCTCGAACGACCCCGTAGCCTCACCTGCATGACCCGCTCGACCCGTCGGGGCCTCCTGCTCGGAGCGTTGCTGCTGGTTGGATTCGGCTTGGTCAGCTGGTGGTTTGGCCGCCCGGTCTCGGTGACCGTCGTCGTCCCGTCGAAGGGTCCGATCGCGCAGACCCTCGCCATCGTGGGGCGCGTCGCTCCACCGGCTCAAGTTGAGTTCCTCGCTTTTGAGCGCAGCTCCGTGACGGGATTGCCCGTCGACGAGGGGCAACACGTCGACGCCGGAGAACTCCTCGTCCACATGGATGACGCGGAGGCGCAAGCCGCGTTGGCGCAGGCGAGAGCCGCCGTCGACCAAGCGGTTGCGCAGACCCGTCAGGTGCGGACCGTAACCTCCAAGACGGCCGCGGCCCAACTCCAGGAAGCCCGTGCTCAGCTCGAGGAAGCCCAACGCGGCGCCACGCGAGACCGCGAGCTGTTCGCGGCGGGGGCCCGCACGGCGGCCGATCTCGATCGATCACGGACCGCATTGACCGTCGCCCGCTCCCGAGCCCGCGCGGCTGAGCTCGCTGCGGCCGCAACGTCTAGGCGAGGCGCCCAGTGGCAAGTCGCCGTCGCCGCTCAGACCTTTGCCGAGGCCGGTCTGCTCGCGGCGGAAAACCGCGTCGAGCGACTGTCCGCGCGGGCCCCGGCTCCCGGCATCATTCGAGAGCGCCACGTCGAAGTCGGAGACGTCGTTCAACCGGGATCCCCGTTGATCACGTTGGTCCTCGACGGTCCACAACAGCTGCTGCTCAACGCGGATGAAAAGAACCTCTCGCTCCTGCGCGAAGGGCTGGCCGCCAAAGCTTCCGCCGAGGCGTTCCCCGAGCAAGTCTTCAACGCCACACTCAGCTACATTGCGCCGTCGGTCGACCCGGCCCGCGGTACCGTCGAGTTGCGTCTCGATGTGAAAGACCCTCCCATCCGGCTTCGGACGGATATGACCGTCTCCGTCGACATTGTCGTGGCCGAGCAAGCCGATGCCTTGTTGATTCCTGTCTCGTGCGTCGTCGGATTTGGCGCCGCGAACCCTTGGGTGATGACCCTGCGCGACGGACGGTTGGCCCGGGCAGACCTCGAACTCGGCCTACGCGGCACCAAATACGTACAGGTTCTTTCTGGTGTATCGGCCAACGATCGAATCGTCGCTGTACCCACCGGACTCGAGCCGGGCGATCGTGCCACCGAGGGCTAGCCGTGCCAATCGCACTGTTTATTGCCATTCAGTTTATGCGAGAGGGCCGAACCCAAACGGCTCTCATCAGTTCCGCCGTCGGCGTCGGGGTCGCCGTCATTGTGTTTCTTTCCGCGCTGATCTCGGGACTGCAAGAGGACCTTCTGAGCAAAACACTGGGCGCGCAACCGCAGGTGACATTGGAACGCCCCGAAGAGCGTCCACGCGGTCTGTGGCAAGCGGCCGACGCCCATCGGCGGGTGATCACGCGATTCGAGCGGGCCGCCCAACGGCAACGAGCCATGCCGGACTGGCGACAGACGCTCGCGCGCTTGGAGACTGACCCCGACATCGCCGCGACATCGCCGGTCGTCACCGGCGCGGGTTTCGCGGTGCGGGGGTCGGCGACCAAATCGATCAGCCTGATCGGGCTGGTTCCCGAGCGATATGTGGCCGTCATCGATATTCCGGGCCGACTCGAGAGCGGTCGGATGCTGCGAGGCGGCACGGACGCCGTGGTCGGGGTCGGGCTGGCCGACGAACTCGGCCTGGCGCTTGGATCGAAACTGAGGATTGAGGCCACCGAGGGACGAACCGAACTGTTCACAGTGGTGGGCGTGTTTGACTTGGGATCTCGGACCGTGAATCAGCAATGGGTCCTGACGCCATTGCGAGCCGCTCAGACCCTGCTCGGACAGGTCGGGGCGGTCACTCAGATCCAGCTTCGCTTGCCCGACGCCTTCCTCGCGAACGAGGTCGCGGACCGACTCGTCGACAGCACCGGACTCGAGGTCAAAAGCTGGATGCGGACCAACGCAGAGTTGCTCACCGCTTTGCGTTCCCAACGCAACTCTAGTCTGCTCATTCAGCTGTTCGTCGTGCTCGCCGTGACGATTGGGATCGCCAGCGTGCTGGTCGTGTCGGTCTTCCAAAAGCGGCGGCAGATTGGGATTTTGCGGGCCATGGGTATCTCCCGAGCCCAGGTGGGCTGGGTGTTCGTCATCCAAGGCGGCGTCATGGGGATTGTGGGCTCGGGTGTCGGGGCCGGACTGGGCACCCTGATCGCCGTTGCGTTCAGTCAGACTGCGGTTGATCCCGCCGGAGATCCGTTGTTCACGATCTCGGTCGATGCTCCGTTGGTGATCACGACCAGCCTCATCGCGGTCACGACCGGCCTTCTCGCGGCGAGCCTGCCCGCTAACCAGGCGGCGAGGATGGATCCCGCCGAGGCGATCCGCAATGACTGAGCCGGTGATTGCGCTGCGCGACGTCGTCAAGGAGTTTGGCGAGGACGTTGTCACGCGAGTGCTCCACGGCGTCGAGATGACGGTCTATGCCGGCGAGTTCGTCGCGCTGGTCGGACCGTCCGGCTCGGGCAAGAGCACGCTTCTCAATATGCTCGGACTGCTCGACCGACCGACGTCGGGCTCGGTCAACCTCGTCGGCCACGAGACAACACGGCTGTCCGAACCCGAACGCACGCGCTTGCGGGCACAAGCGCTGGGGTTCGTGTTTCAGTTCCATCACCTCATCTCGGCGATGTCGGCCGTTCAAAATGTCATGCTCCCCTTGGCCATCGACCGCGGTCGGACCGGCTCGAGCTTGCGCCAGCGCGCGCTCGAAGGACTTGCGGAAGTCGGCCTCGAGCCACGGGCGGACGAATTGATCACCAAACTGTCGGGAGGCCAGCAGCAACGAGTGGCGATTGCTCGGGCCCTGGTGCGTCGCCCTCCCCTGTTGCTCGCCGACGAGCCCACGGGGAACCTGGACACGGAGACCGCCGACACCGTGTTTCGCCTGCTTCGAGCGAAGAGTACGCTACACCGCATCGCCTGCCTGCTGGTCACGCACGACCCCGCCTTGGCCCAACGTTGCGATCGGGTGTTCACGCTCGTGGATGGCCGCATCGTGGATGTCCGCGAGGGTCGCAACCGCGAGCCGTGAACGACCGCAAGCGGAACGGCGCGCTGTCGACGCGGCGTCCCCCGGCGCCTCGACTCGCCCGCGACATCGGGTCCGCGGATCGACCGCGCAGCTATCGGCGTTTCGCGGCATGGATCCGCCGTGGCGGACATCACTACGCTTGGCGAAAAGGTCCCGCTAAGGTCGGGGCATGCCTGGTCACCGCCGCCTTCTATCGGGTCTCGCTCTCGCCGTCGGGGTGTCCGCCGGCGGGGTTTCCTCTCCGGTACATGCCTCCGTCACCGGATCGCAGGGCATCGAGATCGAGGGCGCCCGCGATCGACGAGGCCTGTACCTCGGACCGGGACTGCTCTTTGGTGCCCAGTTTCCGGCCGAGGACGGCTTCATGCCCGGCGTGGCCGGAACCTTTCACATCGGCGGCGGCGTCAATCAGCGCCTCTTGCTCGGGGGCAACTTCGGACTGGTGCGTTACTTCGCCCCCCACCAGAGCTTGGGTCTGCTCGGCGATCTGGAGGCAACCGGTTTCGTCTGGCGCGGGTTTTATCTGCGCGCCGGCTTGGGCGTCGCCGCGGTCCCGACCGACGACTCCCTGTCGGCCGCGATGGGCGGCAACGTGGGCGGCGGTTACGAGCTGTGGGTGAACCAGACCGTGGCCATGGATCTGGGCGCACGCTACGACTTGCGAGCGGTTCCAGGCGACCCGGTCGACGCGCGACACAGCGTGTTGCTGGGTGCGCGATTTACCTGGTACTAGCCGTGCGACGCGATGGCGACCCTGCTCAACTCCAGCTTCCTGGCGGCTTGCCGCGGTGAGCGACCCGCTCGCACACCGGTGTGGCTCATGCGACAAGCCGGTCGCTACATGCCCGAGTACCGAGCGGTCCGCCGCGAACTCTCGTTTCTCGAGCTGTGCCGCAGTCCCGAGCGGTGCGCAGAGGTCACGCTCCAGCCGATCGACTACCTCGATGTCGACGCCGCGATCTTGTTTTCGGACATCTTGGTGGTGTTCGACGCCATGGACGTCGTGGTGGAGTTTCGCCCGGGACCGACCATTACCACGCCTGTCCGCACCCACGATGACATCGCCAAGTTGCGGTTCGGCGACCCCGACGCGGAACTCGGGTATGTGTTCGATGCCGTGGCCGCCTGCAAACGCGCGCTAGCCAATCGAGTGCCGCTCATCGGTTTTTGCGGCGCCCCGCTCACGACGTTGAGCTACCTCATCGAAGGCGGCTCCAGCCGCGACTTCGAGCACACGAAACGTCTAATGTTCAGCGAACCGGCCGTGTTTGGTCGCCTGCTCGAGTCCATGACCGATCTGTTGGCCAAGTACCTGCTCGGCCAGGTGCGAGCCGGCGCCGACGCCATCCAGATCTTCGACAGCTGGGCCGCCGCGGTCACCCCTCGCGACTACCGCACGCACATCCTCCCGCACGTGCGTCAGCTTATCGACCGAGTGCGCACCGCCGGCGTGCCCGTCATCATGTTCGCGAGAGGCAACGCGGCGTTGCTCGAGCAGATCGCCACCACCGAGGCCGATGTCATCGGCATCGACTGGTCCATCGAGCTCGACGACGCGATTCGGCAAATCGGCCCAGGCCGAGTGGTCCAAGGCAACCTCGACCCGATGGTGCTGCTGTCGAATCCCGACACGATTCGACGCCGCGTGCTCGATGTCCTCGAAGCGGGGCGCCACGCCAAAGCCCATATCTTCAACCTCGGTCACGGCATCTCGCGGCACACCGAACCGGCGCTGGCGAAACTGATGGTCGAGACCGTGCACGCCAGTTGACCGCACCGCGATGGCGTGGTCGCCCGTCGTGATCGCCGTCTCCGGCCGGCCCTCAGCGCGGCGCCGTGCGAGGATCCGCCGTCTCGCGTGCGCGTGGACGGCTCTCGCGGCGAGCGCTTGCCGAACCACGGGCCCGACCGCGCCCGCCGTCAATGACCCCCCGTCAGCGTCTCGCGACCACGCCGAACCATCGGGGCGGGCGGCCATCGGGGCCCAGCTAGATCTGACGCTCGCGCTGTACACGGGCGGCACGGTGGACATCGGCCCCGCGCAAAACCGCCAGCTGTTGGTCTTCTTCGCCCCGTTCGTGTCCACCCAAGACGCCTTTCGCGATTTTGTCCAAGCCCTCGCTCAACGCCACCACGAGCGAGTCGACGTCATCGCCGTCGTCGACGACGGCCACGCGCGCCAGCTAGATCTCGAGCTCGACCTCAGCTTGGCCATCGCGTTCGACCCGCAGTCCGCAGCCGCAGCCCGCCTGGGCCTTGAACGCCTGCCGACCGCCGTCCTGCTGGATCGGCGTGGCATCGTCGTGGCCCGAATTGTGGGGGAGGACGACGCGGCTCAAGCCGAGCTTGAACGCCGCATCACCGAACCCTGAGTCCCACGCAGCGGCCCCCCGCCTCCCGGCGCGCTAGTCTCCCGGCGTGATCCCGTCTGCGCCCGTCAAACTGTACGTGTCCACGGTCCCCTCGGGGAACTGCCACAAGGTGCAGTACCTCGCGTCCCACCTAGACCTCGCACTTGAGCTGGTGGAGCTCGACATCTTGGCCACGCCCGCCGCCACGCGACCCGGCCCCCAGACCGCCCTCCCGGTTCGACGCGCCGCGCGGGATCAACCGGCGCGCCGACGCCTCGCGCTAGACCACCTCGACGGGCCCGTGATTGTCGCAGTGGCCGTCGTGGACGTGGTGTAAATGGCCGTCGACCAGATAGTCGATATGGTCGCCATGCGGCACGGGCTCGTGACCACAACCCGGCCCATGAACGTGGTCGGCCTCGTGGCCCCCACAGTCGTGCCCCAACGTGCACGTGTCGGGGTTGCGTTCGTCGACCTCGATGCGGCACTCGTCCACGTGATCCTCGTGGACACGGTGCAGGTGACCGTCGTGCAGGTAGCAGATGTGGTCTCCGTGTCGGATGGCGGTGTGCCCGCAATCGGGGCCGTGGTTGTGAACGTGGTTGTCGTGCTTGTTGCAATCCATGGCGGTGGTCTCCAAAGGGCCTCGGCCTAGATAGTTTAACGCACGTTCAACTGTCGGGCAGCTCGAGCGAGTCCCTCACCGCCGCAACGGCAGCGCGAGAACGGCCGGATGCATCGTGGTCACCGCAACCTCCGCGGCGAGCGTCCGTGACGAAATGATCAACGTGGCGGTTGCCACGCGCCCGTACGCCGACCTACAGCCGGTCTAACCAGGCTTGGGCCAGCGCGATCTCGCCACGCTCCCGATGCGCGCGAGCGCGATCCCGAACCAACGCCTCACGTCCGGCCAGCCGATTGATTCGCGTGAGGAGGGCGGACCGGCAGCGCTCACAGGGCGCTACCGGGGCGGTGTCTAGCGACGTCGGCGTGCCATCGGTGCGCATCACACAGTCTTCGTGGTGATGGTGTCCGAGGCCGAACGTATGTCCCACCTCGTGGTGGACGAGCTTGACCAGGCGACGGCGGGATCGGGCGCTCCCATCCTCGATCCGAGCGGTCGAGATCACCGCCACCCGATCCCGCAAGTTGGCGAGACCGAACACATACGCTTTGTTTTGCTCGTAGATGTCGCGGGTGGTGAGCAGTAGCTCCACGTGGGCATCGACATCGCGGTCGGCGAAGATTTTCTCCAGCATCACCCGACCGTCGTACTGCGAGCGCGACGCCACCCAAGCCTCCGCGAACTCAGCCGCGCCGGGTGCCGTTCGGATCTCACACCGCACAGGGAGTCTGATCTCCAGCGAGCGACAGGTGAGCCGCAGCTGGTCGGCCGGGACTGGACCAAGCGCACGCACGACGATGAGCGGCGCACGGACCGGTTCGGCCGCGATCGCCCGCGCCGAAGGCCGCTCCGTCCCCCGCGAGTCGAGCGGCGGGCGCGACTTGAGCTGCACTCCCGACCCTTGCGCCAGCGTCGTGGCTTCGACTTGCGAAAATTGCGCAGATCTCGACGCCACCTGGTCTCCGGCCAACCCACCTGCGACGACTCCCGCCCACACCAGCGCCCACAACAACCACCGAGCGGGCCACCACGGCCGGCCGGGGGGCCGCGCGACAAATGAACGTTCGGGATCGGTGACAGCCATCGGCTTGGACGGCCCGGCTCAGGCCGGGCTGAGGTTCGACCATAACCTTCACCACATCTCCCACCAAGTGGGAAATGTGGGCTCTGGTAGGCAGTCTCCGATTTCGGCCGGAGCCATCCGCGGCGCGGCCGAGCCGTGCACGCTCAACGGATGCTGGACCCCGGTGGCCGTCCCGACGACAGCGCCGAACTCACCACCCACCGACTTCCGTCGCGGCCCAATCTGTGGTTCGTAGGGCGCCGTGCCTACCGCCGACCGCCCGTCGAGGCCGACATCGTGGACCCGACGCGAGCTGTTGGCGTGGACCACCGAACGGTTCGCTCAAGCCGGAATCGAGTCGCCGAGCGCGGATGCCCAGCATCTTCTCGCCCACGCGCTCGGCTGCTCGCGTATCGATTTACTTCTCGACAGTGATCGACTCGTCGGCGACGAGCCTCGGGCCCGGTTCCGCGACTTCGTACGCCGCCGCCTGACCCGAGAACCGGTCGCCTACATCGAAGGCTCGCGCGGCTTCCATGCTCTCGACCTCGACCTCGTCGTGGACCACCGGGTGTTGGTGCCGCGCCCGGAGACGGAGCACCTGGTGGACTGGGTACTCGAACAAATCGGCACGACCGACGCTCGTCGCCCCACCGACACCACCGAGACCTCCTCGCGTCACGAAGTACTCGAGCACGAGATCGTGCTCGACGACGAGCCGATCGATCCGACGAACCTCGGCGAGACCGTGGTGGTGCTCGACCCAGAGCCAGTCCCCTTCGACGACGAGAGCGAGACGATGTCCGCCGCCGATGCGGGATTGGCCGCACGAGCGCACGCAGACCAACCAGCGGAGCGCGCCGAGGACGGGGCCGCACCCGGGTGGGCGACGAGTCCGCCCGCCGCCGCGGCGCCGCTCCCCGGGCCGAGTCCGGCCGCCGACACGCCGGCGGGCCCGCGCGCTGCAACCCACACGAGTGAGGAGCGGCGTGCCGCCGTTGTACTCGACGTCGGCACGGGCTCGGGCGCGATCGCGTTGGCACTCAAGCACGCCCGCCCGCGCTGGCAGATCGTGGCTTGCGACGTGTCGCCGGACGCGATCGAGGTCGCTCGCGCGAATGCGAGCCGATGCAAGCTCGACATCGAACTGGTGCGAAGTGACCTGCTGGCCCGCGTACCCGTCCCAGACGGCGGTTTTTCCGCGATTGCGGCCAATCTCCCCTACATCCCGCAATCAGAGCTCGACCAGCTGCAACCCGAGGTTGCGCGCCACGAGCCTCGGGTCGCGCTTGACGGTGGCCCGGACGGCTTGAGCCTCGTGCGACGCCTGCTGCAGCAGATTCGCGATCGCCACGCGTTGGCGCGCCACGGGTGGGTCGTACTCGAGATCGGCATCGACCAAGCGACCGCCACCGAGGCTTTGTTGCGGGACGCCGGGTTCGTCGATGTGGACGTCCGCCGCGACCTCGCCGGCATACCGCGCGTCATCGCCGGCCGCCGACCCTGACCGCGTCGACGCGCGACCTCGATCGGCGGCCTTCCTCGCGATCGGACGCCGATCGGCCCGAAAGTTGCGTCGGCCGCGAGACCACGTCAGCGTCGATCCATGCTCGCTCGCCTCGGCCTCGTCGGTGCGTTGGCCCTCGCCAGCGCGTGCGCATCCGCAGACGGGATGCAATCGAAGCTTTACGACACCTCGCGCGCCTACAACAAGGCGCTGCGCTGGGCGGACTACGATCTCGCAGCGCGGCACGTTCCGGCGCCGTGGATCGAAGCGTTCCTCGACGAGCACGAACGCCTCGCCCGCGACGTGGTCATCGTCGACTACGAGCTCACCCGATTGGGCATCAACCGCGAGCGCGGCACGGCGGAATCCCGCGTGGCGATGCAGTGGCATACCGAACGTCGGTTGGTGGTCGAGACCACCGTGCTCGTGCAAGCCTGGCAGTGGCACGAAGGCGCCTGGCTGCTCGTCGATGAGCGCGTCGCGTCGGGCGAGCCGCTGACGTTCGTGCCGAGCCGCGACGCCGAGCAACATCCCTACCTCCCCGGTCTCGCCGAGTTTCGACGCATGCACGGCATCGGCGGCGAAACCGACGCTGAAACCGGCGTGGTTGAGAGCACGCGTGACCGCTCGGGGGACCAGATCCTTCCTGCGTCTCAGGCGCCTGGTCCCTAGCGCCCCTGCGGTGAGGTGTTCTGTCGCCTCGATGCCACGTACCCTCGCGTCGGCATGCTGCCGCCCAACGGTGACCCCCCGCGACCCCCGCTGTCTCAGTCCGGCATGTCTGGGACGGACTTGCGTGAACCCGCGTCCGACCTCGTCGGCGACATTCGGCGCAAAGAGCATCGTCGACAAGTCCGTCGCCGCCTCCTCATCGCCGCGGGGCTGCTGGCACTGCTCGCGGCTGGCGTCGCGGCTTGGCAATTGTTCCAGGCGCAAGCGCGGAGCGCTCGTCTGGCCGATGCGGCGGCCGAGTTCGAGCGTGGCAACGTGGTCAACTTGCGCCGGGCCGCTGAACGGCTGGCCCATGACCGCTCGGAAACGGTGGCGGTCGCGGAAGCACGAGCCTTGTTGGCGGTGCAATTGTGGGCAGAGTTCGGGTTCGACGAGGACGCCGCCCGCGAACACGTCGATCGCCTCGACCGGGACACGGTCGACTACGACGGCGCCGTCGCCATCGCGTTGTGGCACACGGTCGCCGGCGAATTTCAGTCCGCGGAGGACGCGATGACGCGAGCGGTCGAACAAGGCGGCGGCACGCTGGCCCCCGGTCATCATGCCTACGTGGCCGCGCTGTTGGCCATCGCCCAACGCGATCGCGAGGCGCTGGCGACCGCGAGAACCGAACTCCAACAGCAACTCGCTCAGACCCCACGTGCCGTTGCGTTGCGGCGCGTCTCCATCGCCGCCGCCGTCGCGCAAAAAGAGCGCGGAGCAGCTCTCGCCGAGCTCGACGCGGCGCGGGAGCAACACCGCGACCACATGGGCCTCGCCGCAGACGAGGCCCTCTACAACGCCACCTTTCGCCAACACGTGGGCGGCGTGGCCTCGGTGGCCGAGCAGCTGTTGGCCGCCGGCGACGACGTGCCGCCGCGTGACCGAGCCCATGCGGAGCTCGCACTCGCCGCGGCCCAAGCCTACTCCGGCGACTTCGACCAGAGTCTGACTCGGCTAAAGCGCGTCTGGCCAGCGCTCCCGGCTTGCGACCGACTCGGGCGCGACCTGGCCCTCGAACTCGCGATTCTCGACGGCGACGGCGACTTGGCCCGCGAGTGGATCGAGGCGTCCCGCGTGCCCCCGATCGAAGCAGATCTACTCGGAGCCGCGATTCTGATCTCCCGCGGCGAGATCATGGAAAGCCTCGAGGCGCTCGCGCAGCTCCCCCAAGAGCACCCGCGGGTCGCGTATCTGCAGGGGCTCGCGCTCGTGGAACAAGGCCGGGTGGCCGAGGCCGAACCGTGGCTGCGTCGCGCCGACCAACTCGTTCCCGGCCGACTCGACGTCGAAGTGGCCCTCGCCCGGGTCGAGCTGCATTTGAACGACGCCGACGCGGCGTTGCGCAAACTCGAGGGGTTGTCTGAGGAAGAGGCGCTCGCGCCCCGGGTCTGGACGGGGCTCGGCGAGGCGTACCGAGTGGTGGCGCAGCGTCGAGGCGACGACAAAGACCTCCTGCGCGCGGCCCAACGGGCCCTGGAACGGGCGCTGGAACGCGAGCGAGCGCCCGCGGAGGCCATGCTTCAGCTCGCGATGCTGCACGACAGCAACCGCCAACGAACCCCCGAGTCGCCGGGTAAAGCCCTCGACTTGTTCGCACGGGCGGCCGAGACCAACCCGCACCTGCCCCGGTACGCCGAACGCTACGGGCGCTACCTCGCTTCACTGGGGCACCGTCATCGCGCGCTGGCACAACTCGCACCACTGGTCGAACGCCGAGGCATCGAGCCGGCCACGGTGCTGGCGGCGATTCGACTGGCGATCGAACTTGATGAGCATCCCGACCGACCCTCGTCGGAGGCACTCGACCACTGGTTTGAGCGGGCCGAGGAGCTGCGAGCCGATCCGACGGCGCTGGCCCGTGAACGAGCCCGTCGCCAGCTTGCGGATGGCTCACGCGCCGCACTGACCGCGGCCCTCGAAGCGATGAACCAAGTCATCGCCAGCCATCCGATCGACAGCGAAGCGCGCGTACTCGCCTCCCGCGCGGCGCTGCGACTGTACGAGCGCAAGGAAGCCGAGACGATCCTGCGCCGCGGCCTGGCCAACACACCCGAGCCCGATCGCGGTCTGTTGTACCTGCAGTGGGCCTCCATCGAAGCGCGCACCGGAGCTCGCGGCAAAGGGGCCGCGCATGCCCGCGTCGCCTGGCGCTTGCTCCAAGACAGCGATGGGCCGGCCGCGGATGCCCTCGACGCCGCGCGGCTCGCCGTACGCTTGTTCATCGAACTCGACAAACCGATCCCCGCGTTTGCGGTGGGGCGAGACATCAGTCGCGCCATGCCGTATCACGCCGACGCCTGGGTCTTGCGGGCCCGCGGCGAACTGGCGGCCAAGAAATCGGCCGAGGCGCTCGAGCACGCCGGACAAGCGGTCACTGTGGACCCAACCAATCCATTTGCCCACGAGATGCTCGGGCACTGCCACATGCGATTCGGGCACAAAGACGAGGCTCGGGCCGCGTACACCAAGGCCGTTGAGCACGCCCGCACGCCTGGCCAGAAGAAAGGCTTTCGCGACAACCTACGGCGCTTGTAGTCCGCCACCCTGGCCGACCCCGCGCCCCCCCGACACCTGCCATGCGACACGGTCTAGAGAATCTCACGGTGATCATCACCGGCGCCTCAGGGGGTATTGGCGAGGCGCTTGCGAACACCTTTGGTGAGGCAGGCTGTCGACTCGCCCTGTTTTCCCGCTCGCGTCATGCCTCGCTTGCCGAATACGTCGCGTCCCACCCCTGGCGCGATCGTGCGATGAGCCTTTCCGTGGACATACGTGACAACGCGGCGGTCGAGCGGGCGCTCTTAGACGTGCGCGAAAGCTTTGGTCGAGCCGACGTTTGCATCGTGAACGCGGGGATCTGGCCGACTGAGAGCCTCGCACTGCACGAGCAACCGGTCCGACGCATCCGCGAAGTCGTCGAGACGAACCTGCTCGGCGCCGCCTTCACCGCCCGCGCCTTCCTCGAGTCATTGGCGGTCACCGGGCCACGAGCGGACGACCGTGGCGCGAGCCTGTGTTTCGTCGGCTCGACCGCGGGTCGGTTCGGCGAGGCAGGGCACAGTGAATACGCGATGAGCAAGGCCGCCTTACTCGGCTTGGTGCGCTCGCTCAAGAACGAGATCGTCGCGCTCGATCGCTACGGTCGTGTCAATATGGTCGAGCCCGGCTGGACCGCGACCCCGATGGCCGCCCAGGCCCTTGCCGACCACGAGGCACTTCGGTCTGCGATCAGCACCATGCCGCTGCAGCAGATCGCTCGCGCGCAGGATATCGCCAATGCGGTCGCCTTTCTCAGCTCGCCTGCGCTCGCGCGCCACGTGTCGGGAGAAGTGCTCACCGTCGCCGGAGGTATGGAGGGTCGCCGACAATGGCGAGATGCAGAGATCGATGTGGCGGCGGTGATAGATCGCCTCCAACCCGATGACCACCATTGCAGCCCGGCCCAAGAAGGCGCAGACCCTGCAGACGACCCGGCGTCGACGCCCCCCCGCTAGGGCTGGCTTTGTTGTAGATGCCGTCTTGTCGGTCCGCGGAATGGGCGGGGCGGCCAATGCTGACCTCCCCGGTCAGTGCATGAACCATCGATCCCCGGCGCATCACGGCTGCGGCCGCAGCGAGCTACGTGATGCAGGTCATATGACAGTTCCATCGCGTGCCGGCCGTCATCGACCACGAGCGCGCTCGCCAGTCATGGGGCACACTTCCTGAATGCTCACCCGACGTCTCCGCCAGCGCGTGATCGTCATTTGGGCAACCGCGTGGGGCGTACTCGCCCTGCCGGAGCGAGGGGTAGCCTCCCCCGCGATCCCGCACGGGCGCACACCGGTCGCCGCCCTCGATGTGGCCGGTCTGCGCCACCACGAAGTCCTGCACATCGACCCGGGTCCGCTTGGCCCCAGCGGTGACTACCGGGTAGCCATCGACGCGTGGACCTCGAGCGCAGCCGAACACGTCTCGCACGTCGAAGGGGTGCGGGTGTGGTGGCTCAACCGCGACGCCGCCGACGAGCGCAGTCCGTTTGGCCCGACCGTGGCCAAGCGCATGCGCATCGAGAAGACGCGCCTCGACGCGCAGCACTGGACGATCTCCATCGTGACGGACAGCGATCGATTTAGCTTCACCGTCTCCGCTGACAAATCGGGTCGCGTCGCTGCGTACGGCACGGTGGTGGAACGTGGCGTGCGGGTGCCCGATTGCTTGGCCCAGTCCGCGAGGCTCGTGCCACGTCGGCTGTTGGGCATCCCCATCGGGTTGCGCCGTCTCGACGTCAGCTGCGTCGACGCACAGGGCCAGCCGCATCACGGACCGCTGGGCTGAGGGCGAGCGAGGCGATCGGCTCCCCGATCCCAACCCACAATCGGAAGACAGCCTGCTCTACAGGAAATTCTTGTGGTACTCGCGCCCGTGCTCAGGGACCAGCACCGTGTCGACAATATGGTTCAGCGCATGATATCGGCACGCGGCCGGACACTGAGACAAATCGATACTATTGCTCAATTCGAGCACACGAGCTTCGATATCCGCCAATGAGTCCGCAATCGTACCCACTTCGATATGGTGGGGGCCGCACGCGACCACCTTCCCGTCTTCGTACACGCTGAGGTTGAAAAAACCGGCCACACAGCGACTGTACGGCAGCACATTCTCGTCGCGTTGAACTGCGTGAATCTGAAACGGTTTGTAGTGAATTTGGAATGCCCTTGTTTCGAAGTCGCGTCGAATGTTTGCGACCGCGCGATCGAGTTGTTCGGGGGTTACCTCATTAGCGGCGATGCGCGCGGGGTCGCGGCCGCCGCCTTGGTTGAACACCGGCTTGACATTGAGGTAGTCCACGCCGAGTTCCCGCGCTAGCCGAGCGGCCGCGGGAAGATCGGAGATGTTTTCATGGTGGGTGGCGAACTGGATCCCAACGGTCGGGGACCCGCCCCGACGGCCCGCGACGAGGCGGCCGATATTGTCCAAGATACGGTCAAACTGATCATTGACCACGTGCATGGCGGAATGCGTGGCCGTCGTGCCCGCGTCGAGGCTAAATCGCACGTAGGTGAAGCACTCAAGCACCGCGTCGAGGTGCCGGTGAAGCAAGGCGCCGTTGGTAAACATTCCCTGCTCGAGACCGAGGCGCCGTGCGCCGACGACGACGCGAGCGAAGTCGGGATAGGCGGTCGGTTCCCCATTGCCCACGTAGCCCACCGCGGCTAAGCCTCGCGGGCGGGCCCGCTCGAGAAACTCCAGCAGGGCGTCGGCATCGGCGTGACGTACGTCCTTTTCTTGGGACGCAGCGGCCGTACACCAACGACAGGCATGGTTGCAGTAGTTGCCTAGACTCAGGGTCAGGTGGACCGGAAATTGCGGAGCTTGGCGACCGATCTTGACGATCTTGTCGTGGTGATAGATGAGCTTCTCGAAGCCGTCGCGGTTCATCCTACCCCGCCAAGAACAGGCCAGCCGCGGGCTTGTGCGACGGAACCGCGTCGGGCCCGAAGTACGCCGTGACGTGTGCCGCGAGGCGGTCCGCGTGCTCACTGCGTACGAACGCCGAGCTGTTGCGATCCCGGAGTTGAGGGAACTCGGGCATGGGGTCGCGGCGCTCCACCGGGGCGCCATGACTGGCGAGAAAGTCGGCGAAGCGATGCATGATCCGTTGGGGCGATTGGATGAGATCGATGTAGTCGACGGTGAGCACGTCGTCGTCCGCAAAGCGGGCGAGAGTTTCGTCCATTTCGCGGCGAATCGCTTGGACCTGGGCGACGACCTGCTCCACCGGGTCGTCAATCTTGACCAGTTCGTCGTAGTTTCGCGGTCGATGGCCGAAGAACGCGTTGATGTCGCCGTAGCGATCGATCCTCGCGTTCAAGATGGAGTTCGCCACGTAGTACGGCGGTCGCCGCAGATGGATGGCCAGTACCCGCGGCAGCATCGCGGCGAGACGATCGAGGTTGCACATCGCGTACAAATTGTCGAACAACAGCGGCGCGTCCCTGATCGACTCGATGGCGCTCAGTTTTTGGCTGAGCCCCCGGGCATCAAGTTCCTGGTCGGACGCGCAGTAGCACGACGTGCCGTCGAGTTTCAGCCAACGGCGCCAAAACCATCCCCACTCGTGGGGCTCATGAGCGTTGGCCGGGTTGTAATGCCGCCCGTACGAGCGAAGCGCGCTGACAAATCGGGGATCGTGAAGATCCTGCTCGAGGGTCGCGCCGATGAAGGGCGCCATCCAAAAGCGGGCCATGATGTTGGACACGCAGCCGACCGACAGCGTCGAGCACACCAGCTGCTGAAACAACGTGGACGCACTGCGTGGTGTGGCGACGACGAATGACACGGGCCGAGTCGGGGACGTGAAGTGACGCGTGTACTCGTCGTCGACGGTCGCCAACTGGGCGTTCATGCGCTCAAGCACAGACGACGTCGGCTCGATCACGGCACCGGGGTCCTTCGCGGGCACTCAGAGTGTGTAGGCGCTCGCATGGCGCGCTGCTCCGGGCAAGACCGCGCGGTGTCTCGCGAGCTCCGTTCCGCCCGAGCTATCCGTGACCCCGCGTTTGGTGACACCCCGGCGAGTGGCGGGCCGCGGGTGGGCGGACCCGGCGAGCGTCGGGCCGGGCGTGCCATGGGCGGCGGGCGAGGTCGCCCCCGGGAACGCGCGCTCTGGCGGCAGACCTCGTGTTCTTTCGCCACGAGGACGCCGGCGCCGACGTGAGGATGGTGGCGGCGATCCCACGCTGCGCCGGTCGAGCCCCCCCACCACCCGTCAGGACGGCTTGGGCCATCATGTCGGACGGGATCGGGTCGTCTTGGGCGGGCCGTCTCGAGACTGCCTCCTAAACCGGCGGGCGAGCGTTCGGAGTCGGTACACAACGGGCACGCCGTCCCGCGACGGAAACGGGCTCTCTCGCTACTGCCCCATAAACTGGCGGGCGAACTCTCGGAGTCGGTACACAACGGGCACGCCATCCCGCGACTGAAAAGTGAGTGTATCGGCGAACGAGATGTTGGCGGCCGCGTTGTAGGCCACGTAGGCTCGACCGCCCGGGCTGTTGAGCAGTTCGTTGATCCGGCGCTCGTAGGCGCCTTGGACCTCGGCGACCTTCGCGTCGCCTTGTGCAGCTAGCCGAGCCGCAACGCCGTCGGCTTCGGCGTACACCCGGTCTTTGTATTCGATGGTCTCGGCCTGCACGTTCTTGATGCCCAACAAGTGCGCATCGGTGATGTCATCGGAATCAACCCCAAGCGTCTGCGCCGCGGCGGCGACCAAGGCGTTGCGCTCCTCGTTGCCGAGGGCCACAAGCCCCCGCCGGGCCGCACCCGGGGTCTGATCTTCGCCCACGTCGATCGATCCGACCATGTACGCTCGCTCGAGATCAGCGATCCTACGCGCCCAGTCTTGTTCCTTGGCCGCCACCCGTGCCGCCGTGCCCTGGTTGTAGTTGTCCAGACGCTGCTGCTCTTTCGCCACGTCACCTTTGGCGGCGTCGAGTAGCTTCGTCTGCTCGTTGAGCTGGATTTGCGCCAGCTGCTGCTCGTACTCCTTGCGAAAGTAGGCCTGCCGAATCAGGACACTGTCGGCTTCCAGATGGTACTGGGCCAGCTCCTCGTTGAGCTGGCGCAACGCGTTGCCGGCTACTCCGAGCCGCTTTTCAGTGTTGTAGAAGTGGACGCTGCTAAGCTTCGCCAGTTCGGCCAGCAGTACGTCGTCAGCGGCACGCTTGGCGAAGCGTTCGAATCGATATACACCATCACCGACGAGGACATGATTGCCGTCCTCCGCAATCTCCCAGGCCTGGCCCTGTACGATCCGGTACGGAATCGAAACATCGACTTGCACCGTGTTGTTGTCCTTGGTCCGGACCGTGAGGGCGTCGCCGCCAGCGTAGTTGAGAAAGAGGTACCGACTCGGGAGGGAATAGATCTGGTGCAGTCCGGGAATCTCGTAGTGGTACCCGGGCTCCAGGTCTTCGGCGTAGACGCCGGACAACGCACTGAATCGTACCCCGGTTTCGCCCACGTTCACTCGATCAAGGAAGCAGGCGCGGAACCCAAATGCGATCAAAACGAACGCGAGATACCCGGCACTGAGGCGGGCCACGCCACGGAGTCTGTTAGGGTTGGTCACGATCGTACTCCTTATTGCTCTAGAAGGATGCGACTCGGGGTTGCATCGTCGGCGTAGGGTTGAATCTGCACGGTGACGCCCTTGAGCCGCTCTCCCAGACGCTCCATGACGCGTTCGACGGGCTGCGTGCGAAAGGCCTCGATCTCGGCTTTCCGAGCGGCGTACTGGGCGTCGAGCTGGCCGGTCAGCTCACGAGCGCGCTGGGTCGCAGCGCTAAGGCGTGCCTGTCCCTCGCCAAACTTGCCGATGCGGTAGGTGTCGGTTTCGCGCTTGATCTCGGCTTGGTGCGCGACCGATGTGGCCAGGGTCGACTCCATTTCGGCGCGCTTTTCCTGAATCGTCTTGTTCTTGATCTGATCGACCTCGGCGAGCTTGCGATTGCGTTCCGTCTCCGCTCGCGCAAGGTCCGAGCGGATCACTTCCAGCTGGTTGCCCAGGGCGTTGCGCTGCTCGATCGCCGCTTCGTACTCCGGCGTGAAACTCGGTCGCGGCGTCACCACCTGGGTCACGGTAATGCCGTGTGGTCCCAAAAGCTCGTTGAGTCGAGCCTTCGCCCGTTGTCCCGCTTCGTGGTAGTTGCTGGGATCCGAGACGTCGATGGTGCTCTCCCGCCCGAACTCGTCACGGAGGATGGAGCGCGCGTAGGGCTTCATCCAGGCCAGATAGCCGTCCTCGCGCCCCGCATCGGCGATGGCCTGAATGCTCTCGTCGCCGTTTAGCTGGAAGATCAGCGTGAACTCGTCGAAGTGAAAGTTCGAGCCATCGCTGGCGCGGACCGTCAGGGCGCGGACCGTCAACGGACCGACGTTGGACTTGCCCTTCATACTGAACGTCTGCGGCGCGGCATGAAGGATGTGCACCGTGTGGATCAACGGCAGCTCCAACAGAAACCCGGGCTGCGTCACGGCTTGTTGGGCGCCTGTGAGATTGTTGACGCGCACGGCAACTTCACCAGGCTCCACGCTCGAAGCCGACGCCACCGCAAGTGCCGCGGTCACCCCGACGGCGGCGATGGGGAGTAGAGCCCGCGATGTCGCGCTCGCTTTGCTCAGACTCGTCTTGAGTTGATCCGGCATTGAAGCCTCCTCCGACCCAGTTGGTCTCGGTCAAGGTAGCAGGAGTCCAACTCCGCCTCGGCGCCGCACTAAACCGCGGCGGTTACGACCCTCAGAGCGAAGGCCCGGGAGCGATTCGCGCGAGTTTGCCGGCGCGGTATCGGTACACGTCGCCGACCCGCGGCGGCCACCGGCGCCGGGGTGAAGCCGTGCGTCGTCCGGCTCGCGCGAGTTCGCGGAGACCGACCGCACGGACCAGATGCCAGCGGCGCTCGGAGGCGCGGTTGCCCAACCCGATGCTCTGCCGCGGACCAGCTCGTCTGGGGGCACGCGGCCACGCCTCCGGTTCATCCGCGGTCTCGTCACGTCGATCGGTCGTGCGAACCCCAGCTCCGCTACGCGCCAACCCGTCGCCGCCGACCGTGGCTGATCAGTCCTCGCCGCGGCTGGACTCGGCCGCCCCGGCTCCCGGCCGGTCGTCGACAGCGGCGGGCTCTTCGGGGATCGACTCCAACTTCAACGCGGGCGGTTGCATCGGCACATCCAAGTTGGTCTGACGGCCTCGGCGCGGAGCTGGGCGCGGATCCTGGGGTTCTTCGCGCGTCGGCATCGCCCCCACGATCTCGCGAATCGCCTCGGAGAGGGGGACCTCCGGTTCCTCCGTTGGGGGCGAAGTCGGTACCTCGCGCTCCGGCGTCGCCACCGTCTCCCCAGGAGACGCGACCGCCGGAGCCGCGTTGGGTGCCACGGCCACCGGGTGCGGTGCCGCGGGATCCGGCTGGACCAACGACGCAGCCACGGCCGAGACCGCTTCCGATGACAGCGGAGAACCGCCTGGGGTCTCCGCGGTCACGTGCGTCGCAACCGTCGCGACGGGCGCTGACACTTTCCCTCGCACCAGCTTGAAGCCCACGGCGAACACCACAATGCTGGTCACCACCGCCGAAAACACCAACGAGGGCAGGTTGTCGGTCCCGCTCACGCCGGCTTGCGCGGGCATCGTGGCGAGCACCCCCGCCGCCAGGCCACGTGGCAGCGAGACCGTGACCAACTTGGTTTCGGCCGCGCTCAACCCCGCACCAAGATTCGCCAGCTTGACGGCGGGCCAACGGGCAAGCAGCAAGATTGTGCCGACCGCGACGCCGAACAACAACAAGCTCCACGGCGGCGCCAGCATCATCCCGATAAACGTAAAAAAGAACGACTTGATGATGAACGTCAGTTGCGTATGGGCGGCGACCACTGACTCGCCGAGTTCGAGCGGCCGGTCCCCGATTGAAAAGCCGATACGCCGGATCAACGCGTCCGCGTTCCCGACAATCACCGCAAAGGCCAAGATCGCCATCGCGGCCGAGCCCCCCGCCCGGTCCACGACGACGTATAGAACGATCAACGCCGCGAGCGTGACGGGATACGCATGCACGTGGCCGCGCAACAGGTGGAGCACCGGCATCCACGTCCATCCGGCCGCGACGCCAATGGCCAACGCCACCCCAAAGCTACCGGCGAGGCTCATCGCGGCCCCGGTTGCGGTCGTCTCTCCCGCGAGCACCACCCCGATCATCGCCACCGTCACCACGACGCACAGCGCGTCAGTCAAGGCCGACTCGAGACAAACCAGGTTCGCCACGCGGGACTCGACCTTCGCCAGCTGCATCGACGGCATGATGATCAGCGAGCTCGAGCCCCCGAGGATGGCACCAAGCATGATGCCGTGCGGCAGCGTCCAGCCGGGCAGCAGCCCGGCCGCCGCGGCGCCCATACTCACCGCAGCGACCAGCGTGGTGCTCAACGTAAACGAGAGCAACGCCATGAGGCTCGCCCGCGGCGCGGACTTGATGAGCTGGCCCACGACGAGCTTACTGCCGCCGTCGAACAGCACGATAATCAGGGTCAACGCGCCGAACAGGGGCAACGTGTCGGCGAATGCAGCCGGCTCGACCAGTCCTGACGCGCGCAACGTGATACCGGCGGCGATCAACCACACCACATCGGGGATCTGCGTCCGAGCGAAGATCATCTCGCCGACCGCCCCCAACAGGAACAGACCGGCGATCATGACAAGGTCGATCGAGACGGGATCGTCCATGGCCAGCTACGCTACCGCGAAAACCTGTGGCGAGGGACACAGTCCGAGCGCGCGCTGCGACGCGGAACGACGGGCGCACCGGGTGCGGGTTGCGTGCAAGGGGCCGGGGAAGCACCCTTAATGGCGTGCGCAATAGAACCTCTCCGGCCGCCCTGCCCTTGACCTTGACGCTCTTCGGCTTGAGCGCCCTCGCGGTCGGCTGTAGCTGTAACGGGGGGCCCACGGCGGGCTTTTCCGGCCGGCTTTGGGTCAGTGGCCTGCCGTCGTCCTCCAAAGCACCGATTCACGCGCTGGCGTTTCGCCAAGGTGATGCGCCCTACGGATTGCTTTACCAGGGCACGCTCTACCGAGGGACCCACGACGTAGCCCGCTGGCGGGCGAACGGCCCTGCCCGCGGCACGCTGACATTGCTCGCCGACGATACGAAGTACCGGGTGCGTATCGAGACGTGCAAACCCACCCGCGGATTCGACCACTGTATGGTCGTTCACGGCGGTCCCTGGCAAGTCGAGCGCTTCCAATCCCGCAAGCGGTGGGGCATTGGCAAAGACACCACGCCGGCCGAGCTACAGGCCGCGTCGCGCGACTGGCTCGGCGACCTGATCGAACTCAACGAGCTCGACGGGCGATAGGCCACGATTCCGGTGACGAAGCGCAGGCGGCCGGGGTGTGGCTCTGGAGCGTCGTAGATTCGCCGCCGCGGGCCCGGTCGCGCGGGGTGCCGGTACGACCCGCGCCCAGCGCAGTTTCGCTGTCTCGCCGCTGACATTCCCGCTAGAACCCGTCCCGCCATGGGTAAACGACGTCGAGATCCTCCGCCCGAGCCCAGTCCCGCCCCGTTGAGTCAACCGTTCGCTGGCCTGGAAGATCTCGCCGCCGACCTGCCCGTCGCCGAGGAGATCCCCACCCCCGATCCCGCGCCGCCCGGGCGCGACGAAGGCGGCGATTCGCGGTTTCGCAAGCGCATCGTGATCCAACGGGAGAAACAAGGCCGCGGAGGAAAGACCGTCACCGTGGTGCGTGGCGTCGACACCGACGGCCCGAGCCTGGATGCGCTGGCCCGCGAGCTGCGCCAGACCTTCGGTTGCGGCGGGCACGTGGCGGGCCACGACATCGTATTGGCCGGGGTGCATACCGACCGAGTTGCCAGCTGGCTCAAGGCCCGCGGAGCGCGGCGCGTGATTATCGGCAACTAGAACCCGGTGCAGTGCAACCGACGGCCGCGACGGACCCGTCGCGCGTACGCGAATGGCAAAGGCCCGCCTGCGAACGGACGACGCGAGTCGCCTGATCGCGTGCAGTCTAGATCCGTCGCGTCGATCCCCCGGCCGGCGGGGAGGCAGCCACGACGCGGGGCCGTGTCTACTCGTCGTAGGAACCAAACGGTGCTTCGAGGATCTCGTCAAAGCGCCGCTCGATGACCTTGACCGGATCGCTCACTTCGCCCGCGAGCACGTCGCGAATGTTGGCATTCGCGTCGAGAAAGACACGCAACGGCAAGCTGCCCTCACCCGCGTCGCCTGGCTCGTGCAAGCGCCGAAGCTTCGCCGCCGTCCGTTCGTCCGCGCACCACACGGGGAACGGCACCTCCACGACCTCGTCATCGGCGCCCACCGCACCGATGTTGGGCCACAACTGACACAACTCCTGCGGCGCCCCTTCCCAGCCGTCATTACCACCGACGAGAACATTGACGACATTCGCCCCGCGCTCGCGCCAGCGCTCGTATGAGTCCGCAATGACCGTCGACTCTCTCGCACAACCCGTGCACCACCGGGCCCCAAGATCGATCATCAGCGCACCGCTGTATCGGCCGCACACCTGACCGTCGTCGTGCTCCGCGAGCAACTCGGCGAGCTCGTGGGGGTCGCCGTTGCCGTCGAACAGTTCGATGTTTCGCAGGCGGCGGCCCACGGTGTCTCCCCAGCCAAACGGCCCGCCGCTCGGGTAGCCGTCGCAGCCCTCCGCGTCTTCGTCGAAGCAAGCGGTCGAGCGATCGACGGGACATGCGTCCGGGGAATTCAGATCCGAACCGATCGCAACGTCCTCGGATGGGCCATGCGTGAAGGTCTCGACCCCGCACGCACTGGACCCAGCCGCCAGGAGTACGACTTGCGCCACGCGACCACAGCTAGCCACAGCCGAGCGCTTGAAGTCGGCGCTCGACGTTCTCCCGGTAGCGTCCGTCGGGATGTTTCCGCAGGTGCTGTCGCCAGTGAGTGCAGGCATGTTGCCGTTGCCCCGAAGACTCAAGCAAAGTCCCAGCTTCGTACTCTAACACCTCGCGTACCTCTGGATCGCGGACTTGGCGACGAATCTGCTCCAGCCTGCGTAGCGCAGCCCGGTACCGCCGGACCGCGCGCAATCGCTGCACATCCTCGAGCGCCTCGGCCAGCACCCGCTTGTCGTCCAGCTTACGAACTGAGCGTCGCTTCGTTCCCGACTGGCTCGCCGCGTCACTTTCGACCGCCGTCACGGGCCCGTCGAGTCCCGCTTGGTCGATCGGCGACGCCGCCACTGGTGGCGCCGCATCGATCGTAGTGGTCCATCCTGAACCGCCCACCCCTGAGCCGCTCACCGCCCCCGACGCGCTCCACGCCACCCGCTGACCCGGCTCGATGCGCGAGGTCTGGCCCGCGAGGTTCGTGAACGCGATTTTGCCCTCCACCAGCTCCACCTGACCGCCCCCATCCCGAACCGCCACGACGAACTGGGTACCGAGTACGTCGACTCGGCCACTGGGGACCGACACATGAATCGGCGACTCTCCGGGGATCACCGGTTCCACGTCGAACACGATCCACCCGTGCTCCACCCGGACCCCCCGTGGCTGCGGGACCACGCTTGACGCCGCGAGCACCCGCATCTCGACGCCGAGATCGTCGAGTCGCACGTGACAGTCGCGTCCGAGTTCAACCGCGTCGCCGTTGCGTTCGACCGCGCAGTCGCGCGAGAGCAAGCCAAACCCGTCCACGTGGGCCCGCGCCACCGACTCGACGACCGGCTCACGGGGAGACTCGTCGATCAGCCACAGCAACGTGACCGCCGCCGCCGCTCCTCCCCCGAACGCCAACCCGGCCCACGCCCCGACGGACAGGCCCCCTTCCCCGTAACGCGCTGCTTGTCGATCAAGACGACTTTGGATCCGGGCGCAAGCCGACGGCGACAGATCCACCCGCGCGAGTTGATCGTCGAGCGCTCGGGCCTGCTCCATCAACTGAGGCCACGGCTCGGCCTCAGAAGCGACAGAAGATGACCCGTGTGAGGTCTCGGGATGTGAGCTACTCATCGACTTGCTCCTCCGCGGCCCGGATCTTGGCCTCGACCCGCTGGATCAGTTTGCAGACGTACCCCACGGAGTGGCCGATGATCTCACCGATTTCGGCCTGTCGTTTGCCGTCGCAGTAATACATATAGAAGCACGCCCGCGCTTTCGGGGGCATGTGGTTCACGATCTCGAACACGCGGCGCAAGTCGTCGCGCACCAGCCCCAGTGCTTCGGGCGAGGGCGGCTTGGGCTGGCTTTGTTCCAGAAAAGCCCGCATGGGCAACGAGCCCAAGAATTTGTCGCGGCGCAGCCGATTGAGACACAAGTTCGTGGTCACGCGATAAAACCAGCCCGCCACATTCTCCATCTCGTTGACGCGCCGCGCGTGCTTGAACAGACGAATGAACACCTCTTGCGTCGCGTCTTCGGCCCACGCCCGATTACCCTGGCCGTAGCGCAAGGCCAGATGAAACACCATGGGGTGAAAGTGGCGGTACATCGCATCGACCAACTCGCCGACCGGGCGGTCGGACGCACACGGCACGTAGCGCGGCGCCGCTAGCTTGCCCGCTACACGCTTGGCGGACGGCTGCCCGCCGTCGACCACCTGCAGCGTTCGCGTGCCAGGACTCATGCCGTGACCTTCCTCGTGCGGCGACTGGCCATCGCGGTCATGGCTGACCGCCCCACTGCAGCTCGGCGCCAACGGAGATGCCGGCGCGCACCGGCCCTCGCCGCCACAGTGGCTCGCCGGTCGCCGCAAGATGATGCCCAGCCCCTTGCTCCGCCCCCCCGAGCTGGCCGGCGGCGGTAACCGCCCAACGCGTAGACACCCGCCACGAGAACCGGAGGTCCAAGCCCGCCGCAAAATAGGCTCGCACCACACGGCGCTCGCCCGTGAACTGAGCCCGGTGCAGTGCCACGCCAGCCAGCAGCGCCCACCCAAATTCAGCGCGGGGACTTAGCTGGCGTGCCCAAGCGGGGCCGGCCATTAGGTAGCTATCTAGCACCCGGAGGTTTTCGCCGCGCCCCGGCGCAAACCATCCCGACGCCGCCGCCCCGAACCCATGCCACCAGTGCCCGCGCGCCGTCACGCCGATCTGCGATGTCCATCCGCCGAGACGAGCGAGCGCCCCAACGTCCCCGCCCACGCGCCAACCGTGAGCATCCTCGGGCTCTAAGTTGACGGGTTCGTCGTGGACGGCACCGATGGCGACCGGGTCCTCGCCGCCGTCCAACTCGGTCCACATGTCGATGGCATGGAGCTCGAGTCCGTCTCGGCCGGTTCGCGCCGGGCTCGGACTCGGATCCGAGCAGCGCGCATGACCGGGCACGACGAAACTGCGCAGCTGCTGTTCGCCGTCGACGCCTACGCACAGCCGCCAGTCCGATGCGCGTCCATTGGGCACGACCACGAGCTCGCCGCGGACCAACACTTTGACCACGCGGCCTTGCAGTCGCGCGATCTCGCGGGCGCTGACGGTGTCATCGAACTCTAGCGTCACGGTGACCCCATCCTCCGCATCCTCCGACGGCGCCTCCGCGACCTGACTGCCGACGGCGGCCAGCGCCAAGTGCTGCAACTCCAACAACTCCACCGCCTTCGGGGCTTGGCGGGTGCGCCATCGAGACCCCTCGGCACCGACCGTTTTGGCCTCGACCTCGTAGCCCCCGTCGTCCGCGTCCAAGATCAGACGCACGCCGGCTTGGTCAACGGCGCGAATGCTGTGACCGCCTTCGAGAAGACGCACCACGATGCCCGCGTAGAGCTGATCGACGTCGGCATCGTCGAGCTCGCCAAGCGCGAGCCGATCGACGTCGATGCCGACGGAGGGAGCGGACTGAAGGGTGAACGCGACGGACACTGCGAGCATGGGCGGGAACAACCGCGCCGAACGAGAACAACAACCGGCCGACGCAGCCGGATTTTCCCCCGAGGCGACGCGCCCAGTAATCTAGCCGCCCCGCGCCCCCGCCGGCGCGCGCGCGGGGGATCGAAACGCGAGTCGAAACCGAAACTGTGGTGGCCAGGCGCGGCCGGGGCATCGCGCATAACCCGCTGGTCTCTGTGCTATGTCGCGTCCATGGAAATCCGGGAGTTTGCCGAGCGCGTGCTCTTCGGAGATTCGCTGGCGGACAAGCTGACGCCGACGACTCGTCCGTCCGACCGTTGCCCTGGCGCGCCCATCGCCCCGCCCGACCTGCCGGCGCGACCGGCGTCACTTACGCTGCGACCCGGCACGCACCAACGAGAGCGATTCCCGACGCGGCGCGACCTGGAGCGAGACGAGGGCCGTGGCATCGCGCTGCATTTTTTTGCCAACCACGAGCTGTTGGCGTTGGAGGCGATGGCTCTCGCCCTGCTGCGCTTCCCGGACGCGCCCGCGCCGTTTCGCCGCGAGCTCACGGTCACGATGAGCGAGGAGCAAAAGCACTTCTCGCTGTACACCCAGCGCATGGCCGCGTGTGGCATCGAACTGGGCACCGTCGCGGTCAACGACTTCTTTTGGCGAGCGACGCGCGACGCTCCCACGTGGCTCGACTTCGTGGTGCGGATGGGGCTGTGCTTCGAGCAGGCCAACCTCGACTATGCTCACTTCTACGCGCAAGCCTTCGCCGAGGTCGGCGATCGCGAGACTGCCGATGTCCTCGAGCTGGTCTATCGCGAGGAGATCATCCACGTACGTCGCGGCCTGCGATGGTTCCGACGCGCTTTGTCCCCCGGCGAGGACGAATTCGAGGCCTTTGCGGCCCGACTCACCCTGCCCCTCAGTCCGGCCCGTGCCCGCGGGCGGGAGTTTTGCGCCGACGCCCGACGACGAGCCGGCATGAGCCCCGACTTCATCGCCAAGATGGCGACAAGCGGCGGTTCGAGGGGTCGCCCGCCCGAGGTTCACGCCTTCACCCCGACCAGCGAACTGTGTGTCGGCCGCGGCCCCGACTACAACCCGCCCGCGCGGTTCGATCGCTTGCGCCACGACCTCCAGACCCTTCCAATGTTTCTCGCAGCCGCCGACGACATCGTGATCGTCGACGAGCCCCCACGAGTGCCCTGGCTTGAGCACCTCCAACAAGCCGGGTATGTCCTCCCCGAGTTCGTGGTCTGGCGAGGCGGCCCGCCCCCGTCCACACCGCCCCGCGTGGCCAACGTCTGCGCCTGGGGTTTTGCGCCACAAACTCTGCGGTGGCTCCAGCCGTGGCTGGCTCGCCTCACCGACCGCGACGAGCCCGGGTCCCGCGACGCGTGGTCACCCGACCGCGCGGCGTTGTACTCGAAGGTGACCAGTTGCGACATCTTGCGCCGGTACCTGGCCGACAATCCCCAAGGCTGGCTGTGCGACCAAGAGCATGTCGGTCGCGTCGCCAACGATGTCGACGAGGTGCGGTCTCACGTCGCCGCATGCCTTCGCCGCGGCTCTCTCCACAACGTCATCAAGGGCGAATTCGGCGTCAGCGGTCGCAACCTGCGACGCATCCGCGGCGAGCTCATGGCTGCGGACGAATCGTGGCTGCGCAACCAGCTGCATGGCGGCCGCCGGGTCATCGTCGAGCCGTGGTTGGACCGCGTCTACGATCTGTCGCTGCGGATGCGGGTGTCTCGCTCGGGTCGCGCCTCGGTTCAGGGCATCGGTCAGTTCTTCACCGACGAACGCGGTCAGTACAAAGGCGCGATCTTGGGGTCGGCCACCGCGAACTTCGACCAAACGGCGCGCCGTTTCGCGAACGACGACGGTCGGCAGCCCAAGCGGTTGTTCAAGGAGCTGTCCTCGGTGGCCCAACACGTCGCCGGGACCCTCGGCCCGCGCGGCTACGAAGGCCTGGTGGGCGTGGATGCGCTCGTGTTTCGCGACCGCGACCGCTTGCGGCTCAAACCCATTGTCGAGATCAACGCCCGGCCGAACATGGGTCACGTGGCCCACGGCCTGAGCCAGGCGCTCCACCCCGGCCGCGTGGGCTTGTGGTTGATTGTTCCGATCCGCCACCTCGAACGCGCGGGCTTTCGCGGGGCCCTCGACTGGGCCGACCGAATGTACGCTCAAGCCCCGCTGCAGACCGCCGGAGACGGCGCGAACCGAAGGCTCGTGCGCGGCGCCTTGCTCACGACCGACCCGGCACGAGCCCAGGAGTTCGTGTCGATCGCGATCATCGCGGATTGTCTCGAGGCTTGCGCCGAGCTGCTCCTTCCGCTGGCAGCCCCCGTTTTGTCTTCGGCTCGAGCCGGCGAACTCGTCACGGAGGCCCAAGCCGCGCCCGGCTGACCCGGGGTCGCCCCAGGACCGCGCGGTGGCCCGTCGGGCTCCGGTCGACCCTCTCGAGCCAGCCGGTCTCGGGTCAACGCCCTCTCGACCAGCGCGGATCGGACCGGCGCGGCGTGACCAATCGCTCGTCGGATGGGCGCGGGCGCGTGGTACCTAGCCCTCGTGGACGAAGCCGAAGAACCGAGTTTGTTGCCACCCGCAGCTCAGCGCCAGTGGGCGCTCGAGGAGTTGGAACGGCTCATCTCGAAGACCGGCTTTTCCCAGCTGGTGGTGCCGCCGCTGATCGAGCCCACCGAGGTCTTTTTTCCCGACCGATGGGGCGGCGGAGAACAAAGTGTCGCACGCCTCGCCCGGCGACTCTTGCACTACGCCGGCATCGACGATCACGCCGTCGCCATCGAGATCGTCGAGGACGCCCCGCCGCTCGCGGATCGAGCTCACGCCGGGGCGTGGTTCGCCGCCAGTGAGCCCGGTGTGTGTCGTTTCGGAGTGACCAGCGCGGCGCTGCGCGAGCCCACAGAGTTGGTCGGGGCGCTGGCCCGGGCCGTGGCCGAGGCGTTCCGCGGACTGCGAGGGCTGGTGCGACGCGACACGGAGCTCGAGGCTCGCCTCGTCGACCTCACGGCCGTCTATCTCGGATTCGGCGTTCTCACGGCGGACGCGGCGGTACGCCACCAAGGCCGCGGTGCCGGCGGGATGCAAACGCAACGCCGCGTCACTCGATTGGGGCTGCTCGGTCCCCAGCTGACCTGTTTCGCGCTCGGCGTCGTGATGCAACTGCGCGATCGTCCGGGGGAAGCGAAGTCCGTGCACGACCACTTGCGACCCAACGAACGCGCATTTATTCGAGCCGCCCGCGACTGGCTCACGCGGCAAGATCCGCCGATCCGCCAACGACTGCAGATCCCGGACCCGGCGACTTGGGCCCCGCCCCCTTCGCTTGACGACTTCGTCGGCCTCGCGGAACTCGAGGAAGGAGAGGACGAGCCGTTCGAGGAACGCCGCGACATCGATCGCGGCGTCGTCGGCAAAAATCGCGGTCAGATGGTGTTTTGCGTCGAGCGAAGCATGGCCCGTCGATTCGGTTATGTCGGGTTGTTCGGCACGATGATGCTCGGCGGCGTCATGGCCCGTAGTTCGCAGGGACTCGAAATCGATATGGCGATGATCTCCGCGGTCGGCGTCGGGTTGGGAACAGTGGGACTGCTGGCCGGCCGGCTCGTTCGGGAGCGTCGTTGCTCCGACCCGCAGTGCGGGGCGCTGCTTCCCGCGGGAGCGGAAGTCTGTCCGCGATGCGAAGGTACGATCGCAGGCACGATCAGCGACCCCAAAGAGCGCCTGGCCGCCGCGGAGCGACTCGCCGCGTCCCAGCCCACCGCGGAAAACGACGCCGCGTCGAAGCCCGCTGCCGGTCAAGACGCCGCATCCAAGAGCGCGTAGGCGCGGAGCTGCGGTCCCGTCTTCGGCGGTGACACCCCGCCGGAAGTCATCGGCTCTGACCGCGCAGAGACCCCACCGACACCGGTCTGCCCGCGTCGGCCATGCGAGCTCGACGGCCCCGGCCGCGCGGGCCCCCGAGCGACGCGATGGTACCCGCGTCGGCCCCACTGCAGCCATCGGGATCGGCCGCGCGGGCAGGCACATCCACGCTACGACGACGCGGGAGGTCCGAGTTCACGTCGATCCCCCGCCTCGAGGCACTGAGATCAATCCCCGCCGCCGAGCAGCCCCCCGAGCCCGCCGGGGAGCTTATCCGCCAACCCGGTGGCTTCGGCGACGGCACCCAAGCCCCCGCCGCTGAGCAGCGCCGGCAACTTGTCGGCGTGCTCTTTGAGAAACTCGACCACGGCATCGGCTTGCTCCGCGGTCAGGCCCACTTTTTGAATCAGTCCTTCGATGATCTCTTCCATCTGTCTTTCGGTCCTTTCGGCCGCGCGCATCGTAGCGATTCCAGCCCGCCTCGAGTAGGCCCGTTGACGTCCGTCACCGTCTTGCTCCTCCGAGCCCGCCAAACCCGCTGCCGGCCGCCAACCGCACCTGTTCAGAGTTGGCGCAAGAGCATGGCCACGCCGCTGACCGCGACGGCGAACACCAGCACCCAGCGGACGAGCGTCGCGCCGAAGCGCAACTGCGACCGGGCGCCGATCCACGCCCCCACCATCGCGGCCCCACCGACAACCGTACCCGCGAGCCAATCGACTCGATCCGCCCAGACGAACACCGGGAGCGCCACGAGGGTGTAGATCAACACCCCGGCGACCTTGACCACGTTGGCTTCCACCGGAGGAATGCGCAGGTACATCACCAGCAACGCCATCAACGGGAAACCAACGCCGGCTTGGAGGAAACCGCCGTAGACGCCCACCAGGAAGGTCAGCAACAACGCGCCAACGCCGATCGGACGCGGATCCCCTGAAGGCGCATCAAACTTGCCGGGCCGCAGCACCAGCAACGCCGCCCACACCACCAAAGCCCCGCCGATGACCGTGCGCAACCGAGCGTCGCCCATGCTCGTCGCGCCCCAAGCTCCCAAGCCCGCCCCGATGCACAGCGGCCCGATCAAACGCTTGATCACGGGGCTCGGACGCAGCCCGTTCCGGCGAAAAGTCCACAACCCGGCCGTGTTTTGCATCGCGATCGCGACCCGGAGGCTGCCGTTGGCCTCGCCGGGTGGAATCCCGGCCGCGAACATCGCCGGCAGCGTCAAGAACGCGCCGCCTCCCGCCAACGTGTTGATGATGCCAGCGATGACGCCCGCCACCGCCAGGCCGACGAACGGCCAATCTAACGTCAGCGCACCCAGATGCAACGTCGCAGCAATGGGGCCGGCCACCGCGTGGTGATACCATGGTGCACTCGAAGCCGTTCGATCAAGCGCGCGTCGACGCGGTCGGTGGTGCTGCGCCCCCAACCCAACGCGTGGGCGGCTCCGCGGTCGACAGCTGGCCGACATGTGCCGGCCAGCGGCCGACCGCCTGCCGCACGGCTCGGCTGGCTCCAGATCCGACATACGGGCAGTCGCACACCGGTTTGGCTCTCGGGTATAACCGCCGTCAACCATGTCCACGCGAGAGACTCACGCAACCCCCACGCCCGCTATTGCCGAGCTCGGCCCGCGCTTTTTCAGCTTCGTGGAGGGCCTGCGTCGACCCGTGGTGTTCTTCGATCTGGAGACCACGGGGATCGACCCGATGCGTGACCGCATCATCGAGTTGTGTCTGCTGCGAGTGTGTCCGTTGCCGGTGGCTATCGAGGCGCCTCGAAGCTGGCGGGTCAATCCGGAAATGAAGATTCCGAGTGAGTCGACCAAGATCCACCGACTGACCGACGATGATGTTCGCGACGCCCCGAAGTTCGCCGACATCGCCGACGATATCTTGGCGCTGATTCGAGACGCCGATCTGGCCGGCTTTAGCGTGTCTCGCTTCGACGTGCGAGTGCTCCTCAACGAGTTCGCCCGCTGCGGCAAAGGGCTGAGTGCCAGCGAGGTTCGGGTGGTCGATAGCCAGGTCATCTTCCACCGCCGCGAGCCACGAGACCTCAGCGCGGCCATGCGCTACTACGCCGACAAGCCGCTGCCCGACGCCCACACCGCGGAGGCGGATACGATCGCCAGCTTGGAGGTGTTTGCGGGTCAGCTGCGCCGCTATGAAGACCTTCCGATCGACGTCGACCAGTTGCACGACATCTCCGCCACGATCAACGCCGGCTTTGTCGACAGCGCGCGACGATTCGTGTGGCGCGACGAAGAGCCCGTGTTCAACTTCGGCAAGCTGAAAGACAAGCCGTTGCGTTGGGCCGCCGCCGACCCCAACGAACGCGAGTACTTGCGATGGATCCTGCAACAACCGTTTGAGGACGACACCAAAGCGGTCGTGCGGGAGGCATTGGAAGGCAAGATTCGTCGCTCCCCTCACGGCTAGTCGCGGCCTCGACCGATGACGGGGCCGATCACGGCCCGAACTGACCGCTCCCCGGCGTTCGCGCGTGTCTCCAACCACGAGACGCGTCGCGATTTTGGTGGGGATACGGGGGATGCATACACTGCTCGCGGCGTCTTTTCGCGGGCTACATCACGTTGACACACGCGCAGCTAGATCTATTGGTCCGTGAGCTACTGCTCGCTCGCACCGAGGAGCTCTCGTCGCCGCAGCTCGCCGCATTCGTGGCCGGCTGGAGCTCGGCCCTCGATCTCGTGGCGCGCACCGACCTCACGCTACCCGGGGCGTCGAACGAACTTCACCAGGCCATCCACCGGGTCGTCAACGAGATTCGAGCCGCGCAGCGAAATGCGCTGGCGGATCCCGACTGACGCATCACCCGCAAGCCCGTTTCTCGCTGCGCCGATGGAACGAGCCGGGGTCTATCGCTGCCCCGACACGAGTCGACCGCCAGCCGGGCCTCATTGGCTCGAGTTGCTCGGGGCGATGAGGTTCATGGAGCCAATCGCGAGACTAGTTGGACCACGTCGAAATCGGCGGCGCCGCCGGTGTCGGCCATTCGATGCTGTGTCGAACGATCCGTCGCTTGAGCGCGTGTCGTGTGATTCCCAAAAGACGTGCCGCTTCGACGATGCTGCCAGCGCTCCGAAGCGCCTCCTCGCACAAGATGCGTTCCGCCTCAGCCAAATCCAACGTTTTCAGAACAACAGCCATGCGGTTGATTGTAGAGGAGTGGACCTGAAGTGGGAAGTGCTTCGTCGTCACTCAACGTCGCTCGCCGCGGTTTTGTGGCTGTAGTCCGAGGTACACCGCGCCACCACAAGATCCAGCGATTCGGCGAATGGTCTCCGATTCTTGGGGTTGGAAAATGATGTCCTCGACACACGAACGTCAACGCTCAAGCCAACGAACCAACTGTCGTCGGTGCAAGGCAGTGGGCAAGCGATCGTGACTGATGGCAATGGCCCCGCCGCCGGTGTCGATGCAAGCGTGATCACTGGTGTCGCGGAACCGTGTTTTCGTTGGGTCTATCCCCAGCCACGTTGCCACCTCCTCGCGACCTCATCGATTCACGAGTCGCAACGCACCGCCACGGAGTCCACCGAGACCCCGAATTTGCCGAGCGCGTCGCGGCGCCGGCGAAGGTGCGGGACGGAAGCCGGCGCCACTCCGAACCGCTAGGAACGCAAGTTTTTGAGCTCACTCGCCGAGTCCGCGGCTTCGAGCGCGAACGCCGGCCACTCGAGCCTGCGCGGAATCGCTCCGCAAGCAACCCCATCGACGGCTCTCTCTCGCGCCGATAGCGAGCTGTCTTCTCATCGACCGGACCGCGTAGGCACCGTGACGCGCTGATCATCTGCCCGTCAGGCTGATCGGCGCCAGCGATTCGACGAGTCCCGCGCGCTCGGCCTATCGTTGAGGGCAGCGCATGGCGAGCCTCGGCGCACTGATCCTCGCTGCGTGGACCGGGTCGGCCCCCCTGGTGGGTGCGCGTCCAATCGACGACGACGACGACGGACCTGCGCGAGCGCAGATCAACCGATCGCCGCGCGAGCCCATTATCCGCTGCTTGCACAGTCGCCGCCGACGTTGTCTCGCGGTTCCGTCGTACCGCGGCGACCCCTCGATCGGACACCAATTCGGGTTGCGTGGTCGCTACGTGTTGCGAGAGGCCGGCGCCGCCGTCAACCGTGTGCAAATCGATGTGGCGACGCGCCTGTCGACGAAGCTGATTCAAAACCACGAGCTGCAGCTACGACTGCGAGAGCTTTGGGGTCACGGTGAGATCCTTCAAAGCCGCTTGGCGTACATCGACGACCCTATCTATCCGTTCTTCGGAGTGGCCCGCGGTGAGCGGCTGTCGTCCGAAGAGTTGAACGACCCGAAGTACAAACTGCACTTGCGCAGCATGGGACTGCAGGTCGATCTACAGCCCGAAATCGTCCGATTCGACCGCGTGCTGGCGAATCGGCACGACCCGCCAGCCACGCTACACTCGATTGCTGGTTTGCGATGGGCCGTCGACAGCATCGACGCGGAGCCGCAATCCCACGTCGCCGTCGAGCGCCCGGAGGATATCGGCGTGCGGTACCGCGGATCGGTCATTGTCGGCGCCAGCTGGGATCGACGCGATAACGAGTGGGCGCCGACGCTTGGCGGGCAACACGACGTCACGGCTGAATTCGCTCGGCCCTGGGCGGGCGCTTCCACTACGTTCACGCGGATCAACGCCAGTTTCCGCTGGTTTCGCTGGATCGGCACCCCCCGCCTCGTGCTGGCCCAACGGCTCCTCTACGACCACGTACTCGGCGATCCACCGCTTTACACCCTCGGTGAGTTCGGCGGTCTGTGGCCGATCGACGGTTTGGGGGGCCGGTACTCGGCGCGGGGCTTCGCCCGCCAGCGTATTATCGGCGCTCACAAGATGGCCTCATCGACGGAGCTGCGTTTGGACCTGTTCGGGTTCCACCTCGGTGCGCGCCACATCGGCGTCGGCACGAAGGCATTTGCGGACGTCGGCAAAGCCGCGGTGCCCCGCCAGCGCTGGCGCAAAAACCTGCGTCACTCGATCGGCGGAGGGATCTACGTGGTGTGGGATCGTTTCTTCGTCGTTCGCCTCGACGTGGGGGCCAGCAACGAAGACGTGCAGTGGTACGTGTCGAGCGGACACATGTTCTAGCCCCGACCCCTTCGTCGACGGGTCGACCCCGCGACGGGGCGACGTCCATATCCCGCTTCGTCGCGCCGCCCGGGGGCGGCCCCAGCCACGCCGAACGGGCGGGAAACCGTCTCTACCGCAGTTTGAGGGCGCGGCGCCGTAGCCGCAGTCGCCCGGCCAAACCCAGCCAGCGTTCGGGCGGGCGGCGGTCAGTTCAAGCCACGCGGCCGAGGCCACGGCCGACGCCGCCCTCGGCCGCGACGGAGCCTCCTCGTGCTCCCGTGCCGGTCTTTCGTCGCGTGGGGCCGCCAGTCGCCGCCTCGCGCGCTGTGCGTCGGCTTTCCCCCAGTCTCGTCCCGTGGCAAACCTTCGCGGTGGCCGCTGAGGACATGCGCGAGATCGTCGGGCAAACGCTGCGCCTGACGACGGGGGCTCGCCACACGGCCGCGCAGTACGTCCATTTGGCGGTGGTGCGCCGCCCCGGACTCGTGTTCGGCTGGTCGTACAACGTGCGAGAGGCCCGAGCCGAGTGGGGCCGCCCTGGGATGCCCGAGCCCACCGGTCTCGGCAAAGGACGACTGCTCTCTTGGCGCTGGCTCGACCGCGACGCTGCGGATGCCCTCTACGCCGCGCGCGAACGCGTGTTCGCCGACCTCGGATATGAGGCGGTAGAACTGCCCAAGCGCCATCGGGACCAGTGGGACTGGCTGCGAGAACTCGCGCAACGGCAGCTCGGCCAGGCCAGTGACGCCCACCATGACCCGTGCGCGGCCGTGCAGCACGCCTTCGCAGCGCTGGACCTGCCGACGGAGCAACGACTCGTCGGCATCGCCAGCGTTCTCGGCCTCGAACTCGCGCAGCTGCGAGAGCCCACCGCCAAGACGGTCTGCCGCCTCGATGGCGAGCGACTCGAGCTCGCGTTGACACTGATGCGGCGTGATCACGACCACACAGTCCGGCAGCTGGCCATGCGGTGGCTCGAAGTCCCCGAGACGTTGTTTCAGATCCGACCCGACACGCTGATCCGATGGTGCGACGACCGTCCGGTAGCGGACATCGTCGCGTCGCTGCTGCCGCGACGGGGACTCGCCATCTTCGGCCCGTCGGGGGTTCGACGGCTCGCTGAGCTGGCGACCCAACCCCACCTGGGCCGACGCGCGGCCGCCCTCGCCGCTCGCCTCCGACTCCACCACTGATGATGTCCGTACGCCTCGCGCCCGCCTCCCTCACTCGGATCCCCGCCACGCCCGCCTGCGGTCACCGACACGGCCTCCGCCTGCTCTCGCTGACGCTCGGGGGGTTGCTGCTCGCCGCCTCGTGTCGCCGGGGCGGAGCCACCGAGGCCACCCCGCCGGCCGCGGCCATGGGTAGCTGGCCGGACTGGCAGTCGCTGACACCACTGGTGAGCATCACAGAGCATCACGTCGCCGCGCCGACTCAATCCGCGCTGACCACCGCGCGTGACCAACTCGCCCAAGGCCAGATCGTGGCGGCCGACCGATCCTTGGCGGCACATGGCGATGGAGCGGACCGACAATGGATCGCCATCGCACGGGCCGACCTCGCGGCGTTGCACTTCACCCGGTGCATCCGCGGCGTCGCGTGGCGCTTGGAGAACGTGGGGAACGACGGCGCGTTGCCAGTGCGAACCACCGACTTTAGCCCCGAGACCAAGCTCGGACCCCACGACGTCTCGGTGGAGGCCATGCTCACCGACCTCGACGCGATCATCACCACCACCGAGGGCATCATCGCGGTCCAAGCTCGGATCGCTCGGGCCCGCGTCGCGGCGTTCGTCAGCCAATGTCCCCCGAACGACGACGTGGCGGAGATGGCCGCCGAGACGATGCGCAGCGACTTGGCGACCCTCGTCGCCCAAGACCAGCTCACGCCGGACCTCGCGTACCTGTGGGCCGGGGTGCAGATGCACGAGTTTTCGGGGTCGGCCGCCCGCCCGTTCTTGCTGCGCGCGCGTGAGGGAGGCTTCGATACGCCCGCGGTGGATTACACGCTGGCCGCGATCGCGTTCGAGCGCCGCGAACTCGCTCGCGCCGACGAACTGGCCCAAGCCGCGTCCCAGCGGTTCGCCGAGCTCGGCGACCACGAGCAGTGGGCTCAGGCGGTGTTTCTCCGGGGTGAAGTCGCGATGGCTCGCAATGCGCCACAAGACGCCCGCCGTCACTACACGGCGGCGCTCGCCAAGTTTCCGCAACACGCCCCGTCGCTTCTCGGCATCACCGCGCTCACGGCCTCGACCTCGGGGGCGCACGCAGCCAGTGAATACCTCCACCAAGCTCTCACCTCCAGGCTGCCTCCGGGAGAGCTTGATGACCGCGCGCTCGAACAGGTGATGCGACGCATCGAGGAACTCGCGGTACTCACCGAACGGGAGCTCGACTTGTCCGAGATCTGCCGCAGCGCGTTGTTGATCGACATTGAACGCCACGAGGACCCGGCGGTTCGTGGAGTGCTCTACTACTACGCCGCCACACTGGATGTGCGCTTGGGAGACCACGTCCAAGCGCGTGGCCACGCGGTGCTCGCTCGCGACGAACTTGAGCTGTCTGGGCGCCAAACCCCGATCGATATCCAGAGATTTTTGGCCCATCTCGACGGTGAGTAAATCGACCCGCCGCGGCGGACCAACCGGTCGCCCACGGCTCGCATCGATGGGGCTCGTGCGCGCGGGTTCGCTACAGCACAGGGGTCGACGTTGCCGACGGCGCGCCGTCGAGGCTCCAGGCCAACTGGTCTGCAAATGCATCGACCAGTTCACGAAACACCCCCACCCGCTGCGAGCGATCGGCGTCGCTGCGCTCGAGGGCGTCGTAGCGTTGCCGCAGCTGCTCCACACGGAGCACAAGCGGCGGTTGGTACGACAACAACCCCCACGAAGCTTGCTCCAGCCGCGTGGTCTCGTCGTCGCCTTCGCGCCAGCGATTGGCCAGCATGAAGCGATCGTGTGCCTCCACGGCGGCCGTCAGTGGCGCGCCCAGCCGGCGAACGATCGCTTCGCGCGAACCCAGTAGCTTGGGTGACAAACTGAATTCCTCGAACCGGGCCAACCGCTCGCCCGCCGCAAGACCCTCTTGGCCTCGACGGAACATCAGCCAGGACAGCAGCTCGTGGCTGTCTCGCCAGGCCATGCGTTGGGCCTCGATCTCGGCCGCGGCCCGTGCGATGCGACTCGCGTGCCGCCGCTTCAGTTTTGCGCTCAAGGCGGTCAGCGGCTCGCGTTGCTCACGATCGAAACGCGAAATCGAGCACCCCTGGGCCAGCTCGTCGTAAGCCTCGAGCGCGTAGGCCACAGCAGTACCCACGTGCGACGATAGCTGGATCAGCTTCGTGACGATCTCTTCATACATGGTCTCCATCGCGCGAGGGACCTCAGCGCCGGCGCCCGCGGTCACGCGCTCGAGCGTGGTCCGCTTGACTGCGCACAGATTCCGGCGCATCTCCGCCACCTCCTCGTCGTGGGGATGCCCCGCTAGATGTCCACGAAACGCTTGTGCCGCCGCTCCCATCGTTCTCTAGCGTAGTGCGGGCCCGCGGCCCGACCAGCGCCAGACTCGCCCATCGGAACGCAGACGGAGAACCTGTCCCCGCCGCACTGGCGTGCAAACGGCTGCACAGCGCCCGTTTCGACCGCCGCGGATGCGCCTTCTAGCGGGCCAACCCGATGCCTATCGGGGTAGGCGGCGCATGAGCGGCGTTGGGAACACCGCCCGCACGCGCCCCAGTTATGTGAGCAACGGCTCCGCCGGCTCAACCGACGAACAACTTCGCCGGTGGCTTGGCGGTTTTCGGAGGATGCGCGTCCTTGCGCGACGACCGACATAGGTGACGGTGCGCGGCCGCCTCGGCTCACGATCCTCCGGCCGATGCGGCGATCCGAGCGACGCTATGGCGATTGCACAGCCCCGGTCGGTAGGCTCGTCGCGGGAGTTCGTGCTATCGGTTCCGCATCAGTGGAGCCCGACACTCGCCAGCTCAACCCGAGTTCGTCGTCAGCTCTCGAGCCCAATCCAACCCCAGTCCATTTCCCCGGCCACGCCGTGGCTGGTGAACCGTAGGTCGATGAAGCCCCAGTTCGAGCTTCCCTCGCAGGGCCCCGTACCGTTTTCGGTCGAGGTGCTCCACAATCCCACCCAAGCCCAGCTGCGCCAACTGGCCCTGGAGCACACGCCGTTTTGTCGCGAAACCGCCCACGGCACCGTCAACAAGATCGCGCGGAACAAGGCCCGAATGGCCAAGTACACGTACGTGATCGACCGTCAAAACGATGCGAGCCGGTTTTCCCACAAGACGATCGCGCCGAACGACGCACAAGCGCTGATCGACCTGCAAGCGGAGTACATCCGCGGCAAGGGCAAGCTCATCTCGATCGAGGGCTACATCGGACTCGGGCAACGCGCAGTGCCCTGCCAGTGGTTGTACACGCTCGAAGCGGCCAACATCGCGGGCATGCAGCAGGTGTTGTCGTTCCCGCGCGAAGCCGTGGAAACGCCCGAGCAACTGGCGCAACCGTTTCGCCCCGCGATGCGGCTGTACTACACGCCCGACTGCCGCCCCGACGTCGACGGTCGCCAAGCGATCGTGGTGGACCTCGATGGGTTCACCACCTACGTGATGGGCCCCGACTACTTCGGTGAGAGCAAAAAGGGCGCGTTGCGCATGCTCGCCGCGCTGCTCTACGACCGCGGCGGCCTGCTCATGCACGCCGGCGCCAAAGCGGTGCAAACCCACAACGAGAGCCTGACGATGGGCGTGCTCGGTCTCAGCGGCACCGGCAAGACCACCACGACGTTCTCGCGGCAGGGCCAGACGACTCGCCCCGTGCAAGACGACATGATCGCCTTATGGCCCGGCGGCGAAGTCTCCGTGACCGAAAACGGTTGTTTCGCCAAGACCTTTGGGCTCACGGCCGAGACCGAACCGGTCGTCTACCGCGGGACTTGTGACCCCAGCGCGTGGATTGAGAACGTGTACGTCGATGAGGCCGGTGTGCCCGACTTCTCGAAGGACATCCTCGGTCCCGCCGACGTCGGTCGACTGCGTGATGTGCTGATTGGCACCGGCGCACCTGAAGCCAACGTCGACCGCTACATCCGCGGCGAGGTCGCGGTCGGCGATGTTTTGGTCGACGGGATCACCAAGGACGGCTGGGACTTCGTCGTGTGGACGGAGAACGGGCGATCGATCATTCCTATGGGGGCGATCGACGACGCCGCCGATCTGTCGACCGTGCCGGCTCTGCGTTCGCTCGGCATCCTCAACCGGGACGAGGGCAGCGATGCGGCTATGCCCGGCATCGTGCGCTTCACCAGCCCGGAGCAAGCCGCCGGCTATCTCATGCTCGGAGAGACCACGAAGACCTCGGCGGCCGGGAAAGACCGGGGAAAGACGCGCTCCCCGTTCACTCAGCCGTTCTTCCCGTACGCCCACAAGCGGCAAGCGCAGCGCTTCAGCGAACTGGCGGCCACGTTCTCGACCACGGGCATGTGGCTGATGAACACCGGGTTTGTCGGCGGTTCGAAGGTCGAGGTGGACAAAGGAGAGGCCTTGAAGGTGAAAATCCGGCACTCCTCGGCGATGCTCGAAGCGCTCGTCGGCGACGACATCCGCTGGACGGTTGATCCGGACTTCGGCTACGAGGTGGTGGACATCGACGCTCCGGAAAACGCGGAGTTGGTCGCCACCGTCTCCGCCGAGATCCTCCAACCCCGGCGTTGGTTCACGGCGCATGGCCGCCAGGACCGCTACAAGGCGTGGGTGAGCAAGATGCACCAAGAGCGACGCGAATTCCTCGAGCGATTCGACGTCGATCCCGACATCGTCGCCGCCGTGACTCGCTAGCGAATCCCACGCCCGGTGAGGCCCGTGCGGCGAAGCCACCGCGTCTGCATCTGACCACGCCACGACCCGGCCCGGCGCCGCATCGGTCGGGGTGGGGTGCGGACGGGGCTGGCGCGTGCGCCATCGACCGAGTACGAGCCGAGCCGCGTGGCCTCGCCACCCCGCCAAGCCGCCAAGCCGCGGCGGGGTGACGGGTGCCTCGCCGGTGGCATGGGGCTGGTACAGTTCGACCGTGACGACAGCGCTGCGTCAGCGATCGATCCGGACGCTCGCCTGGCTTGGCGACGCGGAATTCGAGTGTGATGTTCGGCGGCGCATCGCGCTGCGCGGCGACTACCCGACGGGCCGACTCGATCGGGTTCGCGCCGCGGTGACCAAGGCCGAAACCCAAGCTGAAATGCTGAGCGCGATCGAATCGGAACTCACCGACGACGAGACGGCCGTGGTTCGCCGCGCCCGCAACCTGCGAACGACCCGCGCCGCGCGAAGCGTGGCGGCCTACCGGGCCGCAACCGCCCTCGAGGCCCTGGTGGCGTTTTGGTGCACCGGTGAAGCCGCGCCGTCGCGTCGACTGGCGGACGTGCTGGGACCGGTGATCGAGCGCGCCATCGACGAAGAGCTCGCGCGCCCCGAGCCCAAGCGCGGATGATCGACCCACGGGGTTGGCCCGCGATGACCCGGCCAGACGAGTCTTCTCGTCCCGGTCGGGAGAGCTAACCGAACACGTCCGCCTCCAAGTCCACGCCAACCGGGCAGTGGTCGGATCCCAGGATCTCGCGTCGAATGAAGGCACCACGCAGGAACGGGCGCAGGTTAGGTGACGCCAACACGTAGTCGATGCGCCAACCTACGTTGCGCTCGCGCGCTCCTCCGCGCTGCGTCCACCACGAGTAGTGGCCACCGCCGGCCTCGAACTCACGAAAGGTGTCGATCCAGCCCGCGTCCACCCACCGCGAGAACTCGGCCCGCTCTTCGGGGAGAAACCCGCTGGTCTTGCGGTTGTCCTTCGGCCGCGCGAGATCGATCTCCGTGTGTGCGGTGTTGAAGTCACCCATGACCAACACCCGCAGCCCGCCTCGGCGCTGGCGTTGCACGACCTCAAACAATCGCCGGTAAAACGCGAGCTTGAACGGGACTCGGCTGTTGTCGCGGGCTTTGCCGTTGCCGTTGGGAAAGTACGCGTTGGCCACGACCAAGCGACCGAACCGAGCAATCTGGACCCGCCCCTCGCGGTCGAAACGTGGGGACCCGAGCGAGTCAAGGATCGCGTCGGGTGGTCGGCGAGCGTACAGACCGACGCCACTGTACCCGGCTCGCCGGGCCGCAACGAATGCGGTGTGCCACTTTGCGGGCTCGCGCACCTCAGGGGGAAGCTGCTCGGCGGTCGCGCGCACCTCCTGAACCCCGAGAATATCCAGGCGCTCGCGCTCGAGCACGTCGAGGAAGCCCCGCTTGGCGCAAGCCCGCAGTCCGTTGACGTTCCACGCTGCCACTCTTACTCGAGAAGATCGCCTCGGCATCCCGAGGATCTACCGCGAAACGCTCGCGATCGCGGCGTGGCGGGGAAGTGCGCGATCAACTCACCTGCTCGTGACCCAAGGACTGGTAGACGTCTTCAAGGTCGCTGCGAACGCGGTGCAACGCCAACACATCGACTTCCGCGGCCACCAGCTCGCGCAAGATCTTGGCCGGAGCCGTCGAATCTCCGTGAATTCGCACTAGGATCACGCCGGCGTCCGCCGCCTCGGGTCGACGCTCGACCCGCTCGACCAGACCGCGATGGCCCGCGAGCACCTTGAGCGCCCGGTCGATCCCTCGCAACACCTCGATCCGGTGAACACGGCGGCTGACCTCATAACGCTCGATCACCTCGTCTACGGTCCCAAAGACTTCGAGTCGCCCCTTTTGCATCACGGCGACGGCGTCACAAAACCCGTCGAGCTCGCGCAGGATATGGGAGCTGATGACCACGCCGACCCCTCCATCCGCTGTTTGGCGGAGGATGGCGCGCAACTGCCGACGAGCCGCCGGGTCGAGCCCATCGGCCGGTTCGTCGAGCAGCAACAGCTGTGGACGATGGACCAGGGCTCGCGCAATTGCCAAGCGTTGCCGCATGCCCTTGCTCAGATCGGCAATGGCCGTGTCGGCCTTGGTCGTCAGGTCGAATTGCGCCAGCAATTCCGCCACGCGAGGGCCTACGGCGCGGTCCGCTTGCCCGTAGCACTCCGCGAAAAAGCGCAGATAGCCCGCGGCGGTCATGCCGGCGTAAAGGGCCGTGCCATCGCCTAAAAAGCCGATGCGGGGACGCACCGTGTACCGATCGGCCCACGCGTCGTGCCCGTCCCACAGCACACGACCTCGATCCGGTTGGAGCAAGGTGGCCAAAATTCGCAGTGCGGTGCTCTTTCCCGCACCGTTCGGGCCGATCAGCGCCAACACTTCGCCCGCCGCGACACGCAACGAGAGACCGCGTAGGGCGTCGTGCACGCCATCGTACGAGTGATGGAGGTCTTGGCACTCGATGCTGAGCATATCGGTGACAGTGTTCCATCCCCTCGCCGGGAATGCAGGCGCCGCGATGGGGCCGGTCGCGACCCAGCCGTTTGGGCCAGCTCGCCAAGCGACGCGATCTGGATCTCGATCAGCGGGAGGCGAGGCCGGCCCGCGCTCGCGCGAGTCGCGGCCGGCCGCTGACCGGCGCCGCGACTGCACGCCACAGCGATCGTCGTGTAAGCTCTGAACAGCTCTCCGGATGCGCCCTCCCCTTGAAACCATCGCAGCGCTGTTGGAGCAAGGCTCCGCCGACTCGGCGGTGCGAATGCTCCGAAACGCCTGGGATCCCGACCTCGCCACCGAACACCGCGTCCCCGTGTACCTGATGTGGATCCGCGGTCTCTGCGAGACCGAGGAGTTCGAGCCGGCGGTGGTGCTGGCGCGGCGAGCCGCGGAGGAATTCCCCCGCGAGCCGGACGTACTGGTCGCACTCGGCAACGTACTCGACCTGGTGGGCGAGCTCGAGGAGGCCAAGGAAGCCTTCGCGTTGGCGGTGGATGTCGATCCCGACAACGCCTTGGCCCACTACAACCTGGGCGCCGTGCTCGACCGCATCGGAGACCACGAAGAAGCCAAGGAGCAGTATTCCCTAGCGGTCTACGGGTCGGACGACGGCCCGTCCATGGTCGAAGCCGTGACGGCCTTGGGCGCGCTGTTGCGCCGGCAAGACAACGTGGAAGACGCGCTGGAGGTCTACGAGCGATACCTTGAAGAAGACCCGGTTCACACCGACATCCTGGTCGAGCACGGGATCTGTCTGTCGGATCTCGATCGTCTCGACGAAGCCATCGATCGCTTCGACGAGGCCTTGACGTTCCTCCCCGGCCACGCCGGGGCCCTCTACAACCTGGCGATTACCCAGTACCGGGCGGGCCGTTCCGCCGAGGCCCTCGAGACGATGAGCCGCGCGCGAGCGGCCGAACCCGACAACCCGCTGACGCTGGCGGTATTGGGTGGCTGGCTCCTCGCAGACACGGCTCAAGTCGACACCGCGCTGCGCCACCTGTACCAGGCCATCGAACTGCTCGAGGAGCTACGCACGACTGGAGACCTGAACCCGGCGTACGCGGGCCTGGTGGTTGAGGAGGTGTTCGAAGGGTTGTGGAGTACCGGTCGCCGCCAGGAAGCGCACGACATCTATCTGCTCGCCGGGCGCTACGATTGGTCGACGCCGCACATGCTCTCAACCGTGGCCGAAGCGGAAAACCAGCCCAAGAGCAACGGCACCACGTTCACCGTCTCCGCCCGCGCCCGTGCCAAATCCGGACGCCCTGAACACTGGCCGTGTGACGCGAGCGGCTACACCACCGATCTTGCGGTTGTGGCTAGCGACGAAGCTGAAGCGCGGACGCTGACAATCGCCTATTTGCGGCGTCTCGAGCCGGGCGACACCGTGAGCTTCGACGTCCGCATCGTTCAACGCAACGACGCCGACGCGAACGACGAGGGGCCGCGGACGTGCGGCGTGGTGGGCGTGGTCGCCTCGCGCGCCTACTTCCGGCACTCCCAGCGGCCGCGATCCGCCTAGCAGGCGGGCTCGATCGACCGCTGACCGGAACGCCGTCGACGTGGACGGCCAGGCTGTCTAGCTACGCCCCGCCCGATCCTTGTCCTGGCAGATCTCGCCCTTGTCCTTTTTGAGGGTCTTAATCTGCTGGCGGGCCTGGTCGCGATAGCGCTTCCCGGCCCCGACCGACTTCTTCGTCACATACTCGAAGTACACGATCGCGTCTTTGCACTGACCGAGCTTCGCGAACGCCAACCCCGAGTAGTACAGCGCGTCGGGGAGGATCTTTGCCTTGCGAGCGTTTTGCGTGATCCAATAAAACTCGCCCAAGGCGGAGCGAAAGTCACGCTCGCTGTACAAGGTGAGCCCGATCTTGAAGCGGACCTCGGGACCGAGCTTGTCGCTGGGGTAGCGCGACCAGTAGATCCGATACAGGCGCCGGGCCTGCTTGTAAGCCTGCGCCGCCAACTGACGCTCGGCCTCGGCGTAGAGGGCCTGCTTGCTCTCGGGAATGTTCGTGGCCTCGTTGACCGACGCCTCGAGATTGTTGATTCGGCTTTCAACATCAGCCCGCATCTCGTCGAGACCCGATGTCAGAGCCGCGAGCGCGTTGCGGTTGTCGTCCGCGCTACCGCGCATCTGCGCGACCTCACTCTCGAGATCGTCCACCCGTACGCCCACGCTCGCCTGATTGCCACGCAGCAGCTTCTCGGCTTCTTGTAGCTTCGACTCGACCGACGCAGCCTGCTGCTCGGCCTGCTCCATCATGCGCGCAAGCTCTTGATCGCGCTGCGCGACCTGCTCTTCGAGTCGGTCGACTTGCGCCGCCAAATCATCGTGCTGCGCCCGGAGCACGACACAGCCGGCTCCGGTGCACAACGGCAGCAACAATCCCAATGAGACAGCGCGATGCATCGGGTCGACGACGCCTAGGGCCAGATGAACTCCACGCGTCGATCGCGGGCCCACGATGACTCGTCGGTCCCGGTGGCTTCCAGATCGCCCTTCGAGATCACCTGCATGTTGGCCCCGCCGACTCCGAGATTCTCGAGAAAGCTCTTGACGGACTGACCACGCTTGTCGGTCAACAAGATGTTGTACTCCTCGGTGCCCCGCGGATCGGCGTGGGCCTCGAGGTAAACGAGGCGGTTTTGCGACGCCATGCACTGGGCGGCGGCCTGCAGATCGGATTGCGCCTTGGTGTCGAGCTTCGGGCTATCGAACGCGAAGTACACGGCCGACAGCGTGCACGGGTTCGCGCCGGGTTGAACCTGGCTCAACACGCAAGTCCCGTTGTCGCAGATCTCGTCCATGGCGCACTGGTCGTCCGAGGTGCACTGACCGGCCGCGGCGGCTTCGCAACGCCCTGTGTTGAGATTGCAGACTCCGGGGGCACACTCGCCGTCCGTCATGCACACGTCGCAGATGCCGTTGCGACAGACCAACCCCTGAACGCACTCGGTCGTCGCGTTGCACGGCGAACCCTGCTCGCCGTTGCCGCTTTGCTGCGGCAAAAGAGCGGGGTCGGTGCAACGAAACTCGTGGCAAACCCAGTTCTCGCCGTTTTCGCCTTTGGCGAGGCACTCATCGTCGGTCGTGCAGTTTTGGCACATGCCGTCGACGCAGGTTTCCCCCTCTTCCTTGTTGCAGTGTCTATCCCGCTTGCAGGCGGGATACTCAGGACGCTTGCACGCGCCAACGCTGAGCGTGGCCACGGCCAAACCGATGTTGAGAAGCAGCGGAACGGACTGGAGCTTGGAACGGAAGGACATGGGACACTCCAAAGGACGCGCTGAGGGTAGACGCCCGCCGCGTCGTGACAAGGGATAGCGAGTGGGATTAGAGGTGTCAACCGCGCGTCGACGCAGCGCCTAGACGAATCTCGTAGCGGTCTCCGTCGATCTCGAACGGCTCGCGGTGAACACCCTGGTCAACGGTGACGATATCCGCTCGGGAGACCCGCAGCACGCTCGGCCCCACAACCAACTGAGCCCCAAGACCCAGCCGATGCATCACGTAGCGCCGCAGATCGATCCTGGCGTACCGCGCTTCGAGGACCCGCAAATCGTACTCGAGCTCGATTCGTCCCCCGGGATGATGCCGTCCGACCACGGTCAACGTCAGCGTGCGTTTCCCGAACGGTGTGACTTCGACGTGCGCAAACTTCGTACGCTCGCCGGCCTGCGCCCGGGTAACCGAGCGGGTCAGAGAGTTCGACTCGGGCCGGTCAGGACCTTCGGGCGTGGCCGAAAGCCGTACGAGCTCCAGCTCGATGTCGAGCGGCCATAAAGCCCGCGGATCGCCGCTAAACAACGACGTCGCAAACGTATCGTCCGCCCGGACCGGCGCCCCGGACCCCGCGGCGGCCACGATCGCCACGATCGCCACGATCAGGGCCCAGCCCGCTCGACGACCGGAACTTCGGGCCTGGCGCGCGCGCTCTATCCCCACGCGCTGATTTTACGGCAATTGCCGGCGACCGGGGGATCGACTGGGGTCGACATCGGATCCTCGATTCGCATTCCAACCATTGCTGTCGAAACTCGTCGCCCACGAAGCCCGGGGATCGGTGAGCGGCGCATGTTCCGCGCCCGATCCTGCGTATTCACGGGTAAGCTGGCGCGACCGAGGCGTCAACGGAATATCCGTGGGGCGAACCGGCGTCCGGCGACCGTTCATGGACAAAATCGTCATCCACGGGGGAAAGCGCCTTTCTGGCGAGGTCCAGATTCTGGGGGCCAAGAACGCGGCGCTGCCGTTGATGTGTGCGGCGCTAGTCGGTGACCGCCCGACCACGTTTCGTCACCTGCCCGCGCTGACGGATGTGGCCACCATGGTCAGGCTGCTGCGCAGCCTCGGGTGCGAGTGCTCGTACGCCGACGAGCGGACGCTGACGCTGGATCCTCGCGGAGTGGCTCAGGGAACGTTCGAAGCCCCCTACGAGCTGGTCAAGACCATGCGAGCCTCCGTCACGGTCATGGGGCCGTTGCTCGCTCGCTTCGGCCGCACGCGTATTTCGTTGCCTGGCGGGTGCGCCATCGGGGCCCGCCCCATTGATCAGCATCTCAAAGGTTTGGAAGCGCTCGGCGCACAGATCACGTTGCGTCACGGCTACGTCGACCTCCGAGCCGATCGCCTCCGGGGAGCGGACTTCGTATTCGACACCGTGACCGTCGGGGGCACCCAAAACGTGATGATGGCCGCCGCCCTGGCCAACGGCACCAGCCGGCTCGAAAACGCCGCCCGGGAACCGGAGGTGCAGGAGCTGGCCATTGTGCTCAACAAGATGGGCGCGAAAATCTCGGGCGCTGGCACGCCAACCGTGCTGATCGAGGGGGTCGACCGACTCGACGGGGTCGATCATGCGGTGCTACCGGATCGGATCGAAGCGGGTACATTCATGGTCGCAGCCGCGTTGACCGGAGGTGATGTCCTGCTCCGCGATGCCCCGGTTGAGTACATGCAAGCCGTGATCGCCAAGATCCAGCAAACGGGCACCCGGTGTGAAGCCGAGGGCGGCAACTTGCGGGTGGTCGCCCCCGAGCGCCTCAAGCCGGTGGATGTGGTCACGCGTCCTCATCCGGGGTTTCCCACCGACATGCAAGCCCAACTGACCGTGCTGGCCAGCGCAGCCCATGGGCGGTCGGCCATCACGGAGACCATTTTCGAGAACCGATTCATGCATGTGCCGGAGCTCAATCGACTCGGCGCCGATATCGTGGTCAATGGCAATACCGCGATCGTGCGGGGCCCCGCCCAGTATACCGGCTCGACGGTGATGGCGACCGATCTCCGCGCGAGTGCGTCGCTGGTGTTGGCCGGCCTGATCGCGGAGGGTAGGACCGAGATTCGTCGCGTGTACCATATCGATCGCGGCTACGAGCGCATCGAAACCCGCTTGCAGGCACTTGGCGCCGATATCGAGCGCCATCACGACGCCCCCGCTTAGCCGTGGCCATGAGCGAGCTTTCTCAACACCCTCGAGTCGCGCGGGCCCTAGAGCAACTCGCCATCCACGTGCGCGTTTCCGATCAGGCCCTCGCCCCGACCGGCGACGCGCTTGCGCAGCTGATCGCAGCCTTCCCCGACCTCGTACCCTTCGGGGCGGCAGACTACGTCGACGCATGGGCGGTACTCGACTGGGACCACCGCCTGCCCAGCGAACAACTCATCTTGCGCGTGTTCGGCATCTACGACCCATCGCGCGGCGACACATTTGCCCGAGCTCGAGCCACCATCGACGAGCAGATCGAAAAGGACAATCTATTCCCCGAGTTCGACCTGCCCGACTACGGCGAACTGGTCGCCGACGAGGTCTACCTGGCGACCTACCGCCCGCAAACGGGTACGATTGGCGACGTCGTGTTCTCCAGCAACTGGCGGCGTCAGGTCCTCGAGACCCAGCTTGAGGCCGCCCGCGAAGCACTCGAGAGCCACCCTCCGTACCAAGCCGCGCTGGAGACCCGGGCCGACGCCAGCTTGGGTGCCGCCATGCTTGTCGGATGGGTGCCCCCCGCGCTGGCGCAGTGTGAGCGCTGGTGCATTGAGTTTTGGCTGCTGATGCGCTTCGACGGCTCGACGGGCGAAGCCAACGTGTTCGTCGTCGACCCCGACGATGGGACGGTCACCCGCGAGTACATCGCCGAGGTGCAAGCGTCCTGACAAAGACCGGGACCGGCCGATCCAAACCACCGGTACTTGCCGGTTCGGCCGCGTCGCCACGCTCGAGGCCGACAGTCGCTGGCCGTGCCCACCGTCCACGCGCTGCCCCGCCGACCCCGCCCGCGATCCGATCGCGTTGACACAACGCGCGCCACGTCGACGCGATGCCCCGCCGACGCCAGCGCGCCGGTTCGGTCAGCGAACGCAGACGGTCTCGCCGAGCCGATGGCTCCGTGCGGTCGCGTGCAGGCGTTCGACCTCGTCGATGGCGTCGTCTAATTGCCGCACGATCGTATCGCCGGGCGAGTGCCGGTCGATCCTCGCCAACGCCCGCCGCCATCGGCGTGCCCCAGGACATCCCGAATAAAGATGCTGAAGTGGACGGAGAAGTAGCAGCGGAGACGTCCCAGCCACGAGCTCGCGCGAAAGCCAGCTGCGATAGCGGCGGACCACCTGGCGTCGTGTGGGGGGCTCGACCCGCTCAGGGCTGACACGCGAGTCCACGTCGGCAAACAGCATGGGCGCCTCGCGAGCCGCGCGGCCGATCATCACGCCGTCGAGCTGGTGCAAATACCGCTCAGCCTGTGCCAGGCTGCGAATCTCGCCGTTGATCTCAATCGGCACGTGGGGAAACCAACCCTTGAGCGCGTGGACCCAGTCCGGTCGCAATGGCGGAACCTGCCGGTTTTGCCGCGGCGAGAGTCCCGACAGACGCGCGACGCGAGCGTGCACAATGAATCGCGCCGCCCCTGCCGCGGCGACGGCCCCGACGAAGTCGATGAGCGACTGAAAGGACTCGCGACCATCGACACCGAGACGGTGCTTGACCGTCACCCGAGCACCAAACGCGTCGGACATTGCCCGAACGCAGTCCGCGACCCGAGCCGGTCGCAACATCAACGCCGCGCCGAATCCTCCACTGCGCACGCTCGCACTGGGACAACCGACGTTGAGATTCAGCTCGGCGTAGGCACGCCGGCGAGCCATGGTCGCACAACGCGCGAGGGCCGAGGGATCGTCCCCGCCGAGCTGCAGCACAAGCGGCGGCTCCACCGGCTCCACCTGCAGAAGCGCCGGACCGCGATCCTGGAGCAACGAGGCCGTGGTGAGCATTTCGGTGTACAGCCAAGTCCGGGTTGTGATGCCGCGCATCAGCACACGAAAGTGCCGATCTGTCACATTCATCATCGGCGCCACGCTCAGCCGAGGACCGACGACTTGGGGAATGCCCCGCGGCGCGGACACGAGAGCGGGCCGGTGCATCGTGGAGGACAACAACCCGGCAAGTTTACTCGGATGCGAGACTTCCACGCCGCCACCACCACATCTGGCGATCGGCCGCGGCTCTGCGGCCGAGGCGAGCCCGCAGCGGCCCCACGCACGGTGCGCAGATGGGGCTCGGCCCGAGTCGGCCCCCGTGCGAAGGCGGGGCGCTCGTGATACTTCAAGCTCCCTTACTGCGAGTACACAGATGCGGATCGCTTACCGTTTTGTCGCCACCATCGTGGCGCTAGGCCTGTTCGCTACCTCGGCGCCCACCGTCGCCGCCGCGGCCCAGCCGGATGATGTCGAGACGCTGTACGCCGAAGGCGATAGCGCGTTCGCCAACGGCGACTATCTCGGCGCCGCCCGAGCATGGGGCAAGGCGCTCGACTTGATGGAAGAAAACGACGATACCAACAGCACGCGCGCGCAGATCTTGGTGTCCGCCCTGTCCGCCTACATGGAGGCGTTCGTCGAAACCCGCAAAGTGGATCATCTGCGAGCGGCTGCGCGCCTGCTCGAGCGCTACGCGCAAAGCCTCGAATCCGCGTACGACGGCGAGGCCCGCCTCAGCGAGGCCGTGATCGAGATGAAGCGGCGCTTAGAAAACGCCCTCGAGAGCGCCGAGGAAGAGGACGAGCCCGACGACGAGGCGTCTGGCGACGAGGCGGACTCGGCGGCCGCGGCCCCCTCCCCCAGCGAGCCCACCGATGCCGGACCACCGAGTTCATCCGGCAAGGGACTGGTCGTCGCCGGAATCGTCACCAGCGCACTCGGACTGGGAGCGGGCACGTTCATGACGATCTCGCTGGTGCAAAGCTACCAGCTGAACGAGGAATTCCGCACCGAGGACGACGCTCTTCAGAAACAAGAGAACGTCACCCAAGACGAGTGGGACGAATTGGCCAAGCTGCACGACGACGGCGAAGCGGCCAATGGCCGCGCGATTATTGGGGCCATCGCAACCCCCATCCTGCTCGGAGCGGGGATCGCCTTGCTCGTCGTCGGCGCTCGCCGGAGCCGCTCGAACCTCGCGGTTGTCCCGGCCATCGCACCCGGCTATGCCGGCGTCGGCCTGTCTGCTCGCTTCTAGACCACGCTCGCCCCCGCGGAGCCGGTCGTTCCGCGACCGGTGGTGGTACCGGTGCCGACAGCCGCGCCGTGAGAGCGCGCTACGATCGTCCCGGCGGCAACGTACCCACCGTGCGCAACGGAGTCGGCCCGTTTGGCCGATGGCCGCATTCGCGGCACCTGAGCTCGCGCTGGCGGTAGCGGTACGTCGCCCCGCAGTGGATACAGCGCAACTTCAGCGGGTCCGCCCGCGGTGGAGTCGCGCCGTCGATGGCGACATGGCCGGGGTCGCGCCGGCGAAACACGAGATAGTCCCGATCTTCGCGCTCTCCGGTGGCCAAGCGCAGTCCGAACAACGCCGCGTGGTGCAGCAAGATCGCCTCCGGCGTCCAACCCAACACCGCCTCACCGAGCGCCCGGAGCCATCCGGCTTGGCCTGAGCGAGGACCCGAGCCCCCCAGACAACGGGGGACGACGATCGCCCCGCCGATCCGAACCACCCGCACCAGACTCGCAAGGCACTGGGTCAACGAAACCAGCTGTGGGTAACCGGCCCGCATCGCGGCGCCATCGAACGACCAGTCCGCGAACGGCAGACGGTCGGCCGTACCCGACCATGCGCCCGCGCTGGGTTGCGATGCGAACCGGACAATCTCAACCCGTGAATCGGCAGCGGCGGCCACGTCATCGAGCAACAACCACCGCTCTGACCGTGACTCGGAAGATCGCTGCGCCGCGGCGCGTCCAATCTCGACCAGCGGGGGACCCAGCGAGGGCGACACCGTTGCAGACTCGAAGATCGACTGGCCGGTGTCAACCTAGAGAACACACGCGTGCTAGCCTTGAGCCACATGGTTGGTTTCGCCGACGCAGATTCGCTCTATGCGTTGAGTGGGCAATCGATCATGTTCGTCATCAGCGACGACTGGTTTTTTGCATCACACTTTCTCGCACTGGGGCGTGCCGCTCGAGATGCCGGCATGCGCGTCGCGGTTTGTACCCGGGTCTCGGATGCCGGGTCGAACCTGCACAACGAGGGGTTTTCGCTCATCCCCTTGGCGATCTCTCGGGACGGCATCCATCCGGCGACCGAAGCGTTGGCCTTGTGGCGACTGCGACGCGGGTATCGGCGCCATCGCCCCACCCTGTTGCACCACATCACTCCCAAGCTGGTGATCTACGGTTCGCTCGCCGCGCGCGGCATGAGCACGGCGGTCATCAACACGATTAGCGGTCTCGGCTCCGCTTTTGTCGATCCATCTGGCGGGCTGGTGCCCGGCGTCATGCAACGCCTGTTCCGGCTGGCCTTGCGCCGAAACCGGACCTGGACGCAGTTTGAAAACCCGGACGATCGGGAGCTCTTCGTAAGGCTCGGACTGGTCGAACTCGGCGCCACTTCTCTCATCCGTGGCGCGGGGGTCGACACCGAGCGATTTCGACCAGGTCCGCCGGAGGCAGGGCCGCCACTCGTCGTTCTGCCGGCTCGGATGCTCGCGGACAAAGGGGTGCTCGAGTTTTGCCGGGCCAGCGAGATCCTGGCAAAACGGGGAGTTGACGTGCGCATGGTGTTGCTCGGACGCAGCGATCCGGGCAATCCCAGCGGCCTGCCGCCCCAACAATTGACCCGCTTGTGCGACGAGACGGGCGTGCAATGGTGGGGGCACACCGAGGACATGCCGACCGCGTTGCGTCGCGCCCAGATTGTCGCGCTCCCTAGTTACCGCGAGGGGTTGCCGAAAGCGCTGCTCGAAGCCGCCGCAACCGGACTCCCGTTGATCGCCACCGACGTGCCGGGGTGCCGCGAGGTCTGTCTCCACGGTGTCACGGGCCTGCTGATCGAACCTCGCAGCCCGCTCGCCCTCGCCCGGGCGATCGAAGAGCTCGTCTACGACCCCAATCGCCGCGCTCGCCTCGGCGCAGCGGCGCGTGCGCTGGTGCAACGCGAGTTTGCGATCGGGCGCACGGTTCGAGCTACGCTTTCGCTGTACGCGAACGTGCTTCGCGATGACCCGACGGTGCCCGGGGCGTCGCCCTAATGCAAACGATCCCCTCGCCTTTGCTCGCGGCCTGCCTCGCTTTTGTGCTGGTGGCATTGATGATGCCCGGCGCCGCCCGACTGTGGCAGCGGCTCGGGGGCCGCGACGATGAGCGATCGCTGCGGAAGATTCACAGCGGCCAGATTCCACGCGTCGGCGGACTGGTCATGGCGCTGGCCCTCGGCGCGCTCTTCGTGATCGACGCGTCCACCGACTGGCTCGGCGGAGCCGACGTCGCGTCGCGACACGGCATTGTGGTCGGTGCCAGTGGCATGGCCGTGATCGGACTGGCTGACGATCTATTCGGGCTTCGACCGCGATCGAAGTTGCTCTTGCAAGCGATCGTGGTCGCGGCCGCCGTGTACGGAGGCGTGCGCTGGGAAGCGCTCGAGCGTCTGTTCGACCGCAACCTCGCCTCCCTCGTGCTCACCGGCGTATTCGTGCTCGCGGTCACCAACGCGATCAACTTCGTAGACGGCCTCGATGGTCTGGCCGGGGGCAACCTCGCAGCGGGCTTTCTAGTCGTCTGCGCCAGCGCCTGGATACCCGACACCGTACCCGCCGAGATCTCGTGGCTGGCGTGCGCTGCGGTGGGCGCCGTCGCCGGCTTTCTGGTGTTCAACCGCCATCCCGCACGGGTCTTCATGGGGGACACCGGCGCTTACTTTCTTGGCTTCCTGCTCGTCGCGGTGTTGTTCGAGGTCCGCCCGAGCCGACCCCGGATGTGGCTCACGCACGCCGCGATTCCCTTACTCACGCTCGCGCTGCCGCTGCTCGACATGGGACTGGCCGTGACCCGTCGCGCGGTACGGGGGCAATCGGTCTTCGTGGGCGACTCGGATCATGTCCATCATCGACTGCTCGCCCGGGGTTTTTCCCACCGCGCCTCCGCGGCGATGCTCACTGGGGTCGCGTTGGCATTCGCCACGCTAGCGTACCTCACTGTCGTCGGCGCCAGCGGGCAATGGACGCTCGTGCTGGCCTTGCTGCTGGTCGCCACGCTATGCGGGCTGCTCGGGTACCACCGCGTGCTGTTGACGGAACCGACCGGCACCGCAGCGCGTCGCCGCACCCGTCAGCGCCACGCACTCGACCAGCTTCGTATCCAGGTCGCGGCTTTGTGCGAGGAAGCGGGACCATCTGCCGGTCCCGCATGGTGGCATCGACTACGCGAGCCGTTGGAGGCGGCGCTCGTCGAAGCCGGCGTCACTGGGTTCGACATCGAGCACGGCGGCGTGGTGGTCATTCAAGTTGGACAACCGGTGCAGGACTGGGCCTGGCTGGCGCTCGCCCTCCCTGGCGACGGGACCACCCGACTGAGACTACGCATGGACGGTGGCGTCGTCTCGCTATTGCGAGCGGACCAGGTCGAAATGCTCGACGGCGTGGTCAAAGCCCTCGCGGGTCCCCGCCACGGCCGACGCCACCCCACGGAAACACCAACGTGGACCGCCAGCGTCGATCAGACCCCCGCCCAGAAGATCCCGTAGCGCCAGCTGCTCCCCGTTCCTGGGGGTTCCATACCTCGCCGAATTCGAACCCGGCCTCCAAACGCGCCAGGATCGACACCCATCGCGGAGGATCTGCGCCACACGGAAAGGCGAGCTGGTATCTTTCTTTCATGCGTTGTGCCGCGTTCCACACTCAGGCCGCCCTCGCCATGTGCACCCTGACGGCTTGTGGTCTCCGCACCGACGCCACCGACAGCTTCTACATCTGCGTTGAAGAAGAGGGACTCGGCGGCACGGGCACGGGCGCAGACCACTCCGCCCGTCCGGGCAGCTGCGACCAACCGCTGGAGCTGCCGTTTGAGTCGGGCGTACGCCGTGAACGGGAGTTGCAGGGCTGCTCTCAAGCGAGTGGCGTTTGTGGCGCAGACGCAGGACCCGAAGACGTCTACCGCTTCTCCGTGCCCCAGCCGATCGACGTCAGTATTCGCTTCGATCCGGCCCACACCGACTTCGTGCCATCGCTGCGCGTCACCAGGGTCGACAAAGGAGAACCCGCCGACTGCACCGCGTCGGATGAGGAGACCGACGTGTGCCTGCCATTGGACGGCCAGCGACCGCCCGGCGCCAGTTGGTTCGCCGTCCCCGAGTACGACTACTACATCTTCGTGGACTCTCCGCCGGGGAGTCGTGGCAGCTACTTGTTCGAGCTGCGTACCGGCATTGACGCGGTCGGGGAGCGATGCCTCGACAATGTGATCGAGGTCGATCTGCGGGAGAACCTGCGCTTCGAGTATGAGGGCACCCTCCCGTCCCGCCAGGGATTCGCCAATGGTCGTTGCGGTGGACCGGGCGCCGAGCAGATGTTTCGACTCACGTTCCCCAGCGCTGGGCGCCTTCGCGCTCGTCTCGATCATGCCGACTTTTGGAGCGTGCTGAGTCTCGGACACAGTTGCGCTGGCATGGACCAATACCGATGCATCCGTGAGGAAGAAGCGGACGAGTTCGAGACCCTTGAATACGTCGGCGGAAGCCCCGATTGGACCACGTACTTAGCGGTCGATCAGCAACGGTTCGGCGGCGGCGACTACAAGCTCGTCATTGAGCTCGACTGACCGACGAGTTCGAGCCGCAAGCCAACACCACGCTCGCCCCCTGGGCCGAGATCTGGCGTCGAGGTCGAATCAGACCTCATGAACCGTGGTCACCTCAGACCCGGGCGCCCACGGCTCGAGGCGTCCCGGATCGCTTGATTCCCCGTCACGATCGCGGTGCTAGATCCAGCGAGTGCTGCGGAGTCGACTCGACGCCTGCGCCGTGGGGCTCGTCGTGCTTGGGCTGGGCTGTGGCCGCTCGCCTTACGCATACCAGGCGCCGCCAGTGGTCGACCTCGACCTGTCCCCCGGCTTCGCCGAGCCCCTGTGGATTGCGAATACCGAGCACGACTCGGTCACCCGCATCGACACATTCCGCGACACGGCCCAGGCTCGCTATGCCACCGACGCGGCCGCGTTCGCCAGCCCGTCGCGCATCAGCGTGAACCTCCTGGGCCACGCGGCAGTCGCCAATCGTGGGGGCAGCGTGGTTTACTTCTCGGGTCATCAAGCCGGTTGTCGTGACCGCAACGACGACGGCCGCGTGACCACCTCACAAGGTCCAGATGATCAGCTGGCGTTTGCGGAGGATGAGTGCCTGTTGTGGCATCGGCGGCTGCCGGGCATCACGGCCCGAGAGTCGACACCGGCCGGGCCACGTGCGCTGGCCTGGGACGGGCAGTTCCCGCCCCGTTTGTGGGTCAGCTGGGGCGGCGAGCAGCCCTTCATCTCGGTGGCCCGTCTCGCTGAGGCAGACGGTGAAACGCTCGATGAGATCGAGATCCCGGGGTGGAACGACAACCGACGCTATGGCATGTACGCGGCCGCGGTCGATGCGAACGACAACCTGTGGGGGATCAGCAAATTCGCCCCCAGCCTGGTGCGGGTCGACAGTGACTCCCTTGAAGTCGACCGGTGGTTCCATGACGGCGCCGGGATCTTCTACGGCCTCGCCCTCGACGAGCACGGCACTCCGTGGATCTCGGGAGGTGACGCACACGACGCGATCTGGTCGTTTGATCGCACCACCGAGCGCTTCGTCGAGCACACCCGGACGGGACACCTCGCGCTGCGCGGGGTGACCGTCGACGAACACCAGCTGGTGTGGTTCGCGGCCAACCGGCCGTGTGGCGCCGGCGTGTTCAATCCCCGCCAAGGTCAACTGTTGGCCCGGCATATCGAGCTGCCCGGCTGCGACACCCCGGTCGGCATCACGCTCGGAGCCAACGGGGCCGTGTTCGTGGTCGACAAAGGTGGGCGGCTGTTTCGTATCGACCGTCGGACTCTGCAGGCGAGGGTCGCCGTGCAGGGGCTCGGCCAACCGTACAGCTACTCCGATATGAGCGGGAACGGCTTGCGCTTAGTTCTCGGTCTGCTTTGACGCGCGTCGGAACGCGCGGAGGCTGGGCCTCGTTCGCGTGCTCGCGGTCCCGCTCGGAGGACGAACCGCACGTGGCCGCGGCCGACGTCGGCGGTGCGAATTGCCGTAGCCCAGCAGCATGGTGGTGACCATCGAGCCGAAACTCAGTCCTCCCAGGGTGTGGGTCGTAAACTGCCCCGCGAACAGCAAGCCGACGACGGTGGCCAGCACGAACCGCGAGCCGGGATCGTCGAGACGCGCCCGCGTGGCCAGCGGCACCACGCTGACGACGACCACGAGCAAGTAGGCGAATCCGCCCGGCACCCCCGCCATCAAAACGAAGTCGAGTACCGTGTTGTGCGAGCTGCCATAGCTTGTGTCTCGCCCGATAATCTCGGCCACACTGCCGACGCCCCAGCCGAGCCAGGGATGCTCCGCGATGCGAGCGACCGCGATCTGCCACAGCACTTCCCGGCCGGACATGCCACGATCGATCTGGGCGAACGCGGCCAGCTCATGGACGTGAACCGGCGTGCGGGTGATCCACAAGACGATCGGGACCCCGACAAACAACGCCAACGCCGGGACGAGCCACCGCCGGCCCCGAATCCACGTCAGCCCCGCCAACGCGCCGCCGACGTACGCCGCGCGGGAGTAGGTCAAAACGAGCGCGCAGGCCATCAGGCACGACGCGAGCAGCCATACGAGGCGTGGGTAGCCGGACGCCGTTGTCATCGCATATGCGGCAGCGGCCAGGCACACGAGGAGGATCACAGCGAAGTAGTTTTCGTCGGCAAAGCACCCGCTCGTCGCTCGCAACCCCAGGACGGGGATCCGCCAGGAGGTCGCGTGGACCTCCAGCCCGGCGAGAGAAAACGGACCCACCACCCCCGCGACGACCGCGGGACTCGCCAGCCCCACGCCCAACAACGCGAGACTGCGCACCGTCGCCGGCAGACTCGATCGCAGCGCCACGCCGAGGACGAAGTAGGCGCACAGCAATGACACGAAGTAGACCGCCGCTTGCAGCAGGCCCATCGCGGACAAGCGACCGAGGAGCACCGCCCCGACTTGAGCACCGGTGACCACGGCAAAAAACACCCACACGTGCCACGCGGGCGCAACGCGTTGACGCGACGCCCGAACGGTGCCGCTGGCGAGGAGCAAAACGCTGGTCGCCACCAGCGCCACGAACACCAGCGCGTACGCCAGGTTGCCAGACCACGCTCCCATGTAGCTGGACAACGAGACGATCAGGACCGGTACCGACCACGGCCACGAGGCGAAGCCCCGCCCCGGACGAGCCCGTGGATGGGCCACGCTAGCCCGCTTCCGCACCAACGCTTTCGTCCCCCCACAGCCGACGATAGCTCGCGGCGACACGCCCCGCGAGCACGTCGTAAGAGCGGTGACGCAAAACCCAATCGCGTCCGGCGGCCACGGCCTGCCTCCGCTTCGCCGGATCGGTCCCCATGAGTCGTGTCACGGCGTCCGCCAAGGCGCAGGCCCGGTGCGACACCAGGTTCTCGGGACACAAACGGCCGAGCACCTGCCGCTGCGACGGAATGTCCGTCGCCACGACCGGCATCCCTAGCGCCATGTACTCGAGAATCTTGATCGGGGAGCTATGCCGGTAGACGAATGTGTCAGGAATCGCCGAGATCCCAATGTCGCAAGCGGCGATGAGCTGTGGCACCCGTTCGGGTACCACAAAACCGGTGAAGACCACCCGATCGGCAACGCCGGCTCCGGTCGCGGTCGAACGCAGAAATGCGGTGTCGCCCGGTTGGGCGTCGCCCCCGGCGATCACCAAGCGCACCGCCACCCCCCGGTTGCGCAGCGCCGCGACGGCCCAGATCAGTTGTTCCAGCCGACGCATGCGACTCAGCGTGCCCACGTAGACCAGCGCCGTTTCAGCGGCGCCGAGTCCCAGCCGGGCGCGGGTTGCCGCGCGGCTTTCGACCGCACCCGTGGTGAAGCGAGGGGGGTCGACGCCTTCGGGCACCGCCACCATCTTCGCCGCCGCAATGCCGCACTGAGACAGCCACCGGGCCATTTCATCGCTGATGGGAAATACGACGTCGGCCCGCGACAACAACCCTTGTCGCGCGACAAATCCCACCCCCCCCTGGGCAAAGTGCTTGAGGCGACCGGGGTAGAGGTCCCGGACCGCGGCTAAGATGCACTCTTCTTCTTTGAGGTGTGACACTTGGTACGCGAACGGGATCCGGACGCGCCTCGCGTAGCGGTGAGCCACAAAAGCCATGGCCGGATCATCGCGCACCTGGACGAGGTCTATCGGCCCCGCCAGGCCGTCCGCGAGATTCACCGCCTGGGCGAGCAGGCGCACGCTCGCCGCGTATTGTGCCGGCAAAGCGCTGGCCGTCGCGGCCGCCCGCTTGGGCACGAGCCACACCGGATGTCCGTGCCATGACTCGCGCGTGAGCTCGTCCACCGCGCCGGGCATAATCCACACGCAATCGACCCCACGTCGCGCCAGGCCCCGGTTGAAGATGCCGTCCAGCGCTCCGTACTGCGGTGGATACGTCTCCGCCGACAGGAACAACACGCGACGCCGTCGGTTCATCGCCACCGGCACGTCGTCGCGATCGCGGAGATCGAGGGCGTCGGACGGTGGCGCCCACCCGACCGCGGTCGGACCCGCACCGGTTTCGCCGGATGCCCCCGCCCACGCACGGCCCCGGTGGGTCGGGGTCGTGGCTTCCGACACGGGAACCCGATGTGGTAGTTACCCATGAGGCGGAGCATGCCAGAAGCGCACGGGCGCGAGGCGTGGGGCCCCTTCGCTCGCGAACTTGGCTGCTTGTTGGTGCGCATTCGCATTGCGCGCCAAGCTCTTCCATCGCCCCTTCACGGCTGCACTCCCTTCGGATGGCTCACCGAATCGTCTACATCGCAGGTAGCGGGCGCAGTGGATCGACGCTGCTCGACCGCTTGCTCGGTCAGCTCCCCCGCTGGTGGTCCTGCGGCGAGTTGGCGCACATCTGGTCACGAGGGTTCCAACACGACCAGCGGTGCGGCTGCTCGAAGCCGTTCTCTCGCTGCCCGTTTTGGTCGCAGGTGCGGCTCGACTTGGCGGCCGGAGACGCCGACGCGGCGGCCCACCTGCAAGCGTCGGTGGCCCGGCTCCGCCATTTGCCCGCGCTCCTTCGACCGCGCGGGTCGTTTGCCGCCAAGCTCCGGCGCTACCAAGCCATCCTCGATCGCTTGCACCGCGCGATCGCCCGCCAAAGCGGGGCCACGACGTTGGTCGACTCCTCGAAATCCGCCCAACATCTGGCGGTGCTGGCCGGCTTGCCGCACACCGAGCTGGCCGTCATCCACCTCATCCGCGATCCCCGAGCGGTCGCATTTTCTTGGACCCGCGCGAGAAGACGACCGGAAGTCGCCAAGACGATCGAGATGATGCCTCGCTACAGCGCCGTCCGGTCGGGTGCGGAGTGGCAACTGATGAACGTTCTTTGCGAGCGGATCGCATCGCGGGCCCATACCTGCATGCGCGTGCACTACGAGGACTTGGTGCGAGATCCAGCCGGGGTGCTCGAGCATATCGCCGCGCGACTGGGCGCGGCGTACCGACCCACCGCCCGGCAACGGCAACGTGAGTTTGACCTGGGCGAAAACCACACAGTGGCGGGCAACCCCGTGCGCTTCGACACCGGCACCGTGAGCATCCGCGGCGATGACATCTGGCGCACCGCCGCCTCCCGGCGTTGGCAACGGCTGGCCGGCGCCGCCAGCTGGCCGACCGCGCGCCGCTACGGGTACGGCTAGCCAACACCAGCCGGCGCGACGGGGCGTCTTGCGCCTCTCCGCAGCCGTTCATCCCGCCGATGCAACCGGCGTGCCCCGGGCTACGTCACTCGAGCCGCGCTGGACTCGCCGCACCGCGACGCCGCGCACGCTGGCCCGAAAATGCGGGGTCGGAGTTTGGCATCACCCCCCAACTCCGGCTAGACCCGGGTCCATGCAGCCGAGGATCCATCGGTCCGAACCGAGTGAGCCGTGGGACGGTGGCACGCTCGAGCTCGACGACGATCGCCAAACAAGTTTGCTTGGGCGCACGGGTGGTCGCCGAGGCCGTCTGGGCTTCGTGGGAGTCGGGGTGGCCGTCACCGCCGGGCTGGCCCTGCTGTGGCAAACGACCATCGGGTCCGAGGGTGGCGAACCCGAATCGGCGGCGAGCGAGCTGAACGCGTCCGTGGAGGCCAACGCCACACAGCCCCCGACCACCGAAACCCCATCGCGCTCGGTTGGGCCGACCGCGGGGACGCCAGTCTCAAACCCGGGGTCGCCGGCGACGAACCTCGCCTCCGCGGCCGCCCCCGCGGCCGCGCGCAAATCGAGCGCGACGGGCTCGACCACCGTCGGGTCATCGTCGCACGCCTCGACCGCCACCCGGAGGAGCCCCGCGTCGACCTCACCGTTGACCACGCGAGCGGCCTCGCAAGCCCGCTCCACGCCGACCCAGCGCCACGCAAGAAACTCCGCCACCAAGCTCCAAGCCTCGGCCGCGGCGAAGCGGCCCACTCGCAGCACGACGCCCAAACGCCGAGCCCAACGACCACCGGGCACCGCCTCGGCCGCAGTCAAGCTGGATGCGTTGCCCGATCCCAGCCACCTGATCCCGGTCACGGACCCGGAACCCGCAACCGATTCGGCTGAGCTGGCCGTCAATCACGCGAACCCGGCCCCAGCCGAGACGGTGCCCTCGCCGACGAACCCCGTGACGCCGGGAGCCTCACCGTCACTCGAGACACCACTGGCGCCCGCGACCCCAGGGGAAACGCCGCCGGGCGACACAGTCGATTCTGACCAAGCGTCGGCCTCGCCCACCGGCGGATCGGCGGGGCTGGAGCACGCGCCAGGATCGGCGCCTGACGAAGACCCGCCGGCGCCTTCCGACGACGTCTCGGACCGCAAGGCAGACCGACCGAAGGCATCCGACGGCCACGGCGGTCCCCCGCCGGTGGTTGACTCACCGCCGGCCTCGGGACTCGAACCAGGCGGCCCCGCGCCGCGGGATGATGCCGCCGAGCCCGATGCTCCATCACGCGAGCCCGGTGATCCCTCCCCGCGAGGTGACGGGGCGGGGGTCGACCCCGACGGGTCCTAAACGGTAGCGCGCAAAGGCGACCCGCGAAGCGGTGGGGGCCGGCCGACACACCCCGCCCGAGCCGACGCGCGTGGCGTGACCACGGCTTCGCGAGAGCGCCGGGACGCCCCCCCGGCCGCCCCAAAACCGGGTTCCCGTGGCTCCAGCCCGCATCCGCCCGGTTTCGCGCGCAAGTGGACGGCACCGATACGCGGGTCTAACGTCACCGTGCACGCAATCGGCCCACGCGACGCCCCGTGTCCCTGCTCGACAGACTCTCGGCCTTCTTCAACACCCCGTTGATCGACCTCGGTGACGTGTCGGTCACCGTGCTGCTGGTGTTCAAGGTCTTTCTGTTTTGCTTCACGGTGTGGGCGATCGCCACGTTCGTCCGCCGCCGGCTGGTGTTCGGCATCTTGTCACGCTGGACGGTTGACGACGGCATCAAGTACGCCGCGGCTCGAATCGGCGGCTACCTCGTCTGGGTCTTGGGCGTCCTTGTCGGATTGCCACTGATCGGGATCCGGCTGAGCAGCATCATGGTCGCGCTCGGTGCCGTCGGCCTGGGAATCGGACTGGGCCTGCAAAAGATCGCGGAGAACTTCGTCAGCGGACTGATTCTACTCGTGGGGCGACCGATCAAGGTCGGAGATCGGATCAAAGTCGGGGACAACGTGGGCACGGTGGTGGGCATCCACGCTCGGGTGACGATGGTGCGGACCAACGACAACGTGATCATTTTGGTGCCCAACGCGGAGCTCGTCTCCGGGGAGGTCACCAACTTGACGCACAACGATCGGCTCGTGCGTTTTTCCTTTCCGATCGGCGTGTCGTACGGCTCGGAACCCCGCCAGGTGGCACGCTGCCTGCTTGAAGTCGCACAGGACTGCGACGAGATCGTCAGCGAGCCGGCCCCCGATGTCTTGCTCGTCGGATTTGGCGATTCGTCCCTCGACTTCGTGCTGCGTGCGTACTGCTCGTCGATGGTCGAACAACCCGAGGTCCTGCGTAGCGAGATCAACTTCGCCATTTGGTACAAGCTCAAAGCCGCTGGCATCGAGATTCCGTTCCCGCAGCGGGATGTCCACGTCAAGACCGTGCCCGCCGAGTTCGGCGGGCACTCCGAGTCGCCGCGCCTGCGTTCGCCGCTTGCTCCCTGAGCCAACCTGTCGCGGGAGGGGTCTAGATGTGGAGGTCCGGGTCGGCCCGGATCGGCCACCGGCACCGCTGCCGCCCGCGGGAGCGCGGTCCCGGATTCTAGCCCGGAGTGGCGGCGGACCGTGGCCCTCCTCGCCCGTTCCCGTCGCGCTGCCCGGGCCGCGATTCGCCACCCAAAATCCGTACCCCCGCCGACGTGATCTCCAGCGCTTGTGTCGGCCCACCGTAGTGAGCCGCCATTCCCACGTCGATTCGCCACACTCGCTGATCGCACGCTGACGTGATCCCCGACAGCTGCGGAGTGTGACCCACCACCATACGTTTGGCACCGATTCGCACCAGGGTCTCGGCCAGCGGCTTGCACACCTTGGGCCCACTCGATCGAGAGTAGTGGCGACTCCACAGCGGACCATCTTCGGCCATGATCGCCGGATGCAAATCGGTTCTCTCCCCGCTGAGCCACTCTCGCGCCGCCCGGTTGAGCGCTTCGAGTTGCCCCGCGTAACGCGGCAGAACGCCTCCGTGGGCAAACACCGTGTCGCCTACGACCACGGCCAGGTTGCGGGTGGCGAGCCGACGGGCGTACACGCCTCCGGGCAAGAACGCGGCGAGGCGAGTACGGGCCGGCTCGGGGATCTCGGCCAACGCCGCCGACAGCTTCGCCGGGATCTCGACATCCGCGAAGCTGCGCATGGCCGCCGGCGTGACGTAGCGTAGGTCTCCGAGGGCGTTGAGAAACTCGTGGTTGCCGTTGAGGACGATCATCCGGCCGCCTGCCTGACGCGCCTGCGACTCGAGCCGCGCCAAGCGATCCAGTACCAGCCGGTCATCGTCGCCGCGATCGATCTGGTCGCCGGTTTGCACCACGACCAGCTGCCCACCCACCCATTCGTCGCGGTCGTCGATCGCACCGGCGAGTCGCAACACCTGTCGAGTCACCCGCGCATCGCCATGCAAGTCGCCGATCGCGACCAGCCGAGCCGGCTGGGGCCAACGCATCCGGTCATCGGACGCGCCGTCGGGGCCCGGATCCGTCGCACCGAGCGGCCGGGGCTCGGCCGGCCCGAACGTCGCAGACAACGACGGTCGAGCGTCCGCTGCCGGAGCCGCGCCCGGGTTCGAAGGGGACTCCGAAGCGACGGGGCCCCCGCCCGTCTCGGCGCGACGGGCGGTCACCACCGGACGAGGGCGGGTAGACGCCGTCGCGTCGCGCGGCGCCGCGCTGCCCCCTCGCGCCCCGTCAGCCGGCGGCGGCTGACCGGCGGAGCAGGCAGCCGAAACCGTCAACGCGGCCAGGAAACATAACAATGGACGATGGCGCGGCACGACGGCGCATCGTAGTCGGGATCGATCGACAGGCCAAGCCGGCGACGAGCCGTCGTCCGGGACCGCAGCTTCCGCGACCCCATGGCGAGGCCGAGTCTCGGTTCGCGGCCGCGCCGGGAGACACCGTCGCATGCTAGGCCTGGTCCATGCTCAACGCCTCCGCCCCCGCGACGACGCTCGTCATCGGCAATCGCAACTACTCGTCGTGGTCGCTGCGCGCATACCTCATGGTGCAGCACTGCGAGCTGCCGTGGACCGAGATACGCCTACCCCTCGACACCGACACCTTCGAACGCCGCATCGGCGAACTGTCGCCCACGCGTCGGGTACCGGTCCTGCGCGTCGGCCCAACGACCATCTGGGACACGCTGGCGATCGCCGAGTACCTCGCAGAGCGCTTCCCCAGCCTGTGGCCCGAGGATGCGGCCGCTCGCGGGTTCGCCCGGTGCATCAGCGCCGAGATGCACGCCGGGTTTTTGCCCTTGCGTGAGCAGATGCCGATGAGCTGCCGGGCTCGAGATCGCCAAGTTCCGATCACGGCGGAGCTGAGCGCCGACATTGCCCGTGTGGAGCAGATCTGGAGCGAGGGCACGCAGCGCTTCGCCGGGCACGGACCGTGGTTGTGCGGGGAATTTTCCGCCGCCGACTGCATGTATGCCCCCGTGGCGTTTCGCTTCCGCACCTACGGGGTCGCCCCGTCGGGAAGGGCTGGCGCGTACCTCGAGCGCCTCCTCGGGCATCCCGAGATGATCGCCTGGGACGAAGCGGCGAGAGGGGAATCCGAGGTGATCGAGGCGGCCGAAGTGGGCCGCAACGGCTCGCGAGCGCGCCGGCCAGAGGTCGGCACGACAGACACCTCTTTAGCCGGCCGCGGGGACCCGGACGCCAACCGGTGAGCCCGAGGGCGTCGCGTCGGCCCGGGCCAGTTGGCGAACGAAGTCCGTCATCTCCGCCGGGGTCATTTCTTGCGACTGAACCTCGAGCCGCTCGAGCTGCTCGGCGACCGGAATCGATCGTCGACCCCGCCACGCGCGAAACACCTTGGCCAGCAGTCGATCGTACTCCCGCGTCTTGACCCGCCGCGACGACTTGTCGTCGGTATCGACCCGATGAACGATGACGGTTTCCATCGCGGGGATGACGGTCACCCGCTGGCCACCGTTGCCCGAGGCCGTGAATGCCCCGCGCCCCAACTCGAGGGCCTCCGAGCCGGGCTTGACCATCACCCACCACATGCGTCCGTAGCCGCTGTGGCTACCGGATCGATCGGTCTCGCTCACCAACTCGGTGCTTTTGTGGACCCATGATCGCGGGATCACCTCGCGCTCGCCCCACTGCCCCTGCTGCAAGAACAGCTGACCGAACCGAGCGAGATCTCGAGACGACAAGCGAAATTTGTAGGCGCGATGTTCCGTTGAGCGGTGGCCGGAGTACCACGTGCCGTCGTGATCGAAGTCTTGCATCCCCAGTGGTCGCGCGATCTCGTGTTCAAACGCCACGAACACCGAGCGTCCCGTCGCTTGCTCGTAGATTGTCCCGGCCGCGTTGAAGTCCCAGTTGTTGTAGTACCAATGGTCCCCGGCCCGATGCGCCCCGCGGTCGGGACGTTTCTTGCGCATCGATTTCGTCTCGGCGGCGGCTTTGAGATACACCCCCGAACGCGCGCACAGCAGATCGTCCACCGTCGCCCGCTTCTCACGCCGCGTGAGCTGGTCCCGGTCGTCGATTCCCAGCCGTCGCAACGAGTCGTCGAGATCGATCTGACCGCGTTCGATTGCCATCCCGTACAGTGCGCTCAGGAGGCTCTTGCGCACGGAGTGCACTTGGTACTTGTGCTCGATGTCACCGTGCCGCAAAACGACTTGACCCCGGGTGACGATGAGCAGCACCGCCGATTCCAGCTTGCGAGCTTCGGCTTGAACGGTCTTGAGACCAGCTTCGGACCAGCCCAACGCGGTGACGTCGTCGACCACCTCCCACTGGCCCCGAGCGATGGCCGGCTGCGTCACCGTCGACCACGTGGGCGGGGTCGCGGCCGGGCGGTCTCGACCAGCGCACGCCGAGACCGCGAGGGCGAGGCCTAACGCCGACCCGCCCGTGCGCAGACGAGGCTGAAACCGAGACCGCAGGCGAAGTGGCACGAATCGAGCGAACACACGTCGAGTGTCGCTGGGTCGTCCAGTCCAAGCAACCGTCGCGGCCATGGGGTCGCGCCGCGGCGGTCTTCGGTTCGCCGACCTGGTGCGACCCGCAGCCTTCCGGAAAGCCGACGAGGAGGCGAACGCCGACGACTCAGCCCGCTGGCTGGGGCGCAGCGGCCTTCGGTTTCGCCGCCTTGCCGTCCGCGGCCTCCGGAGCCACCGCGAATGACTTGGCCAACTCTCGCCAGCTCGCGTGCCACGGATCGAGTGTCGCGTTCGCTCCGACCACCTTGAAGAAGTAGGGATCGCCATGGCCCTCGACGATCGCCGCGAGCATCCGAGCGTCGGCGATGGATGGCTGAGGGGGCGCGCCGGGCATCGTGGAGCCGCCGTAGCTGCCGGCCACATCGAGCATCGTCACCTTCAACCCGCCCTGCTCCAACACCTCGGTTTTCGCCGCCGGCTCAGCGCCATCCGAACCGCGAAGCTGACCGGTCCAACGGGCGAGGTTGGCCTCGACCGAACCGCCGCCACCGGGGAAGCGGAAGACCGCGAGCGTGGCTGCCCCCCCGGGACCAGGCACGTTGAACTGAGCCAGACGCATGGCGCTTCTCGGTTGCGTCTGTTCCCACTCGACGGGCACGGCCAAGGACAAACCGGGCAGCGTTTCCTGACGAACGTCACCACTCGGCTCGACCTTGGTGGCGGTGCCCGCCGCGGGCTGACCGACGCTAGGATGGCCCGGAGGCAAGTGCGGCGACGACTTCGGGCGCGGGGAATTCGTTTTGTCCGCGACTTTGTCGGCCTTCGCCGGCGGCGTCGATGGCTTGGCCGCCGCGGCCGACTTGCTGGAGTCAGCACCGGCGCTCGAGGAGTTTTTGGAACCGTCGCAGGCGAGGGCAAGCGCCGCGGTGAACGTGAGCGTAACGAGACGGGTGCAAGGCATCGGCGCATGGTACCGGGGCCACGTGACGTCGATCGCGGGCGACCTGCGACCGCGTCGTACCGACCCCGCGAACCCCGCACATCGACCGAAGCGCCTGCGTCCGGGTCCCCAACGGGGTTTCCCGCGAGCGGCGAGTCATTCCCGTGCGGCCGGATCGGCCGACCGGGCAGGCAGGCGGCTCGGCCGTGGGGCGCGATCACTCGAGGAAGAAGAACCCCTGTAGCTCGTAGGTCCACCCGGCGTTGTCAAACTGCGCTTGGAAGTCCCCGCTGAACTGACCGGGCCCGAAGTAGCCTTGCCAGGCATCCGAAGCCGACCACGCGGGACCCTCGACGAGGACTTCACCGGTGACCTCGCCCGATTCGGGATCGACCGGCCCGTCCGGCCACCACGAGACGAACGTGTCGGTCCACGGCGCGAAGGCGAAGGTGCACACCTGGTCGATCGTGGGCACCACCATCCCCTGCTCCACCGTCACCTCGATGCCGTCGACCTCGCAAAAATCGGAAAGGCCGGCCATGGAGTTGCGCACCCGCATGCGAAGCATGCCGCGGTACACCCCATCCACGTCGAGTCCGTCGGCCGTCGCGGAATCCGATGCATCCTGGTCAGTGTCGGAGCCGTCGTCGCTGCCGGTTGCCGCGTCCGTGTCCTCGCCGGGGATCGCGGTCGACTCGCTGCTCACATCGGTCGACGCTCCGGACGGGTCGGACGATTGCAGCGCGAGACCGGTGTCCGATGCCGAGTGACCGACCCGGCCGACGGTGATCGGCTCGAGCAGGCAACCACTCGCCGCGAGCGGGGCGAAACCCCAGCGAATCATCCGACGCGCCACGACGCCAAGGCTACGACAGCCGGACGCAGCGCGCCGTGGAGCGGGCGAGTCGGCGCTCAAAGTCGGCGATGTGAGCCCTTGTCAAGCGCGCAGCTGCGGCGCACGTGGGCCGCTTCGGAGCTATCGCGGTGCTCGGCGAGAAACGCTCGGGCTTCGCTCCGCGCCTGCTTGACGCGCCCCGCCTGACACAACGCATCGATTCGCAGCGTGCGACGAACGATCGCCAGCTCGCCGTTGCGGTGCTCCGCCGCGTGGCGACCGAGCAACTCGAGCGTGCGTGCGCTGTCGCCTCGCGCCAAAACCGCCCTCGCCTGCTGGATGAGGCGGACCTCGTGCGCGAGCTGGGACGGCGTCCGCGTCGATGCCACCGCGGGCCGAGGCTCCACACCCGGTCCCCCCCGACGCGCGCGTGCCCGTCTCGATGATGCGCGGGCGGGCGCCCGGTCGGCCGCTGCCGCGCGTGAGGCCGTCCCGGTCCCCTCTCGCGTATCTCGCCTGTCGATCTCGCCGGACTCGGGCACGGTGGCTGGCCCACCCGCCGGGTCGGCCCCGACGACCGGCACCTCGGCCGCTTGGGTCGTGGCGGCACCCCCTGGCCGCGCTTCAGCCCGCGCCACCACCAACTCATCGCCGGCCGGGCGGGCAGGCAGGTCTTGGTCCCCCCACGCCCCCAGCCCGATGGTGGTTGCAGACGCCACCACAAACGCGACCGCAGCCGCCTTGAGATACAACCCCACGCCGTTCGCGGCCGCCGGCCACGCCGCCGCGGACGACGGTGTGACCGTCTCCAACGCCGGTTGGGCGCCAGTTGCCGGCAACCCAAGTTGAGGGAGCAGCAGAGCCCAGACTCGTTGTTGTTTGTCGCGCTGTGGGCGCCGGGCCAGCTCGCCATGGATCAACACGCGACGGCGTGCCTCCGACGCGAACGTCCGCTCGAACCGCTCACGCGCCGCTCGAAGCCGCGAGTATGCGGTGTTCGGGTTCACGCCCAACGCGTCGCCGAGCTGCTGCCGATTCAGTCCCTCGAACTCCCCGATGACAAACGCCTCGCGCTTCTCGTCATCGAGCGTGTCGAGAAACGCATAGAGCAAACGCCACGCTTGGCGAGTGGCGAAATCGCGGTCCAAGTCCCCCGCTTCGTGCTCGAGCGTGGCGAAAGCTGCCGTGCGTCGGCGAGTTCGTTCGTCGGCGCGCCGGTAACGAAACGCGATGCGTCGAGCGATACCATAGAGCCAAGTCTTGACGGTGGAGCGCCCCTCGAACTGGTGCGCCCGACGATGGGCGATGAGAAACACGTCTTGCACCGCGTCGTCGAGCTCGAGCTCTGACACCCCGAGACGCCGCAGATTGGTCCAAACGTACTCGAAGTACTCGTGGTACAGATCCTCGAAACACAGCTGCGGGCCGAACAGGTGCGCCCCGTAGGGCTCCTCGTCGGCCGGTTGGCGGCTGCGAACGCGAGATGGATCCATCGTCTTGTAAGTCTCCAGATCGAGGGGAAATGATCAAATTCTCCGTACACTCAGGTTTCTGAACCAAGGCAAGTCACCTCGATTTCACCGCCTGGGCTGCGTAGTCAATCGAAACTCGAGACCGACGACGGCCCGAGCCACAAACGGGCGCGAGCGGTAGAACACGCCATCCCCCTGGGGAAGCCCGTCTGCACGAAAACGAGGGGCCAAGACCACAGCCAACGCATCCGCGCCGATCCACAGGCTCGCCCAGCGCTTGAATCGCCAGTGCAGTCGCGGTGATGCCCCCGCCGCGAGCCAGGGTCCGACCCGCACGGCGACTCGATCGAGCGCGACGGGACGCGCGCGCACGACCCCGGCCTCGACGCCGAGGCACAACGGCAGCTCCCACCCGCCTGCGGCCGAGTCGACGACGAGCGGACACCCGCGCAGACCGGCGGACCAAGCATCGATCACCGCCCCCGCGGGATCGTGGTCGGGAATCTGAGTGCGTTGGGGAAACCAGTGCTGCCCCGCGAGTTCGAGCCGCCACCGCGAGAACGCCAGCGCAGCGACAATTCCGGGGCCGACATCGGTTTGGGGCACCGTGCCCACGCCGAATGCCGCGAAGCCACCCAGCGCGAGCGCCGGTCGACGCGACCGGGTCCCGCCGCGCCGACGCGATGCAGCTCCCAGCGACGCCGGCTTGGCGGCTGTCTCCGCAGGCGGTTCCCGTCGTCGGCGCGGCTTGGGCCGATCGAGCCGTCGAAGCCGTCGCGCGGCGGCGGAGCGGCCCGCGTCGGTTGGGGCTGCGGCATCCGAGTCTCGCGAGGACGAGCCTCCTGAGAGCGCGGCCGACTCCCTCGCTTCCGATCTGGTTTCCGGTCTCGCCTCCGATGCGGCCCCCGGTTTCGCCTCCGATGCGGCCCCCGGTCTCGCCTCCGATGCGGCCCCCGAGTTCGCCGCCTCCGATTCGGCCCCCGAGTTCGCCGCCTCCGGTTGCTCGGCGGCGGGTTCGGTTGACGCGGACGGGGTTCCGGCTCCCGGATCGAGATGCACTGCGATGATCAGCACCACGGCATCGACCAGGGTGTGGCAATCGTCGGCCGTCAGCACGTGTCGACTGCGTCCGGTCGTCGACGTAATCACCAACTCGACGACCCAGCCGTCCCCGCGGCGACTCACCGTTGCCGCCGCTGTGACCTCGGGCCGGACCTCGGCGGTCAACCGCTCGACGCTCTTGAGGACTTGGGCGTGCGTGGGGCACCCGGGAGGCGCCGTCCACTGCAGCTGATCGTCAAACGTGCCGCCCGGCGCGGGAGCCGATGCGGCTAGCCACAGCCGTAGCCACGCACCGCCGGACCACGACAGCATGCCCATCGAAGGTACACGCGAATCGACGGCCTGTCTCCAACCGGACCGCCTCCGGCCGCGAAGCGGCGCTTCGACCCACGACGAGCCACCACGAAAGGATCCCGACCGCTACATCATCAACATCAGCCAAGATGGCTGGGCTTTTTTTGACCGCGACTTTTGTCTCACCGGCGACCGGTCGAGCCTTCTCGTCACTGCCGCCCTTGCTTGGGCGACGTAGGCGTCGTCTGCGACCGGCGGATGGCTCACGTATGCGTCGGCGGCCTCACCGACAACCCGGTTCGTCTTCGACCCGTTGGAGCTGACGCTTGGAAACGAGATCCGCGTGAGGCGGCGAAAAGCCGCCCTAGTCGCTAGCACACCGCGATTGATCAAGCTAAATGACCTTCGGCGTGGTTTTCTTGACGAGGCATCGACGCGCTATTCAGACCCGCTGGAACCCAATTGACCGGGCGTGCGAGCGACCACTAAGGTGATCCAATGAGACGATCGGAATTCCTGCTTGCATTCGCCGTGGCGTTGCCCGGTTGCGACGACACGAGTGACGACTCGTCGGCACCGGGCGCCTCCGATGATGACGATGGTGATGGTGATGACGACGATGATGACGATGACGACGACGACGATGGCGATGACGACGATGGCGATGATGACGACGCCGGCGACGATGACGATGA
>QKPP01000195.1:15844-41774 GCA_006508105.1 Myxococcales bacterium FL481 | reverse complement strand
TCGAGGCCGCGGTCGCGCGCTGGCGAGCGGGGGTGCAGGAGACCGTCACACTCGAAGAGCAGCGACGCGATGCGAACGAGCGCCTCGGTCTCGCACAACAACGCCTGGCCGACGCCGAGCGGAGTGCGGCCGAGACCGCCCTAGCGCTCGAATCACAACGCCGAACCATCGCCGAGCTCGACCGGCAACGCGGTCAGTGTCCGGTGGACTTCGCCCGACTCGAGAGGACCCAAACCGACTGGCAGCAGCGCCTCGAGCAGGCGGAACTGGCGGTCAACACGGCGCGCGACCGCGACGTGCGACGCCAAACCGAGCTCGCTACCGCCACCGCCACCGTGCAGGCCAGCCGAAGCCACGTCGAGCGGCTCGTCGGGCGAGCACGGGAGGCCGAAGCCGCGCTCACTTCCTCGTTGCAGGCCCACGAGCTCGCCGACGAAGCGGCGCTGACGAGCGTGACGCTGTCGGCCGCGACGAGCGAGGAACTACGTGAACTTCGCGACCGGCTCAGCGTGGCCAGCGAAAGGGCCCGCACCAACTTGACGCTGCGTCGATCCGATCTGGCCAGCTGCCTGTCTTCACCGCGACTTTCTGACCTCCCCGGCGACACCTCGCTTTCGTCCCGGCGCGCCGCGGTCGAAGGTCGCCTGGCCGAGGAACGCAACGAGTTCGACCACGCGCGCACGCAAAGCGCAGTGCTGGCCCAGCGCCTCGCCGACTATGAAGTCTCCCGCAACAGACACGCCGACTTGGTTCGTGCTCGGGATACGGCCGAAGCGGACTACAAACTGTGGCACCAGTTGCACGACTTGATCGGCCGCAACGACGGCAAGCGCTTTCGAGAGTTCGCGCAGATTCTCAACCTCGAAGAACTACTGACACGAGCGAACGCCCATCTCGTGGACCTCGCACCGCGCTACACATTGCGACCAGGCCGAGATCGCCACGGCCGACCGTCGCTTTCGTTCTTCGTCTGCGACACCTTTCAGGCCATGCAAGATCGGCCGATCGACACGCTCTCGGGCGGCGAGACCTTCCTGGTTTCTCTAGCGTTGGCTCTAGCTTTGGCTAGCTACCGCGGCATCGACGAGCCCATCGAGACCCTGCTGCTCGACGAAGGGTTCGGCACCCTCGACGACAACACCCTCGACACCGTCATGAACGCCCTCGAACAGCTGCACGGCGGCGGCACCCAAGTCGGCATCATCAGCCACGTCGCGGCCTTGCGAGAGCGCATCGACACCCGCATCGTCGTCGAACCGCTCGGCAACGGCCGCTCACGGCTCCACGTGGAAGCGGCCACGGGCGCGATGCTCAACGCCTTGGCCGAACCGGGCCCGTGAGCCGGGACGCGCGTGAGGCCCGACGCGCCACCCGCACCCAGTCGGGCCCTGCGAGTCGCCCGGCAACCGCGCTCGCCGAGGGCCCGGCGGTGTCCCGGTGGCGCGATCGGCTAGCAGCACGGCGCGATCGATCAGTGACCGGACCGAGTCCCGCGCTACGCTCAGCTCATGGCGGCTGCGACCTCCAACGTCTTCCCGCTCGAAGCCACGTGGCTCCCGCTACTCCACGATCTGGGAGTCGACGCTCGGGCCGTCCTCCGGCGCGCACAACTGCCTGAGGACCTGTTCTCCCGCTCGAGTACCGGCTTGAGCTCCCCCGACTACTTTCGCTTGTGGTCCGCGATTGAAGCCGAGTTCGACCGACCGTTGCTGCCGATTCGCATGGCCGAAGCGGTGCGCGCCGAGGTCTTCCATCCGGCTATTTTCGCCGCATTTTGCAGCCCGAACCTGCGCGTCGCGCTAGCTCGAATCGCCACCTACAAACGACTGATCGCCCCCATGAAATTGGTGCTCCGAGACACGGAGCTGTCAGTGACCTTGGAGATCTACTGGCTCGATCGTACGGCCGAGCCCCCAGTATCGCTGGTGACCACCGAGTTGATGTTTTTTGTGCAACTGGCTCGGCTCGGTACCCGCGAGCGGATCGTCCCGCTACGCGTCGCCTGCCCGACTCCACCCGCACCGGCCGCCGAGTACACGCGATACTTCGGGGCCCAGGTGCAACGCGACGGAATCCAGTCGCTGACATTCTCCCGCGGCGACGCGGAGCGCCCGTTTCTGACGGCCAACGAGGCCATGTGGCGCTTCTTCGAGCCGGACCTGCGCCGCCGACTCGCCGAGCTCGACGAGGCGGCCACCTTCGAGGACCGGGTCCGCGCTGCGTTGCTCGAGTCGCTGCCCGCAGGCGAAAGCTCCATGGAAGCCGTCGCTTCGAAACTCGCCATCAGCAAGCGCACGCTGCAGCGCCGACTGAAAGACGAGGCCACAACGTTTCAGCACGTGCTAGCAGAGACGCGAGAAACGCTGGCCACCCACTACCTGCGTCAAACCAAACTCTCCGGCGCCGAGATCTCGTATCTGCTCGGCTTCGAGGACCCCAACTCGTTCTTTCGCGCCTTCCACCTCTGGACCGGCCGGACGACAGAGCAGGTCCGAGCAACGGCCACGACCCCGACCTAGGCCGCGCGCGAGCAACACCACCCGCCCGACGAATGCAGCCGACGCCGAGCTCGCCGGCTCCGACTCTGCCGATAGCGTTAGTTCGCCGCGCAGCGAAATCCGATGTAGGCCGTCGATTTGCTGCTCACGGCCCAGTACCGCTTCGCCGACCGAGTCTTCGCCGTTTTGCTGTCGATCCAGCAGCTGCCGCGCAGAGCACGCGGCACGTCTGCCGCCCCCTCACGTGGGCCGGAGTCATAGTCCGGCCGCCAGGCGCTCGACGTCCACTCCCAGACGTTTCCCGCCATATCGAGGAGGCCATCCGGCGTCGCCCCGGCCGGAAAGCTACCGACCGGTGACGTCTCGGGATGTCCATCGTCCTCCCATGACGCGCGTCGCCAGCGGCGAAACCCCGCCCGTTCCCCGCTGTCCACACACGACTGACCACAGACGTTGAGTCGGCTTTGATCGGGCGGTTCCGCCCCCCACGCGTACGGCCCGCCGCTGCGGCGTGCGGCGTAGGCCCATTCCTCTTCCGTGGGCAATCTCCCTCCGGACCACTTGCAGTACGCCGCCGCCTGTTCCCAATCCACACAGTTGACCGGGTGGCTGTTTCTGGACGCACCGTCCGGGTGCTCCCAGTTACAAAACGATTCGAATCCGCGAGTCACCCGTTTGTGGGCGCCGGGCTCACGGCAAGCGCCGGCGTCCACGCACTTCCGGTATGCAGCAATGGTGACCGGCGTGCGGTCGAGTCGAAACGCAGCCACCGAAACCCCGTGAATGGGGCGCTCGTCAGACGGCCCGTCGCTGCTCCCCATCTCGAAACGCCCGGCGGGGATCGCCACACGGCCGTCATCCGAAGGGGCCGGCGTGGCATCGTCCGCGCGCCCCTTCGACGAGGAGCAACAGCCAATCACGCTCCCCGCAACGGCCGCGAACAAGACACTCGTTCGAATCGAGCCACCGCAGATGTGTCGAAGAATCGCGTCTGAGCTCCTTTTCGCACGCATACCAGGGTTCCATACCACCCCGGCTACGAAGCGAATGTGACGAGTGCTGGTCGCCGGCCCCGCGGCCGCTGGCATCGGCACATTCCGTTGTACCCGTTCTTTGGATCGCGTGGACCCGCGTCCCGCGTACGGGCCCGCTGTCGCGCATTCGACGGCGATTCCTTCGACAGCAAGGATGCCAAATGTCCTTGTGTAATGTCCTGCCGACTCGGGGTCGAATGTTGAGCGGACGACCACTCACAGTTTGCGAACACGCGTTCTGCCGGAATTAACGGACCGCCACTCGACAACCTGTCACAGCCAGATAGTGCGTACGCCGCCGCCATCGGCCGCAAAGCCAACTCGAGCTCAGCCTCTCGCATCATAGCCCGATACGAAAACGTCACCATTCGGCCACAGACGGTGACTTGAGATCGATGAGTGTCGTGGTCTAGAGTACGCGCGGTTTTCCCGCAGAGCGAGGCGGGTTTAAACAATAGGGTGCTGTTCGCGAGAAACAATCTCACAGGCCGGCTGACCGCCTGCTCCGAATCCGCAGCACGTGGCGGTGTCCGGATGCCAATGCGTAGTGAATGCCGATGCTCGAATTCGCCACTTGGAATCTCGCACTCGCTGTACCGTGCAGTGAGGCCTGACTCGCAAACGATTCGAACTCCGTTGGGCCTTCCCGCCCCCGGCAAAGGACGGTACGTCACTTCAAATGCGTCGCCCGGATCTGCTCAGTCACGAAAGTTTGTCTAGCTGCCGATCCTATCCTCCCCACTTCACGCCGATAAGCCGATAAGAGGTTGCTTCGCAACCGCGTTGATCTAGAGCCGCCCGCTCACGTAGGCGCGCCTCGTCATGCGCTACTTTGCCCCCACGCGCCTCCAGCGAAGAACTCGATATTTGGCCCAACGAAGACGCGACAACTGCTGATTTCATGCCGTCGCGGCCACTCCGCCAAAATGCCAATTCTCGAAAGCCTGATCTCTGTGTATAATGAGATTGCTATCTCGGCGAGCGTTGCTCTATGTCACAGCACGTCGCCGATTTGTCGCGACCGGCCACGAACGTGTTGCTCGGCAACTGTTAGTCGTCCGCTATGGTCCACGCGCCCAGTGTGAACAGACAACTGGGCTTGCTGGAGACAATCACATGAAGAAGACCATCTCGGCCTTGACTGGCCTTTGCGCTCTCGGATTCGCATACAACGCCTCCGCCATCGACTACGACGGCTCGGATACTCTGCAAAACGTGACAGAGTACCTGGTCGAAAACTTCGACTGCGGCGACATCAACTACCTGGCCAACGGCTCGAGCGCCGGCGAGAACGCCATGTGCGACAACCTGCAGGAGTCCGCTCCGATGTCGCGCGCGCTTCGCAACTACAAGGTCTGCCCGAACGCCCCTGTCGACGATCCGGACACTGCGGAGGTTGAAGGGCGAGGCGTCCCCGCGTGCCAAGACCAAACCGACCGCGACGAAGCGGGCGGCCTGGTGGTGGGATGGGACGGCCTCGCCGTCGCCCGTCGCACCGTCGAGGGTGCCACCTGCGAGAGCCTCGCCGACTGGCAACCCACCTTGTCGTTGTTGTACGCCGGTGCTGCACCAGCTGGCGGCGGCAACCCCGACGGATCGAACTGTGGCACGCAAGAACGACAGGACCTGATCGCCAACTGGAACGGCTTGTTCGTCGAAGAGTGCGGCGGCGAGTGCTCCGGCGGGCTGCGCCATGCTCTGCGTCGTGACGACAACTCGGGCACCACCGGCGTCTTCGAGGATCTCGTCGGGATCGATGGCTTCTGCAACGGTGCAGCGCCGGGCCGCCTGAACGAGGACAACGATCCGATTCGCGTCGATTGCTCGGACCCGTTCAGCAGCGAGCGCTACTGCCCCGACGGTGACCTCGGCGTGGTGCTTGCCATCTCCGTGCCGGATGCCACCGAGGACGATCCCGCGGGGTTTGAGGACGCCACAAACAACAACCGACCCTGCCAATTCGGTAGCACCGCGTGGGCCACGGAGTTCGGTTTTGGCACCGCATGCCCGAACGGCGAGCCGCGGCTCGGTGGGCCCGCGGGGCTTTGCCTGTTTCCGGTCGACGACAACGACGAGTGTGGATGTAACAACAGCTCGTTCAACCGGCCGCCCGGGCCCGCCGTCGACGGTCGCGTCTACAATGAGCGTTCGCGTTACCCCGACTGCTCGCCGGTCACGCAGAACATCAACGAGCTCCACCGTCTTTCCCCGGGGTGCGAACAAGGCAGCTCGACCAACCAAATCGGTTGCATCGTCGGTTCCCAGAGTTGCTACCTCGGCTGGGGCGGCGGCGGCATGCTCACCGCGAACCCAGGCGTCATCGACGGTCTCTCGATCGAGGGACAATCGCCGCTCGACCCAGACGCGGTCACAAGCGGATTGTACCCGCTCGCGCGCAAGCTGTACTTCAACACTCTTTCGGGCTTCGACTCCATCACGGACGCAGAAGAAGCAGCGCTTGCCGAGTGCTACGACAACGAGGTGCGGGTCGCGGCAGCGATCTCGTCGGATGGCTACATCCCGGTTGATGACCTCGACTGGGAAGGCCTGGACTGCTCCCAGTGGGACTAGTCCGAGTGCTTCCCCTAGCTGGCAGGAATAGGTGGGGTGGACTGGATGTCCACATCCTCTCAACTAGCAAGAACCAACGAACCAACGAACCAACAGAGAATCGAACAATGAAAAGCATCTTCAAACTCCCCGTAGTTGCGCTCGCCATGATGGCAGCAGCGCCGCTTCTCACCTCCTGTGGCAACGACTCCGTCTCCGACTCGCAACAGTCGGGGGAAGCTGAGTTTCGCTACGTGCTCACCGACGACGTCGAGATCGACAGCTTGACGTGGACCCTCTCGGCCCCCGGCCAAGAGTTGCGCACGGGCGTCGTGGAGGTTGGCGACGAGAATACGGTCTCTTTCATCATTCCGGCACTTCCGGCCAACGATCAGTATCGGATCGAAGTCACCGCTCAGTCCAATGAAGATCCCGAGCCGCGCGCCACCTGCTCGGGTGCTGCGGACTTCGAGATCGTTTCCGGCGAGCGCACGGCCGTGTCCGTCGTGCTGTCCTGCGTCGTCGTGGGGCCTCCGGACGGTGAGGCCGAGGTGGACGTCACGATCAACGTGTGTCCGGCTATCCAGTCGATGACCGCCATCCCCGCCACGGCATGCGTGGGTGACGCTATCGCGCTTTCCGGCGCGGCCAGCGATGTTGACGGCGACGCGATCAGCTACGAGTGGAGCGTCGACGCAATGGTCGTCGGCTCCGGCGCCGACAGCTCCTACGTTTGCGACAGCGCTGGTCTTAAGGCTGTCGCCCTCGCAGCAAGCGACGGCAACTGCACCGACACGGTCGCTGGGACCATCGAGTGCGAAGTGTGCGGCGACGACGACGACGACGGCGACGACGACGACGACGACGTGGGAGAGCCCAGCGATTGGGACCGTGGCGAGGACTGCGACACGTGCATGGCGGAGCGATGCATCACCGAGTTGTTCGGGATCACCCCGCTGGAAATCTGTCCTCCCTCCGACACGGACTGCCGTGATGTGTTGACCTGTTACCTCGAGCAGGAGTGCATCGATCCGGCCATCAGTGCGACAGCTTGCTACTGTGGCGACATCGGCATTGTCACGGAATGCGCCGACTCCACCAACCTCGAGCAGCCGAACGGTGCATGTCGGGAACTCGTCGAGGCCTCTCAAGGCACAGAGGTGCGCGAAGACATCATCGGCGGCTTCACGAACCAAGAGCACGGTGCCGGCCGGGCCGCGATCTCAGCCGTCTGCATGCAGCAGCTCTGCAACGAACAGTGTGTCGTCGCCGACTGATCACGACTGCGTGACCGACTGACCGGCGCACGGTCAACGCGCCGGTCAGTGAGATGGAGTGCGAGGCGGACGTCTTGTTTCGCCTCGCACTTTTCACTGTACCGAAACGTCCCAATGGACAGCCTCACCTACAACCAGGTGAGTGAAGGACATCGTCCAGGCGCAGCGTAACTGGGTGAGTGGCCGAATTGGGCGCGACAACCGGCACCGCGTGCCGGCGCCCATCGACGGCAAGCTCCGCCGAGGCTGACTCCGCGCTTGTACCGTGATCCACGCACGGACCAGGCCATGAACATCGACATCCTTCGTCGTCTTCGTCGACTCGCGTTTCAGCTCACCGCCCCAACGAGAGCCGCGCGCCGCAGCCTCTGGCTGGTACCCCTCGGACTCGCGCTCGGGCTCACGCCATCCTCCGCGTCCGCGCGTGATGCGGGGTTCGGCACAGCTTGGCCCAGCGACGTCGAAGATCCTGAGGCTTGGGTCCCATCGACCAGCGAGGCAAACGCCAAGCCACTGGCATTTGGGTACTACCTCATGGAGCTCGCGCGACTCGGCGAAGAAGCTGAAGATCGTAAGGACTGGCCCCGCGCGGCGCAGTTCTACCGCGCGCTGTCTGTCGCCGTCCCACACCGCGCGACCGGTCCGCGGCTCCTCTGTCGGGTCCACTTGGCAGCCAACGAAACCGCCTCGGCCCGAGAGGCGTGCCGCGAGACACTCGCACGCGATGGAGCGAAAGTCGGGGACTTCAAGAAGTGGATCAAGCTCGAGGCAAAAGCGGGAAAGCTGCTCACCGAAGACGAGATCGCCGATGCCACGGGCGTCATCGATCATATGCGTAGTCAGCCCGACGGCCGTCTTGCCTCGTTCGAGGCCGAGTGCGAGCTGGGCGTACATCTCGACAGCAACGCCATGTTGTCGAACTGCGTTCCGCAGCTGCTGCAGATGGCTCCTGACACAGTGTCCACTGTTGCGTACGCGTGGCACCAGGCGGTCGCCACCGGCGACACCGCGACCGCGCGAAAACTGGTCGAACGGGCGCGAGAACTTGGCGTCAATAAGAAGGCGATTCAGCGCATGGCCTCGGTCACCGACCAAGCCGCGCAACGACAATCCGGCTGTTCGGGCTGCGCCACGGCAACGAGCGGCGGCCACCCGCCGTGGCACGCGGCCGTCGCTGTGCTCGGCGTACTTGTTACCGCGGCGGCTACACGCCGTCGGAGAGACCCACTATAATGATTATTCCCACGTATCGCTTGGCCTCTGTCTGCGCTTACATTTGTTTCGTCGTGGCAACACTCGCGTCGTGCGGCGATGACACCGGAACCGGCTCCCAAGAGGGCTACGTAACCGGCGCAGATGCGAGCGGGATGCCGACGGACAGCGAAACTGACGTCGGCGGCCCCGAGCTGCACGAGATCTGTGAGTTTGCGCTAACCGGCCAGATCTGCGGAGAACGACTCATATGCATCGATAGCCAGTGCGTACTCGCGGTCTGTGGCGATGGTGTACAGTCGTTCTGGGAAGAATGCGACGACGGCAACAGCGTGTCGTTCGACGGGTGCTCGCTTGGCTGCCGGGTCGAGCGATGTGGCGACGGGTTCGTGCAGCCACATGAAGCGTGCGACGACGGGAACCACCAAGCCGGCGACGGGTGCTCGAGCGACTGCCGTTTGGAGTTTTGCGGCGACGGCATCGTGCAGCTCGCCATCGGCGAGCAGTGCGACGACGGCAATGTACTGGTTGGCGACGGATGCTCGGCGATCTGTCAACTGGAGTCCTGCGGTGACGGGGTGGTCCAGCCGGATGAAGAGTGCGACGATGGCAACACGGTCGCGGGTGATGGCTGCTCGCAGGCCTGCGATCTTGAGTACTGCGGCGACGGCGTCCGGCAGCCACACGAGGAGTGCGACGACGGCAACACCGCCGGGGGAGACGGGTGCTCGGCAGAGTGCACCATCGAAGTCGGTACCGCTGAGCCGGAATGCGGCGACGGACACCTCGACCTGGGCGAGGAGTGTGATGATGGCAACAACGTCAGCGGCGACGGCTGCTCCGAAGACTGCGAGACAGAACCCACTTGTGGCGACGGGATCCGTGATCCCGGCGAGGAGTGCGACGACGGCAACAACGTCAGCGGCGACGGCTGCTCGGCGAACTGCACGCTCGAGACTCAGCCCCAGCCCGTCTGTGGCGACGGGGTCCAGCACCCCGGCGAGGAGTGTGATGACGGCAACAACATCAGTGGCGACGGCTGCTCAGCCGACTGCCGTCTGGAGGTCGAGTCGACCTGCGGAGACGGGATTGTCGACTACAACGAGGATTGCGACGATGGCAACAACGTCAACGGCGACGGCTGCTCGGCCGACTGCCGGCTAGAGTCCAACCCGGACGTCTGCGTCGACGACGCAAGCCCGCCCCCACCCGGCTACGTCTGCACGAAGCATTTGTTCGACCGGTTCGATGCTGACTGCGGCGGGTGCCACGTGGCCACCGACGCCGGGGACTTCCAGGTCGCCGAGGACAGTTTCTCCGAGGACGTCACCGAGTACGAGTTCGCCCTGTTCGACCGGATTCAGTCAGATCGCGCGGGGTGGTACATGCCGCCTCAGTACGTCGGGGGTGTTCCTTGGAGCGAGCGGGCAGTCAACGACCCCATTGTAGTTCTCGACTCGCAGCTTGACGCGTGGTTCGAGCAGGGTCGGCCGAGCCTCTACTTCCGATGGGACGACGACGACGACGACGACGACGACGACGTGCCGGTGGCAGTGTGCGGGAACAACGTTGTGGAGGAGGGCGAAGAGTGCGACGACGGGAACACGTTGGCGCAAGATGGTTGCGCTCCCGACTGCACGGCGGAGCCGGATCCTGCTTGCCTCCCCGTGCAGTCGCAGCGGCTGCCCGCGCGCGACGCAGTGCTCCACCAGGATCCGGACGCGGAGCCTACTGCTCAGCTGGTGTTCACCCAAACGCTGTTCACCGAGTTCAAGACCCGCTGCAGTTGTCATGCGGACAGCGATGAGCAGGGTGGCTTCAACGTCAAACTCGGCACGATGTCGAGCACGCTTGATCTACAGGTGTTGAACCGGATCCGATCTGACGACGAGGACACCGTCATGCCGCCGATCTACGCGGGGGGGAAAATCTGGAGCGAACGCGCCCCAGACGATCCCGTGGTGCTGTTCGCCTCCAAGCTCGACGCTTGGCTGCAGGACAAACCTTCAGACTTCTTCGAATGGACCCCTCCGGTCGGGGCGGACTTCACGCCACTGGTTCCCGACGTCGCGCTGAGCGACCAGCTCACAAACATCGGCAGCTGTTTGCCGAACCGGATGCTGTTCGGGCGGACGACCGAACGCAGCGGCCCCCTCGACGCGATGTTCGCCGAGGCTACGAGCTTGCCCAAGAAGCTCTCTGACACCGACTTGTTCACGCTGGACAGCGAGGAACTGGCGCGACACCGAGTGCTGAGCTTCGCACCCGGCTACAAACTGTGGGCCGACAACTCTGCGAAGATGCGCTACATCAAGGTGCCAGACGGCGAAAAGATCGTCTTTGACCCCGAGACCGAGCACTTCGTCTTGCCGGCGAACACCCGCGTGTACAAGACCTTCCTCAAGGAGGTCACCGACATGGCGGGCAATCAAAGCTTCCGCAAGGTCGAAACTCGCGTCATTCTCGTGAGGCACGATCTGGAGCCACCCGGTGGCGGCGCCGCGCAAGTGCAAGCTCTGTTCGGCACCTACGCCTGGAACGACACCGAAACCGACGCGATCCTGGTGGAGGACCCTCTGCGCAGCAGCGAGCCGTTTGCGGACCGGCTTTTGCTGTACGACGTCGACGAACCGGCGGCGGACAGGCTCCGACATCCCCCCGACGGCAGTGACCCGATATCCAACCTTCTGCCGGTTCTCACAGGCAATGGGCTTTCGCGCCACTACGTCATCCCCGGGCGCGATCGCTGCGTTCACTGCCACATGGGCTCGCCGGATAAGGACTTCGTCTTGGGCTTCACTCCCGTGCAGCTGATGCGCCGGCCAGTCGGCCAAGGCGGGGTCGTCGATTCAGTGTACCCCAGCGAATTGAGTCAGCTCGAGCGATTCATCGAACTCGACCTCTTCGATGGGCTCGAGTCGACGGCCGACGTGACCCCGCTCGAGGGACTCGGCGAGCACGAGCCACGCAACCCGCTCGAGGTTCGAGCCCAGGGCTACATGCTCGGGAACTGCGCGCACTGCCACAACCCACGTGGCTTTCCGAGCGTCCAGGCACCTCAGCTCGCGAGCGTCCTCGACATGTACCCAATGCCCGACTCAGGTGGCGTGTACGGCTTCGACCTCGAGACGACAAGCCCGCGCATCTTCGCGGGCGCGCGCGGAGACCAAGCGTTGGCCTACGTCACCCCTTCGCTCTACCTGCCGGGCAGCCGGGCGGCCGAGCCCGCCCCGGGTGACGAAGGGTATAGCCCGCTCAACGACCGTGAGCACGTCGTGGCCCCGTGGCGCAGCCTGATCTATCGCAACGTGGACACGCCCTACACCTACCACGACAAGACGAGCGCCACGATCTACCCGCGGATGCCCATGCACACCTTGGGATACGACTGTCGGGTCCGTAAGATCATCAGCGACTGGATGGTGAGTATCCCGGCGCGGCGCAAGGACCCCGATGTGCACGACGCCGACTTCGACGGGCCGCAACCGTGGGAGGAGGCCTTTCCCGGCGACGTGGACTACGAAGAGGCGCAGCAGGAGGCGCTCGCGCGGCTCGACCACCTGCATTCTGGCCAGCGTTACAACATGTGTGACGCGGAAGAGCCGGATGTACTGGTCGACCTCATACGACGCGGGATCGAGGAGCGACCTGGGCTGGCCGCGGGTGAGCTGCTCCAGTCGATCGACATGCCCGGGCGATCGCATTACACCCTCTTCGACAACACGGAACTAGCCGGAGCTTGGGTGCCACGTCGAGGTGACTGGCGGAGCTTCTTGGTCAACCCCGAGTACCCCTGCGACGATCCGGATGCAGACTGCTCAACTGACGAGCAGGACGAAGAGAACGCGATACGGTTGCTGCAGGAGGTTACCAGCTCGCTCGCTGTGGACGACTCGGTGCTGGAGTTCGCCACCACCGCCGTCCCACTGGGTCTCTGGGACGACAAGCTCGGTTGCTCGTACCCCGGTCAGCGACGCAAGCGAGAATACGACGACGCCGAGAGTTGGGACTGGATGGGCACGTTCTCAGGCGCCGACCGCTGGGTCTACGAAGAGACGCCGGGTGAGTACCTGTTCAAAGCGGTGTGCGCCAACTGTCACGGACGTGAAGGGGACTCGCTGGGGCGCTTGTCAGATACGCTGAGCCAACTAAGCGGGGGGCAGAGCCGAGTGGCCAACTTCCGGGACGGTTTGTTCGGGACGGATGACGAGAGCATCCCCGAGGACAACATCTTCCGGGTGTTCGGCGAGCTCGACCAACACTCGGAAGTGACTGCGGCTGAGAACTGGGCCGCGCGCTACGTGGCATGGATGACCCTCGGCGGCACTCAGGCGTCCATCCCCCCGGCGATCCTGGCGTCCGTCGGCCAAACCCCCGCATTTGGCGTGCGCCGCGGCAACGTGCGAAAGACCACCGACGCCAACATGCTGACGCTCGCGCGGGAGATCTGCCGTGGGCTGCTACCCGGCGCGACAGGCACCGAGGCGACGCGCCTGGTGTACTCCGTCTTCACTGGGCGCGCGCCGGACTTCCGCGATCAAATCTCGGAGCTCCCCGTGATCGGCGAAAACGGTGACGCGGAGCTTTGGTGGCGACTGTGCTCGCTGAACAACCCGGCACCGGTCAGGGGTCTGCGGCCGGTCAGAGGTGGCATCAACGACTGGGGCAAGCCCGGGGCGTTGGAGTTCGGCCGGTTGTACGCGAGCTCTGAGCTTCTTTTTCGCCGCGACGACCCAGCCTGGCAAGATGCTCCGGTCATGACCGCTGGCGGTGAGCTGGTCCAGGGTCTCGACGAGACCAACGTGAATCCCTGGTGCGTATCTTCGCCAAGCCCGGAGCACGAAGACATCGCCGCGGCGGCGTTTGCCGAGTACGAGGAGCACGTCCCCATGGACGGTGATCGACCAGCGTTCTACTGCCCACCCGAAGATGAGCTCGAGCGGTTCGACAGCACTGACATCGAGCGCTGGGCCACGCGTGGGGCGGCGAACGCCGCACTCGTGGTGTTCGCCTACCTGCGGCACGAGTTGCTTGCCCCGGGGTCTGAGGCGTCGCTTCAACCCGACTACGACCACTGCGAGGACCTCGTCGAGCAATAGGCCGAACATGCCAAGGACCACGTCCCCTTGCCCGCGGTCGCCCTCGGCACGTCCGTGGGACCTCGCCCCCCAAAGCGTCGGCGGACTCGAGCGCAAGCCGGCGTCTGCCGGTTGCCTCGATCCCGAACCCAGCAAAGCAAGCCGGCGGCCGACCCGAGCCCGTAGCGCCATGCTCTTGCTCAGTGCGTTTGCCGCATTCGCGGCCTGCGGCAGCAACGACCCGGAGTCCGATGAGTCGTCCGACGTCACCGAGTCGCTCGGTGCGGACTCGTCCTCGAGCACCTCGGAAGGCAGCGCATTCGCTTGTCCGACCCAGTTTAGCCCGGCCCGACCGGCCGAAGGGTTCGTGGTGGTGGAACCCGAGGACGAGCAGCGCATGACAGCGGTGTGGCAGTCGGGCGTATGGCGACTTCACTTCTCCCTCTTCCCACCACCGTTGGGCCCGAGTGCACTGGGGCACTACACGGTGACGAGCGCCGAGGAGAGCGCGGCGAACTGCGGCATGTGTCTGTGGCTGACCTCCGAAGCGGATCCATCGCTACTGATGATGCCTGTACCCGGCTACGGCGGAATCACCATCTCTGAGCGGCCCCAGGGCTTTGGGACCTCCGCCAAAGGAGAGATGTTCAGCGGGGGCTTAAACGGCATCCGCCTGCAACAAGTGGAGGCGGCGGTCGACGAGCCGTTGGGCGACAGCGGCTGTCAGCTTTCGCTACGCGAGATGACCTGGCACGTGGTGCTCCAAGGCTAGAAGGTAGTCCAGCGGCCGGGCCGGGCGCTTGGTTGATGAGGCTCGGGCTGGAGGCCGCGGTGTCAGGCAGACCGCAGGGTTTGGCGACCACGGAACCGGACCCCAGTGCCGTGCAGCGGCCCCGTGAGGGTGAAGGTAGCTCTGGGGCCCATTGTGACCCCGCGTGTCCCAATCCCGTCCCCGCTCGTGATCACCTGATCCGCGGCCTAGACCCGCACCCGCAGCGCGTGCTCAGAGCCCACCGGCCGTGGTGTTTCGTCCTGCGGTCGCCATCGCGCCACCGTGGTCACGGCTCGACCTGCAGGACCGATTCTGTGCCCGAGCCCCGAGCCGCGGCAACGAGTCGAGAGCGTTCAAGCCCATCGCGAAGCGGAAACGAGGCTCGCAGCCTCGCAACCGCCCCTGGCCGCGAACGGCGAGCCCCTCGACACTGGCTGGAGCATGACGACATCGCTCGTGGTTCCCGGAGCGTGGATTGGTGCCCTCCTCGCACTTGGGTGGCTCGCCGGACGCGCGCAGTTCGCTATCCCGGCATCGATCGGATCCTGGCTGACGGTGCTGTTTCCTTCGTGGAGGTTCTTCGACGAGTGCGGCCCGAGACCGGCCCTGCTGATTCGTCGAGGCCCGAACCCGCAATCTCTGCGCCCGTGGTATCCGGCGATGCGCCGGCCTCCGGTGCGCCACGGTCACTGGATTAGCAACCCCGCCGCGCTCGCCTACCTCGCGGACCAAACGGCCATCGAGCGACTGGCCGACTACGTGGCCGGCTTGTCGCCGTCGAGACACGACGATCTCGCACAGTCCCCTGAGTACCGCATCGTCGCTCGACTCGCCTATCTCGCCGCGCAACGGGACTCGGGCCGGGACGCGACGTACCAGTTCAAGATCGCCTGGCAATCGGAGTTTCAGTCGCCCCAGGACGTGCTCGTCTCGCCGATCTACCCGCTCGCCTCGGTGCCCCAACCGCGGCCTTGATGATGTCCATCGATGACACGTTCGCGGCGGTTTCTTGGCTGTTCGCATGGGCTGTCTCGTTACAGACGGTCGAACTTGCGCGTTTGCGGCATCGATTCCGTGCGGGTGGAGCCTGGGACTTCGCCGTATTCTCCGACCCGCGTGCTCCCCGACTGATCCCGTTCGCCTGCGTGTGCGGTCCGTTTCCGCAGGTGTTGGCGGTGATTTCCCTGCGTGGCGTCGCGGCGGTGCTGTTGGCGGCCGATCTGCACCCGCTGGGGGCCACAACCGTCTTGGCGACCACACTCGTGCTTGCGTGGCGCTTTCGAGGCCCCGTCAACGGTGGCAGTGATGCCATGACCACGATTGTCGCCACGGCGCTTTGTGTCGCGAGCTGGACCGATCATCCCAAGTGGCGACTCGGTGCGCTGTGGTACATCTCCATCCAGATCATCTTGTCGTACTGGCTCGCCGGTTGGGCCAAACTGCGGGCGGACGGATGGCGTCGCGGCCACGCCCTCCCCACCTTCTTGCGGCAAGCGTGCTACAACCCCCGAGGATTCTCCCAATGGCTCCTCGCGCGACCACGCCTGGCCCGAGTTGCTGGCTGGGTGGTGGTGGGGTTCGAGCTCGCGTTCCCCGTCGTGCTGGTTTTTCCCTCGGCTTTGCCCGTCATGCTCGTCGCGGGAGTGGGGTTTCACGCAGTCACTGTCTACGCGTTGGGTCTCACCCGGTTCTTGTGGGTTTGGGTCGCGGGGTACCCGGCGCTGACATACTGCGTCGGACAGTTCTCCAGCGACTCGATGTAACCTGGCCGGCGCGAGATCGCTGGCCGGCACGCGAATCCGTTCTCAGCCCAACACGGCGGCGGCAAATGCTTGTCCGCGCTCGCCATAGTTGGCGTACATGTCCCAGCTCGCGCAAGCGGGCGAGAGGACAATGGCCTCTCCCGGCTGCGCGAGCAGCTGAGCTTGACGCACCGCGTCCGGCATATCCACCGCGTACCGAGTCGGCACAACCCCGTCGGCAATCGACAAAAAACTTGCCGCCGACTCGCCGATGGCCACCAAGCCAGCCCCCTGCTCACGCAGCAGGTCGCGCAGAGGCGACAGGTCCTCGCCTTTTGCACGGCCCCCAGCGATCAACACAAACCGTCGATCAAAACCGCCGAGACTCGCGATTACGCTCGCCACATTGGTCGCCTTGGAGTCGTTGTAGTACGTCACCCCGTCAAGGCTGGCGACGAGGGCCATCCGATGCGGCAGTCCGACAAATGTCGCCAACCGCTCGACGGCCTCGTGCCAGGGCACACCCTGGTGTGATGCGGCTGCGAGAGCAAACAGCGCGTTCTTGGCGTTGTGCCGACCAGCCAGGGCCAGCCGGCTTCGCGGGAACACACGGCCCTTGCCGAGATCGAGCTCGTCGTTTGCGGCCAGACGCGGAGGCTGGTCCCCGCCGACCAACGTCGCCGCTCGCCCCTCTAACGCGCCCGCCAGCGTTCCCGTCCACCGGTCTTCGGCATCCAACAGCGCGAGCCCGTCCTCGCGCAGACCGGCGAACACCCGGCCCTTGGTCGCCGCGTAGGCCTGCATGGTCGCGTAACGGTCGAGGTGGTCGGGGCTCACGTTGAGCACCATCGCTACATCGGTCGCAACGGGCCGCAGCGTTTCAAGCTGATAGCTGGAACACTCCAGCACCAGCTGCGCAGGCATCACTTTGCCGCCGGTCACGACGCCGCGAACGTGGTCGCACAACGTGGGCCCCAGATTGCCTCCGACAAACAACGGCTCGCTGCGGCCCTGCAGCAGGTGGCCGATCATCGACGTCACCGTGCTCTTGCCGTTCGTGCCGGTCACCAGGCAGGTCCGGGGCCACGTCCCCAAACGCTCGAGGGCGGCCAACCCCAAACTCAACTCGCCATGGATCTCCGCGCCTGGACAGTGCTCGGCACATTGCTCGAGCGGGCGCGTGGGGGGCAACCCCGGGCTCAAGACGACCAGATCCACCCCTGCGAACGCCTTGGGCGGGGCCTCGGACTCGCCGAGCCACGTCTCCACGCCGGGCAATGGGGACGCGAGTTGCGGAGCGCGATCGTAGCCACGAACCTCACAACCGAGCTCGATGAGCAATGCGGCCGCCGCTCGACCGCTCGCCCCCAACCCCAGCACCAGAGCGCGGCGCCACGGACCCGCGCCGTTCATCGGATCTTGAGCGTGGCCAGGGCGACCAACGCAAGTGCGAAGCTGACGATCCAAAAGCGCACGATCACCTTTGGCTCGGCCCATCCTTTGAGCTCGAAGTGATGATGAATCGGTGCCATCTTGAACACGCGTTTCCCGGTGAGGCGAAAACTGACCACCTGGATCATCACGCTTACCGTCTCGAGCACGAAGATTCCCCCGACGATGGCCAATGTGAACTCGTTTTTCGAGGCAACCGCCAAAAAGCCGAGCCCGGCACCCAGGGGAAGCGACCCCACGTCACCCATGAACACGCTCGCGGGATAGGTGTTGTACCAGAGAAAACCGATGCCCGCGCCACAGATCGCGCCGCAGTAGAGGGCCAGTTCACCGACGCCGGGGATGTGCGGGATGTTGAGATACCGGGCGATGTCGAAACCAGCAATCATCGTCCCCGCCGCGTACGTCAACACCAGAAACGTGCCCGCGGAGATGATGACCGGCCCGATGGCGAGCCCGTCGAGCCCGTCGGTTAGGTTCACACCGTGTGAAGCGCCCAAGATCACGAAGATCGCAAACGCCATATACAGCCACGCGGGCAGCACAAGATCGCTGGTGTAGAAGTTCGTTAGCGGCAACGCGAGTTTGTAACGCACCGCATCGGGCATCATGCCGGATTCGTACAGCTGGTAAACGATGCCCACTGAGATCAACAGCTGCCCCAAGAGCTTGAGCTTGCCTGGCAACCCCTTGGAGTTCTTGCGCTTGATCTTGAGGTAGTCGTCCAAGAAACCAATCACGCCGTTGCCCACCGTGACCAGCGTCGCCAACACGACAAACGGATTGCGCAGGTCGGACCACATCACCGTGGGGATCACGACCGCGAAGATGATGAGGCTGCCCCCCATGGTCGGTGTCCCGCGCTTGGCGAGGTGCGATTTCGGCCCGTCCTCTCGAACGACCTGTCCCAGCTGCACCCGCTCCAACGTGCGAATGAACCAAGGGTACAAAAACAGCGAAACCAGTAGCGCGGTCAGCGTCGTCAGGAGGATTCGCGTCGACGTGTACCGCAGCACGTTCAGCCCAGAGAGCCACTCGGCCTGGTCTCGGAGGCGGTATAGGAGCTGGTAGAGCAAACGATTGCGTGGTACGCGGGGGCGACGGACCGGCCGGAGCATACACGCCCCGCGGATCCGTCGGCGAGAAAGCGGCGGTTTCGACGGCCTCCGTCGCGTTCGGCGACCGTGCGTCGCGTTGCTCAGCGGCCCGTCGGTAACGCCACGAGCCGCGACTGCGGCTCCGCTCGCTCCTCACGATGGCATCCGTCGCGTTGCCCCCGCGGCCCGCTGCTCCCCGCGACCCGCTGTCCCCTGCGACCCGCTGCCCCCTGCGACCCGCGACCGGCTGCTCCCGCGGCCCGCTGCTCCCAACCGCGGCGCGCTGCTCCCCGAGACGCGGGGGCTCGTGCCCCGCGTTGGCCAATCTCACTAGCGTCTCGGCGAGCGCCTCTCGACGACCCGGCGGACCACGGACTGGACGTCACAAGGCCGCACCGGCCGAGGATCTAGCGGCGACTGGGCCGCGGCATCCAGACTTGCCACAACTCGGGCACCGTTTCGATGCCGAGCTGGGCTGGCGAGCCCGGCACGCTCAGCGGCTTGCGCGGGATGCAGCGAAGCTCGAGGCCCACTTGCTCCGGGCTTCGCCGACCCTTGCGACCGTTACACGGGACGCAGGCCGCGACGATGTTCGTCCACTCCATCCGCCCGCCGCGAGAACGCGGGATCACGTGGTCGAGCGTCAGATCGCGCTCGGAGAACCGGCGGCCGCAGTATTGACAAGTGAACCGATCACGCAGGTACACGTTGCGTCGCGAGAAGCGCACAACGCGAGGTCCCACCCGGGTGTGATGGAGCAATCGAACCACCGCGGGTATCGGGTAGTCGCGGGTGATCGTCTTAACCTCGGCGTCGAAGTTGCTGACGACTTCCACCTTTCCCAGAAACTCCATACACACCGCCCGACGCCAAGAGATGACTTTTATCGGCTGGTAGCCGATGTCGAGAAGCAGGGTTTTTCTCGCGATCGCGCTCGCCATGGCGCCAGCGAACAAAGGCTAGCATGGTCTCGCGGCAGCGCCCGTGTGCTGCGACCGCAAAGTCGCCACGTGATGTGTCGGCTCTCGCATCGCCGCCGCGACTTCGTCTACCGCCAAGCCCCGAGTGGACCACATTACCACGCCCGGGAAAACCGACCGCCGGGAAGCCCGGTTGCCGTGGCCCGCGAATCCAGCCATCCACGCGGCGAAGCGAGCGTGCGGTCAGCGAGCCTTGAATGCCGGCTGCGAGGAGGTTTTGCCACGGCGTCGGGTCTGGTATGGCCGATCCCATGCGCTGGACTCCGGAAGAGTTGGCGGCCGCCGCCGGCGGGACGTTGGCGCGTCGCGGCACGGCGACCATCGAGACGGCGTTTCTCGACACACGGCAGCCCCGCGCCAACGCGCTGTTCGTGCCCATTGTGGCGGCCCGAGACGGTCACGATTTTCTCGACGCAGCGGTCTCGGGCCAGGCGGGAGCGGTACTGGTGCAACAGGGCCGACCGATCCCCGCGGGCGATCTCACCGTGGTGGTGGTGGCCGAAACTGCCGCAGCACTCACCCGCCTCGCGGCCCATGCCCGCGCGCGCATTCATGGACCCGTGGTTGCGATCACGGGGAGTAACGGCAAAACCACGACCCGGGCGTTGACCGCAGCGGGGCTCAGAACGCGGTTTCGCGCCCTGACCTGCACCAGAGGCAACCTCAACAATCACCTCGGCGTGCCGCTGACGCTCCTGGACCTGCCCCACGATCCCGAAGCCGCGGTCGTGGAACTGGGCATGAGCGCACCGGGAGAGAACGATCGCCTCGCGCGAATCGTGTGTCCGAACGTCGCGGTCGTGACCTCGATCGGACTCGAGCACCTTGAAACCATGAAGACCCTCGAGTCGATCGCACGGGCCGAGGCGGAGGTGATGCCCCACGTCCGCACAGGAGGAGCGATTGTCATTCCGGCCGATGAACCCCTGCTCGAAGCGACGCTGCCGCGTCGCGACGATGTCACCGTACTTCGGTTCGGCCGGTCACCCACCGCGGATGTCTCGGTCGAGCACGTCGCGCTTGATGCGACGACCCACACCACGCTCCGGTTGCCCGACGGCAGCCGAGTGTCGACGGAGGTCAAAAACTTCGGAGCTCACAACGCGCTCAACGCCGCGGCAGCGATGTGCGTGGCGTGGCATCTCCAGCTCGACACGAAAGCGGCCGCGTCGGCCATGGCGGAGGTCGACGTGGTTGGACACCGCGGACGCGCCATCGAAGTCCGCGGGCATCTTCTGATCGCCGACTGCTACAACGCCAATCCGGCCTCCATGAAGGCCGCACTGACGAGCCTCTCCGCGCTACGGTCACGCCGCGCCGGCCCATTGGTCGCAGTTGTCGGTGACATGCTTGAGTTGGGTCCCACCGAATCCGAACTGCACCGCGAAGTGGGGGACCTGGCCGCTCAACTCGACCTCGATGCGGTCATCAGCGTGGGCTCGCGAGCTCGCGTTATCAGCGACGCCGCGCGGGGTCACGGGGTGAGCACCTACCGATTCGACCGCGCCGGTGACGAGGTTGCCGCGTGGCTCGCCAGCTGGCTCGAAGGAGTGGTGGGGGCCGCCGTCTTGTTCAAGGGAAGTCGAGGCGCGGCCCTCGAGCACGTACTCGAGCCGCTCATCACTCGGCTGGAGGGGCGCGCCTAGCCGGGCCAGACCTGCCGGTGCGCGCGACTAGCCGACCCGGCGGACGAGACCTCTCTCGATGCGGGACATAGAAGGTTCCCGCGCGACCCCTGACCTGGAACGAGGCCGATTTGGCCCTCGCCAAGACGCACCGCCCAGCTGGCCTCGCGGCCACGACAAGTTCCGCGCTCCGCTTGGCGGACCACCGCGCGCCGTCTTGCCCTCGGCCAGGCGCACTCGACGGTCTCCCAGATCAAGACTCTGCCGCCGCGACCCGCTTGACTGCGCAGAACCTACAGTGCTCGACATGAAGGGCTCCCGGGCGCGGGGTCTTACACTCGACGAGGCCGATTCGACCGCGAGGTGTGCCGTTCGTGATCGTCGTCGGTGAAGCCGCCATGAGCCCAACGCGGCACACCGGTGCTGCCATCGCATGTTTTGGCCAGTCGAACCGAAAGCGCAAGTCCGGACACTAGAGCCAATCGAGGGCCGTTCGCAGTCATTTCTCACCACAACGAAGCGGTCGAGCCGAAGGCCACAACGGTGCGCTTGCTTGCGCCTGCGAGAGATGCGGGGCATACGTTTTGTGTGGAAGGTGCCGCCTCGCCGTCCGAATATAGGCCCCCGCGACTGCCCAAGGAGCTGCTCCGCCGCTACCGAGATGGCGATCGCTACTTCGCCAACACCGAGATCGATGGCGCTGACCTCGAAGACGCCGCGCTGGCAGGCGGCGACTATTCGCATGGCTCGCTCCGCGAGGCGAACCTTTTGGGCGTGGACTTGACGGAGGCCCGGCTGTGCGATGCGGACCTGTCGTTTTCCAACCTCGGCGACTGCACGCTCGAGCGAGCCGACCTCAGCGGCTCCCGACTCGTCGGCGCCGATCTGTTCCACACCCAGTTGACCGGTGCCGACCTTACCGGCGCCTGCTTCGGCCGCACCGCGCTGTGCGGCGTGGACCTGCGAGCGATCACCGGCCTCCAACTCGCCGTGCATCGGTTTCCCTCGTTCGTCAGCACCGACACACTGGCCCGCTCACGCGGCCAGATCCCTATCGAGTTTCTCGTCGGCTGTGGGCTGGCCGACTGGGAGATCGAGTGCGCCAGACTGCATCGAAGTGATCTCTCGTCGGCGGCCCGAGACGAGACGCAGGCTCGCTTGCTGGCCGCACGCGAGCAGTGGTCGGGTCCCACGCCGGCCGTGTTCGTGTGTCACGGCGAGCCGGACGACACCACCGCAGCCCAGTTCGCGGCCCAACTGCAAGGGTGCGGCGTCCGATGCTGGCGTCACGTCTACAACTGCGAGCCCGACAGCTCAGACGGTGCCGATGAAGGCGACCGCTGGATGCGACGCGATGGCATTGCCGTCCTCCTCCTCAGCGAAGCGGCGACGCGTGGGAGTTGGCTCGTCGGTGAGCTCGCCTACGCCAGACAGGTTGCGACGTCGCTGGCCGGCCGGGTGATTCCGGTGACGCTCAGCGACCGCTGGCAGCACGGCGACATTGATCGCCACCTACGGGACGAACTCGCCAGCTTCGATGCTATCGAGCTCTCGGTGCAGCCAGATCCCGACACCGTCGCTCAGGCCGCCCTCGAGCTGTGCGAGCGGTTGCGCGAGACGAGCTGAGGACGTCAACCCGTCGCCAGCGCGTCTGCGGCGACTCGACGGTCATCGAACGGCAACCGCCGCGTGCCGACGATCTGCACCGTCTCGTGGCCCTTGCCCAAAACCAGCACCGTGTCCTCCGGGCCCGACTGGCCGATGGCCCGAGCAATCGCGTCGCGGCGTTCGATCACCCGTTCCGCGCGGGAGTCGTCGAGACCTCGGAGCATGTCGTCCACGATGTGCTCCGGATCCTCCGTGCGAGGGTTGTCCGACGTTGCGATCAGCACGTCGCCGCCGGCCAGGGCCGCACGAGCCATCAAGGGACGCTTCGTTCGATCCCGATCGCCCCCGCACCCCAACACCACCACGACCCGGCCCGGTGTGTGGGGTCGCACGGCCTCGATGACGCGCGCGACGGCGTCAGGCGTATGCGCGTAGTCGACGAACACGCGCGGGCCGGCGGAAGGCCCGAGTACCGGCTCCAGTCGCCCTGGCGCCCCGTGGGCAACCCGCAACCCCTCGACAATCTGGTCGCCGGAGAGGCCAAGCACTTGTAGCAAGGCGGCGGCGATCAGCAGGTTGTCGAGATTGAACCGACCGATGAGACCGGTGTCGATGACGAGCGACCCGAGCGGGGTCTGCAACTGCAGCCGCGTGCGTGGGCCGTGGGGATGCACGCCGACAATGCGCCACTCGGCCCGCATGTCGCCCTGCGCGGAGACCAAGCAAGGCCGGCCACCACCACGCTCACCGGCGGAGACGAATGCCTGCGCCACCGAGCCGAGTTCCACGGGCACGGTGACGGCACCGCCGGCGACCAGGTGAGCGCTCGCGAGACTGCACTTGGCTCGTAGATAGTCTTGAAGGTCGTGGTGATAGTCGAGATGGTCTTGACTAAAGCTCGTCATCCCGACCCCGCGAAACTCAAGACCCTCGATGCGACCTTGGGCGAGCGCATGAGAGGAAACCTCCATCACCCCACAGGTCGCGCCGCGCCGGTGCGCTTCGTAGAACAAACGGTGTAGCGCTGCGGGAAACGGCGTCGTGAAACTCGCGGGCACTTCGCGGTCGCCCACCCAATGGCCGGTAGTGCCCAAACGAACATGAGGCCGCCCGCACGCCGCGAGGGCTCCAGCGACCAGGTGAGCGGTCGTGGTTTTGCCGTTTGTTCCGGTGATGCCGACGAGGTCGAGCTTCGCCGCGGCCTGCCCGTAGGCTCGAGCGGCGAGCTGCGGCAGGCGGCGAGCAGTATTGTCCAGCACGACCGTCGGTCCCTCCCAGGACCCGTCGGGCGGCCTGCGATCGCGCGAAACCACGACCACCGCGGCGCCGGCATCCCTCGCGGCATCGACGAAGTGGTGGCCGTCGACACGGGCCCCGGCGACGGCCACGAAGGCCTGGCCGGGCTGAACCAACCTCGAGTCTGTCTCGAGGCCGCGGGCCGTCAGCGACGGATCACACCCGAGCAACTGAACGGGCATATCCGTGACGAGTTCACCGACAGTCGTGGCGGGAGGGGCCGTCATGAGGCGTGGAGCGTAGCGACCAACGCCCGCCGAGGGGTGAAGATTCCCTCGTGTGGGCGGGACTCGGCCGCTGCGCGGCGTCGGCCCAGGCGCGGGCCCTTGCGATCCCGGTGAAGGTGCTGCGCCGAGGCGGCGCCGCTCGACCGCCACCGCGACGACAGGTGATTCGCGGCGAATGCAGTCGCCAATGGCGGCTGCGCGGGGAGCTCAAGGCCCATTCAGAGCGACGAAGAACGCCACCGTGGCGCCGACCCCCAGCACAAGTCCCGCCACGATCGCCCAAACCAGCAACGACGTCGGACGCGAACGTCGGCCCGACTCTTGGGCCCCTCCGCCGGCGGCGGGCCCGAGATCGGCGGTTTCCATCGCATCGGAGCGCTCGATGCTGCAGTGACGCGGAGGAACACGTCCCTTGAGCCGCGAGACGATGGACTGCATCGCCGTGGCCAGCTGTTCGAGACTCGGCCGCACGGCGGGGTTGCGGCTCATCATGCGCCGGCACAGGTCGCTGAGCTCCTCGTCAACGCCTTTGATCTCGAACTTGAGCTGCGGACGCTCGGCTTTGAGGTGGCGCCTGACCACGGCGGTGTAGTGATCATCAGACCCCGACTGGCGAAACGGAGGCCGGCCGCTGCACATGTGGAACAATGAGCAGCCCAGGGCGTAGACATCCGCACCGCTGTTGACCTCCTCGCCCATCGCCTGTTCGGGCGCCAGGTAGTCCGGCGTGCCAACAAAAACGCCGGTGGCCGTGATCGATAGATCTTCTTCGAGCGCTTTGGCCAGGCCGAAGTCCGTCACTTTGACGCTGCCGCTGCGGGTGACGAGCAGGTTGGACGGCTTGATGTCGCGGTGAACGACACCGGCGCGCTCGGTCTCCATCAGACCGATTGCCGCTTGGCGGATCACCTCGGCGGCGTCGGCCGGGACCAACGGACCGCCGGACTTGATGAGACCTCCGATATCGTCGCCGTCGAGATACTCCATCGCCAGGAACGGCCGGCCTTCGTGCTCACCGATGAAGTAGATCTGCACGACGTTCGGGTGATTCATGGCGCCCAACGCCCGGGCTTCTCGCAAGAACCGTTGCTTGAACTCGGTCGACTCGCGGTGCTTACGGCCGAGTACCTTCAAGGCGACGCGACGACCGAGCGTGGCGTCGCTCCCTTCGTACACCTCGCCCATGGCGCCTTTGCCCAAAACCCCCGTCACTCTGTAGGGTCCGATACTCGCAGGCAGAGAGCTCATCTTCGTCGTCGGCGGCAAGATATCACGCTCCGGCGCGGGGGTTGGACCGGGCGGTGGAACGAGCCCGAAAGCCGCCCACGGGGACTGGCCGGGGCCGCGAATCGGCCGGACGACGCCCGACGGTGCTCGCCGATGCTGGCGGAACGTCGCAGACTTGGAGTCGAGCACCGCGGCACGTCCCGATGCCGTCGCCACCGGTCGCGGCGGATGGCGGTCATCGGTGACCGTACGGCT
>QKPP01000195.1:0-15744 GCA_006508105.1 Myxococcales bacterium FL481 | reverse complement strand
GCGGCGTGATTTGGCCGCCAAGTGGCTTACGTCCCGCGCTCGTACGCGGCGGGCGAGCGCCTACATCGGCCCGGCGGGATTCTCGAAGCGGGTGATCTGCTTGCGGAAAATCAGGTGCACCGTGCCGATGGGCCCGTTGCGTTGCTTGCCGATGATCACTTCGGCTTTGTTTTCGACCTCGCGCCGCTTCTCCTCGCTGGCTTCGCTCGTCAGGTACCGCTCCTCGCGGAAAATGAACATGATCACGTCGGCGTCCTGCTCGATGGCACCGGACTCACGCAGGTCCGACAGCATTGGTCGGTGATCGGCCCGCGAGTCCACGGCGCGGTTCAACTGCGACAACGCGATGACGGGTACTCGGAGCTCCTTCGCCAACGCCTTGAGACCGCGACTGATCTCCGAGATCTCCTGTTCCCGCGAGTCGTAGCGCCCCTTCCCACCTCGAACCAGCTGGAGATAGTCGACGACGATCAGGCCCAACTTCGAGCTAGGATCGGCAAAGATGTTCCGGTCGCCCTTCCAGCGCCGCGCACTGTTGCGAATCTCCAAAATGCTGGGCGCCGCCGTGTCATCGATAAACAGCTTCGCTGACGAGATGCGATCGGCCGCCGCGATCAGCTGGCGGTAGTCGGATTCCACAAAACGTCCCACACGAAGATTGCTGTAGTCGACCTGCGCCTCGCTACAGAGCACGCGTTCGATCAGCTGCGACGCGCCCATCTCCAACGAAAAGAACAGCACCGGGTACAGCGGCGGGCGCTCGTCTTCTTTGAGGCCCATGTGCTTGCTGGTCCAAATACAGGCAGCTTGAGCCAGGTTCAACGCAAAGGCCGTCTTCCCCATCGAAGGCCGGGCCGCCAAGATGATCAGATCGCCGGGCTGCAACCCCGCGGTCATGTCGTCGAGCTTGGCGAATCCGGTCGGCACCCCGGTCACTGCGCTTTGATACTTCTGGCGTTCACTGATCCCGCGAAACACCTCGAGTACGAGGTCGCGGGAGGGCCGAAAACCTGTCTTTCGTCCGGCCTCGTTGACCGCGAGCACGCGCTGCTCGGCCTGATCGACAAAGGCGCGTACGTCCTCGAGGTCTCCCATCCCTTCTTCCGCGACTTCTCGGGCCGCGACCACCAACCGCCGCACCATCGCCGCGTCGCGCACCAAACGCGCATGTGCGTCGATGTTGTGGGACGTCGCGTAGCGATCGGCCAATCGCCCCAGCGCCTCGATGCCACCGACGAGCTTGAGTTCGTCGCGCGCGCGCAGGCGCGACTCCAACGTGATCACGTCGATCGGGTCGCCCGATTGATCTAGCGCGATCATCGCATTGAACACCGCCTGGTTCGCCGGGATGTAGAAGTCCTCGGCACCGAGCACATCTTGGACGTCGATCAGCGCTTCACGGCCCCGGAGCAAGACACCGCCGAGCACCGCGCTCTCGGCTTCCGAGTTATGGGGCAAAGTTCGAAGATCAGACACAGGTTGGACAACCGATTCCGGGCACGAATGGTGCGGGTGACGGGCCGTGCCGACGGCGCGGGCGAGACCGGGACCGCTCGTCCGGACCGAACCGGGTGGTCCTACCGGGACCGCCTCCTCGGCAAGCCGGTGCGACTAAGATACGCGAACGCTGGCGCTCAGCTCAACCCACGCTCCCGGCGGAAGCCGCCTCTCACGGGCTGCGCTGAACCGGACAGCCGCGCCAGCCCGGACGAGCCGACGACCCCCAGGCCAACCCACAACGCGGGTTTCTCCGACAAACGCGGCCGCACGGGGCATGGCGGAAACGCGGCCGCCAGGCGGGAAACGCTCCTACGCCCGCGCAGCGGCTCCCGGCGGCGCGACGGGAGACTCGCCTCGCCACTCGGGCGCGGGAGGAACCCGGCCCGAGGAGCGTGCGAGGCCCGCGGGGAGACTCGCCAAGCCGGTCCGCGGTCTAGATGCCGACGACGTTGACCTTGAGCGCAGCCGAGATCGTCGCCGAGAAGCGGACCTCCACCTCATGGGCGCCCACCGTCTTGATCGGCTCCGGCAATCGGATGAGGCGCCGATCGAGAGCAAGGTTCTGCGCGGCGAGGGCCTCGACGATGTCCTTGGCCGTGACCGAGCCGAAGAGCTTCTCGTCTTGTCCAACCTTGCGGGCGATCGATACGGTTGTGTCGCGCAGCACCTTGGCCTGTTCTTCTTGGTTGGCGCGCAACTTCGCCTGTTCGGCCTCGATCGTTCGGCGCTGGTGCTCGAGCTGCGCCACGTTGCCACGGGTGGCGATCAACGCGAGCCCCCGCGGAATGAGGTAGTTGCGACCGTATCCGGGGCGAACCTGGACGAGCTCGCCGGCCGCACCCAGGTGCTCCACGTCTTTGGTGAGAATCACTTGCAACATGACTTACTGCACCGTGTAGGGAATGAGCGCCAGCATGCGGGCGCGCTTGATCGCACGCGCGAGCTGGCGTTGCTGGCGAGCCGATGCCCCACGGATGCGGGACGGGACGATCTTGCCGCGGTCGCTGAGGAAGTAGCGCAACAGCTGTGGATTTTTGTAGTCGATGACCACGCTCGGGTCTGCGAGCGGGGATACCCGCTTGCCTCGACGGTCTTCATCTCGTTCGCGCATGATCTAGCCCTCCTCTTCAGTCGGCGTGGCGGGTTGTTCGTTGTCGTCACCGACCGGGCCTTCCGATGGCTCGCGATCGCCGTCCGCGGCTTCCGCTGCGGCGGCGGCCTCCGCCGCACGCCGCTCCGCCTCGGCGGCACGCTCAGCTTCGATACGCGCCCGCTCGAGCTCCACCGGGTCCGGGGCGGACTCGGTCGCCGCTTCGAGCAGCTCGTCGGTCAGCTCGCTGGGTCGGGCGCTCGGATCTACGTCCTCATCGACGCGGACCGTCAAGAAGCGCACAACCTCGTCGAAGATTCGCAGGTTGCGTTCGAGCTCTTGCACCATCGCCGACCCGCCGAGAAAGCGGACATAGACGTAGATGCCCTGCTTGTGACGGGCGATGGGGTACGCCAACGTGCGGACTCCCCAGTTGTCGACCGCCTGCAGCCGGCCCCCGTTGGTTTCGAAGATTCGTTGAAAACGTGTGATCAGTTCGCCGATCGCCGTCTTGTTCATCGACGGGCGAAGCACCAACACACACTCGTACTCGCGCTGCGTGCCTTGACGCGAGCGATAGGATTCCGTGGTCGAAATTTGCTGCATGATGCGGCTCCTTGTGGACGTGAGGCCCCCAACGCGGGAGCAAGGAGTGGCCGGCAGTACTAGTCAAAAGCGCCTTGCGTTGCAAGTCGGCGCGAACGCCGACAGCTCGAGTGGGGCCGGATCGCCACTCGAGCTGCACGAAAAGCTCCGGCGGTCCCGCCGGAGCCCAGCCAGCGGGCTCGCGCTAGCGGATCAGCGGTGCGATGACCACCGCGACGATGGTCATCAGCTTGATCAGAATGTTGAGGCTCGGCCCGGCCGTGTCTTTGAAGGGGTCGCCCACGGTGTCCCCGATCACGGCCGCTTTGTGCCGCTCCGACCCCTTCCCGGTGTTGTCCTCGCGCGACTTCGTTTGATCCTCGACCTGCTTTTTCGCGTTGTCCCAGGCCCCGCCCGCATTCGACATGAAGATGGCCAACATCACGCCTGAGCACAACGTGCCGGCCAGCATCCCGCCCAGGGCGTGCGGGGACCAAAAGCCGACAACGACCGGAGCGATCATCGCCAGCAAACCCGGTTGAATCATGCGGCGGATCGACGCTTGCGTCGAGATCTCGACGCAGCGCTCGACCTCGGCCTTCTTGCCGGCGGCTTGAACCTGCGCGTCTTCTTCGGCCGTCAACACCCGCTCCTCTTCTTCCGCCTTGGCGACCAGTTGCAAGGCCGCGCGCAGCACCGGGATATCGCGGAACTGACGCCGCACTTCCGTGATCATGTCCATCGCCGCGTCGCCCACGGCCTTCATGGCCATGGCGGAGAACACGAACGGCAGCATCCCGCCGAACAAGATGCCGACGAGGACCTCCGGATCAGTGAGCACCAGCGACTCGCCCGGCTTGATCGCAATTTGACGGTAGGCTGCGAACAGAGACAAGGCTGCAAGTGCCGCGGACGCAATGGCGAAGCCTTTGCCGATCGCGGCCGTGGTGTTGCCGACGGCGTCGAGGTTGTCCGTACGCTCGCGGACTTGCGGCGGTAGCCCGCTCATCTCCGCGATGCCACCGGCGTTGTCAGAGATCGGGCCGTAGGCGTCAACCGCCAGCTGAATGCCGGTCGTCGAGAGCATGCCCAAGGCCGCGAGCGCCACGCCGTACAGCCCCGCAAAGTAGTTGGCCACGAAGATCGCGAGACAGATCAACGCGATCGGCACGGCCGTCGATTCGAAGCCAACGCCGATGCCCGCGATGATGTTGGTCGCGGGGCCGGTTTGCGACTGCTCGACGATCGAGTCGACGGGACGCTTGTTCTTGGAGCAGTAGAAGCCGGTCACCAAGCCGATGGCCACGCCACAGACGAGCCCGATCACGATCGCGCCCATCAACGCCACCGTCGACACGCTCTCGCCCGCTTCGAACGAGATCGGCGTGCCCGCGGTCTGGGCCGATTGCACGAAGTGGTCGATGATGAAATAGCTGAGCGGAATCATGATGGCGGCGGCGCCAAACATGCCGCCGTCCAACGCCAACTGCAGGTTACCGCCCTCTTTCGTCCGCACGAAGCTGGTGCCGACGATGGACACGACGATGCCCACGGCGGCGATGACCAAGGGGATCATCACCGCTTGCACGCTGCCCGACACCGCCACCGCGCCGAGAATCATCGCGCCCAAGATCGCCCCAACGTAGGACTCGAACAAGTCGGCGCCCATACCCGCCACGTCGCCCACATTGTCGCCCACGTTGTCGGCGATGGTGGCCGGGTTGAGGAAGTGGTCCTCTGGAATGCCCGCTTCGACCTTGCCGACCAAGTCCGCCCCCACGTCCGCGGCCTTGGTGTAGATGCCGCCGCCGACGCGAGCGAACAAAGCGATCGACGACGCTCCCATCGAAAAGCCGGCCAGCACATTGATCACCCGGGTCAGCGTGGCCGAGTTGGGCGTGGACGAGTTCACGTCGATACCAAACGAGCTAAGGTAGTAGGTAAAGAGCGTGCCGAGGCCGAGCAGCGCCAGGCCGACCACGCTCATCCCCATCACCGAGCCGCCGCGAAACGCGACGGTCAACGCCCCCGGCAACCCGCTGCGAGCCGCGGCCGCCGTGCGAACGTTGGCCAGCGTTGCCACGCGCATCCCAATGAAGCCGGCAAGCCCGGAGCACACCGCCCCGAGCACGAACGACAACGCGACCATCGGCGACGAGCTGGTGTCGTCGGCCGTCCCGGCGAGCAAAATGGCGACCGCGACGACGAAAATGCCGAGGATCTTGTACTCGGCGCTAAGAAACGCCATCGCGCCCCGAGCAATGGAGCCCGCGATGCCCTTCATGCGGTCGTCGCCTTCGTCTTGGCGACGGACCCATCCGGAGGTCAGCACCGAATAGATCAGCGCCAACACTCCGCTGGCGGGTATGAGATACAAGAGCGTTTGGTTGTCCACGGGTGTAGTCGTCCTCTAGTTCTTACTTGTTGGGGAATTGAAGCGGTTCATGGCCGCGGCCGGGCCGTCGACCAACGTAGCCGTGATCATGTCCGAGACCCGGTCGAAAACCGCCGGTAGCTCGGCTTCTTCTTGCGCGCCGAAGTCGGCCAGCACCCACGATCGCGGCGCACCTCGGACGGGGCGGCCGATCCCCACCCGCAAGCGGTGAAAGTCGCTCGTGCCGAGCTTGAGCGCGATGTCTCGCAAGCCATTGTGCCCGCCATGCCCGCCGCCGCTCTTGATCGCGGTGCGACCGAAGGCGAAGTCCAGCTCATCGTGCACGACGAGCACGCCGGTGGGCGGCACTCGATGAAACGCAGCCGCCGGGCGCACGCTGTCGCCACTGGCGTTCATGAACGTTTGGGGCAGGAGGGCCACGCAGCGGCCGAAGCTACCACTGATCGCTGCGGCTTGGGCGTTCCAACGCTCACGCCACATGACGCCGGGATCGAGCGCGCGCACCCAGGCGTCGACGGCACGAAAACCGACATTGTGGCGGTTCTTCGCGTAACGCGAGCCGGGATTGCCCAGTCCGACGACGAGCCAGGGATGTTCGTGAGCCATCGGTGCCTGCCGCGAGTGAAACGGCCGATCGGGGTCCAGTGAGTGGCGAACCGAGCCAGTTGACCGCGTCGCCGCCGGTGCACCGCAGCCCGGCGGTCAACCGTACCCGCGCCGAGCGGGCGCCCCTGAGCCCGCTGACGCGATCGCATGCCCGGGCTACTTCTTGCCCTCTTTGCCTTTCGGTTCGGCCGCCGCCCGTGGAGCTTCGACGTTCGCAAGCAATACGTTGTCACGCTCGAGGAACCGTGTGTTCTCGAGCGTGACATCGCGGACTCGGATGCCCTTGCCGGACTCGAGCGGCGTGACATCCACGGTCAACTTGACCGGGACCAGGCCCGGCTTGACGGCGATTTTGACCGTGCGGCGGTGGGTGAACAACTTGCCGCCGAGCACCACGCCGGCGGCCCGCCCCACGTACTCCACCGGGATGGAGGTCACGATCTCTTGCTCCGGATCGACCCGCATGAAATCCACGTGCACGAAGTCGTCACGAAACGGGTGAACTTGGTGAGCCGCCACGATCGCCGGCACCACGGCTTCGTCCCGATCACCGCCGGTGACCGTGAGGTGCAAAAAGGTGTTGAACCGCAGCTCGGGGTCGAGAGCCTTGCGCAACTCACCTGGATCGACCGTCAGGCTCTCGTTGTCCTGCTTGCCCCCGTAAAGTACCGCGGGCACCAGGCCTTGGGCCCGCAGTCGGCGGGCCACGCCCTTGCCGGTCTCGCTACGTCGCTCGACCCGAAGTTGTCCAGTCGTTGTACTCATCTTACGATTGCTCCTTGGCCGCGCCTGCGGCCCACGACCGCGATGCGGCCGGCTCGCCACTGGGCTAGGTACCTGTCGCTTCGGATCCCCCATTGGATCGTCGGCCGGCTCGCCACCCAGGGCAAAATTACGCGGCGTCCGTGCGCCCCCGTTCAGACAAACAAGCTCGAGATCGAGTCCCCGTAGTGAATGCGTTTGACGGCCTCGCCGACCAAGTCGCCCAAGCTGAGCACGGTCAGCCGATCCCACTCACGCGCCCGCTCGGACTGCGCGATGCTATTGGTCACCCATACCCGCTCGAGCACCGACTTTTGTAGGCGCTCCATCGCGGGCCCCGACAAAACCCCATGTGTCGCCGCGGCGCAGACCGACAGCGCGCCTGCGCTCATCACGGCCTCGGCCGCGTTGCACAGCGTGCCCGCGGTGTCGATCATGTCGTCGACTAGGATCGCCCGTTTGCCCCTCACCTCGCCGATCACGTGGAACACGCGGCTGACGTTCGGCTGATCGCGGCGCTTGTCGATGATCGCCAGGCCACAATCGAGAAACTTCGAGTACGCCCGCGCTCGCTCCACGCCCCCTGCATCCGGTGAGACCACGACCGTGTCCTCACCTCCGTAGCCCGCCTCACGCAGCGCTTGGCGAAAAACCGGTGTGGCGTACAGGTGGTCGAACGGGATGTCGAAAAACCCTTGAATCTGCCCGGCGTGGAGATCGACCGAGAGCACCCGATCCGCCCCGGCGGCCGTCAGGATGTCGGCCACGAGTTTGGCCGTGATCGGCGTGCGCGGCTTCACCTTGCGATCCTGCCGCGCGTAGCCGAAGTACGGCATGATGGCGACGATGCTCCCGGCGCTCGCGCGCTTGAGGGCATCGATCATGATCAATAGCTCCATCAAGTTGTCGTTGGGCGGGGACGCGGTGCTCTGCAGGATGAAGCAGTTGACCCCACGCACGTTCTCCTCGATCTCCACGAACAGCTCGCCGTCGGAGAAACGGGAGAGGCGGGCCTCGCCACGGGTCGTGCCGACGTAGGTACAAACCTCGTCGGCCAGCGCCGGGTGCGATCCGCCGGCGAAGATGGTGAGCGTCTTTTTCACGGCGACGTGTCCTGCTCCAGAGGCGTTGGCGAGTCCCGGCTAGGCGTCCGGAAACGAATGCGGTGGCTGGGGCGGTAGGATTCGAACCTACGAATGTCGGTACCAAAAACCGATGGCTTGCCGCTTGCCGACGCCCCAAGAGGATGAGCCCGACGTCGGGCTCGCCAATCGCGCGCGTTATAGGGTGTCGTCGCGAACGCTGTCAATCTGCGCGTGCTGCGAGTGACGCCGATCGCATGCGTGCCGCCGGCGTGCACGCACGACCATCGACTCGCGACTCAAACGCCAACATGAGGCCGGTTCCCTGGTCTCAACGGGGTTTTTTGCGGCGCGCGGGGCCGGGGCAACCGGCCCGGCGGTCCCCGCTTGCACCGCGAGGGCCCGGAAACCGGCCGAAAAACCGGCGCGCTGAGCACCGTTGTCGGCCGCGGCGGCCGGACAGCGTCCCGTTGCTAGCAAGACTGAGTAGGAGTAGGTAGGACTACAAGCGTGGAGGACCCGGCCCACAAAGTCTGCCCCGGATGCCAAGCCCGGGTCATCGGCACCCACCGGTTTTGTCCGAGCTGCGCGACGGATCTCACCGGCGTGCAGCCGTGCGAGGGCGACCCGTACCTCGGCATGACGCTCGACGACCGCTACGTCCTGCGCGAACGGATCGGCGAAGGTGCGATGGGACGGGTGTATCGGGCCCAGCAACTTAGCCTGCGCAAGTCATTTGCCGTGAAGATCTTGCACGCGCAACTGATTCACGATCCGGAATCGCACGCGCGGTTCGCCAACGAAGCCCACAACGCCGCCAGTCTCAACCACCCCAACGTGGTCTCGGTCGTCGACTACGGGCGCACGACCGACGGGCTGAGCTACCTGGTGATGGAGCTCATCGACGGCCACTCTCTTGAGTTCGCGATCTCACGCGAATATCCGCTGGCGAGAACGCGCATCGTCGATCTGACGCTGCAGATTCTAGCCGCGCTGACAGAAGCCCACGGGCTGTCGATTCTCCACCGTGACCTCAAGCCGGAGAACATCCTGCTGCAGCAGCTTCGGACGCACGGTGAGCTGCTCAAAGTGCTCGACTTCGGTATCGCCAAGTTGATGGACAGCGGCGCGGCTCCTGAACGCGCGCAACTGACCAACCAAGGCACGATCTTCGGTACGCCAGAGTACATGTCGCCCGAGCAGGCCCGCGGGGCGCAGCTCGATGCCCGCTCGGATATCTACTCGGTCGGGGTCATCTTGTACCAGATGCTCACCGGGCGGGTGCCGTTTCGCGCCAAGTCCCCCATCGAGGTGCTGCATCAACACATCCACGAGACCCCGACGGCACCGAGTGAACTGGCCGGCCAGCCACTCGGGGCGCTCGAGCAGATCTGTTTGCGCGCGCTCTCGAAAGACCCGCGCGAACGTTTCAGCTCCGCGGCTGAGTTTCGTGAGACGTTGATCGCGGCCAGCCGGGACCTCGGCGAACAAGTCAGCCACTGCCACGTGTGCAACGCCCCGCTGGGAGTCGATGCTCGGTTTTGTCCGGCCTGTGGGGTGCCCCGCGAGATCGAAGGGCCGAGCGAGTCGGCGACTCACCCCACCCTCAAGCTCGGTGATGCGGCGGCGGGGGTCTCGGGGCGCACGGCGGAGGTGGTCGTCGGATCGTTTCCGTTGCCATTGACCGGTCGCGCGGGAATCATTCACCGACTCCGCGATCGACTCGAGAGCCCGCCCCGCAGCCTCGTCGGCCAGCTCATCCGCGGCGATCGGGGCACGGGGCGCACGCGCGTGCTGGAGGAGGCGGCCGAGATGGGGCGCAGTTTGGGCTGGCGAGTGTTGGTGGCGGCCTGCGAACCCCAAGGCTCGGCACCTCCGTTGTGGCCGATTCGCCAACTCGTGGCTGCGGTCCTCGACCTCGACCTCGTTCACTTGACCACGCAAGACCTCGGGCGCGCGAGCAACCTCATCGATCTGAGCTTCGAGGCGCTCCCCGGTCTGGCCGAGCTGTTTGAGCTCCAGGGCCCCGCGACGCACGCGGAGTACGCGGTTCGCCGCCGAGAATGCTTCGCGGCCGTGGTGCAAGCGCTGTGTAGCGCCGGCCACGGCCGGCCACTGCTTCTGGTTTTCGACGATATCGACCGCTACGACACCGCCTCGCGCCAAGTTCTGCAGCAACTGCTCCACACCGAAGTGGGGGTCCCGGTCTTCGTGCTCGCCAGCACCACCGAATGTGACCTGGACTGGCTCGAAGCCCCCGTCGAAGAGCTCGCACCGCTGTATCCAGGTGACGTCGAAGCCATCGCACGGCCGATTATCGACGAGTTCAATCCCAGCTCGAGTCTGCCGGAGCGGTTGTCGAGCTCGGCCCCGCTGTCCCCACTGCGGCTCGAGCTCGAGTTGTGGTTGCACGCCCTCGACCTCCCTTCCGACGGGCATGCGCCCGACGCGGCGCTCGTTCGTCGTCGATTCGAGGTACTCGACCCCGCCGCCCGCAGCGTGCTGTCCGTCGCGGCGGTCTTGGGCGAACGGCTGTTGGAAGCCGACCTCGAGCTGCTCGTTCGTTCGGAACGCACGGATATCGACATCGGGGCAGCGCTCGACGAACTCCACGGCCTGGGGTTGTTGCTGTCCGCGGCTCCCGGCGAGCGAAAGTTCCCCAATCGACTGATCCGAACCGTCGCTTACGAAGACTGCGGCTCCCAACGGAGGCAAGAACTGCACCGGCTCGCCGCGGCGCAAGGGGAAGCCGCCCGGCTTCCCAGCGCGCGAGCGATGCACGCGATTCGCGGACGCGCCCCGGATGTGGTCGACGCGTTGCGCCTGGCGGCGGAGCAGGCCGTGCGCTTGTTCGACGACCGCAAAGCACTGGGGCTCTACCGCACCGCGTTGCGCTTCCTCGACGGCCTCGACCGCGAGCGGCGTCCGGTCGCGGACGCCCAGCTCCGCGCTGCGCTGGCCCAACTGTTGGGGGCCACCCACGTCGACCACGACCGTGTGAACGCAGCGAAGAACCTCGCCACCGAAACCCACGACAACCGCACAAAAGCCATCGCCCGCCGCTCGCTCGGTCGGGCCCTGCTTCGAGCTGGAAAGCACCGCGAGGCCATCGAAGCCTTTCATTCGGCGCTGAGTCCCCTGATCTCGGAAGGCGATCAAGCGGCGATCTTGGCCGTCTACGCGGAACTCGGTCGCGGCTACGGTTTGGCCGGGGCCTACGACGAAGGGGTGCGCGAGCTCGTCGAGGGCCTCGACATGTGTACGATGGGGGAAGGCCCCCGCGCGGCAACCAAGTTGAGCCTGTGGCGCTACATGCTCCGGTTGTGTCAGCTGCTCCGGGACGCCAAACGCCTCCGTGAAGCCCGCACCTGGTGCGAGCATGCGCTCTACCAAGCCGAGCGTCTCGACGATGACCTCGGGCGCCTGCGGTGCCACACCGAGATGGCGTGGGTACTCCGAGACCTCTCGCAGGTGACCCTGGCCGAGACCCACCTCGCTCGTGCGTTGGAGCACGCCCGCTACTTCGGAGATCGGCTCACCACAGCGGAGATTTTGCTCGAGCGGGCCCGCCTTCGAGCCTCTCGCGGCAAGCTGACCGACGCCCGACGTTGCTTCGGCGAAGCGCTACGACTGGCGCAGGTCGTGGAGTGGCGAGACGGAGTGGGACACGCCCGCAAAGCCATCGCCGCTCTCGAAGTTCGGCAAACCAGCAAGCAAGCCACCCACTAGCGAGCCGGGGACTCGTCGCCCTCGCCGGCTGAGCCGCGTCGACACAACGCCCACGATCTGCCAGGCTGCCCGAACATGGCGTCCGAGCAGGCTCTTGTCGACGAGAGGCAGCCACGGAGGCGATTGGTGGCCCTCGTGGTCGGCACGTTCGCGTTCTACCTCCTCACCGGAAGCCGTGAACGCCCGTGGGGAGACGCCCAGGTCATGTGGGAGGTCGCCGTGGCGCTCATCGAGCGCCACGCGATCGACATCGCCTTCGAGTGGCCCCCGATGAGCCATCGCGGCGCCGACGGCTTGGTGTACGCCCAGTATCCAATTCTCCCGTCCCTCGCTCAGGTGCCTGGAGCCACCGCGCACGCCTGGCTCAGCGAGTGGTGGCCACGCCATCGCGGGCTGTGGTGGCCGGTTTGTAGCCACCTCGCCCCCGCGCTCGCGGGCGCGTGGACGGTGGCCATGACGGATCGTCTCGGTCGACGGCTCGGTGCGTCGCCTCGAGCGGCCATGATCACGGCCGCCGTCACTGCGACGGCGACCGGACTGTGGGTGTACGCTCGCTACTCTTATTCGGAAGCACTGCAAGCCGCCTGCTACAGCACCTTGTTGTGGCATGGGTTGCAGTTGCACCGATACAATCGCCATCGAGACGCGATCGGCCTCGGCCTGTGGCTTGGCCTGGCGTTCAACACCAAGCCGGTGTTCGCGGTCGCCGGATTCGCCCTCGCGCCGCTGTTGGCCTGGTGGGCCTGGCGAGCGGACGGGCCGACGACACGCCGGGCGAGGTGCCGCAACCTGGTGGTCGCCTCGCTGGCCCTCGCACCGTTCGTGGCCCTGTTCGCGATCTACAACGCGGCGCGCTGGGGCAACCCGCTGACCACCGGGTACGAGGACACGCTCGCCTACATCGCCGGCGAAAGCCCCTGGTTCGGCGCATGGGGACTGCTGGCCTCGCCCGGCAAGAGCGTCTTTTTGTACAGCCCCCCGTTGGTCGCCGCCGCGGTCGGCTGGGTGTGGCAATGGAGAACGGCCCGCACCGACAGCGCGTTCGTCCTGCTCCCAACGCTGGCCGTGATGTTCACCTACACGCGGTATCTCAATTGGAGCGGTGGATGGTGCTTCGGACCGCGTTACTGGCTGTTCGCGACGCCGGTGCTGATGCTGGGCTTCGCGACCGCGGTCGATCGACTGTGGGCGCAGCCACGTCGCGCACAAATGGTCCCCGCGTGCGTCCTTTCGACGTGTGTGGCCGCGGGGGTGGCCGTGCAGATCCTCGGCAACCTGTTCTACTGGGACCACTTCATTCGCATCGCCAAGGCCGCGCGTACCGACTGGCTTGGAGATCCCGATCGCTCGGGCTCCAAACTACCCGCCCGCGGACGGGGGCATTGTGACTCGTGCTTCGAAGACATGTACCCGCTACTGTGGCTGCCAGCGTTCCAACCGATCGAGGGCCACCTTTGGCTCGCCCGCAGCCTGGCCGCTGAGCACGACTGGCAGCAAGCCGAGGCCCACGCCCCTTGGACGCGCTACACCGACAAGACGCTGGACATCCGACGAACCTACCGCCGAGCCCGTCTGGACTGGTGGGGGATGATCGGGCTTGACCGCAAGCGCTCCCGCGGCACAGCGGTGGGAGTGGGCGCCATGTGGTTTGTGATGCTCGGTAGCGCGGTTTGGCTGGGCCGCTCGTCTGGTCGCTCGACTCGCCGCACGAACCCGAGCCCCCCTTCCGAACGAGGCGATGCGCCGCGCGACGATACCTAGCGATCGCTGGATCTTCGCGGCGGGCCTCGCCGCACTGGTGGCGGTCTCGGTGTGGATCCGCGAGCCCGGGTTCACCCAAGGCGGCTTCGGCTCGCACGACGTCGGCGGTATTTTGTACAACGCCATGGTGCTCGTCCGCGGCGGGCTGCCGTACGTCGATACCGTCGAGTACAAAGCTCCTGGGAGCTTCTACTTGGCCGCGGCCGGATTTGCCGGTCCCGAAGGCCGCGACATCGCTCGGCTGCAGGTATGCGCCAACTTGTGGGGCATTGCCGGCCTGATCGGGCTGACAGCGTTCGCCCGTCGGTTGTGGACCACACGAGCCGCCTTGACCGCCGGCGCCATCTACTGCCTCTACGATGCCTTTCTCGACAGCCTCGATGGCAACTACGTCACGTGGGCCGCCCTTCCTCAACTGCTGGCGATGTTCACAGGCTACGAAGCCGCGGTGCGTACCCGCGGTCGACGCTGGTGGCTGCTGGCCGGCGTGCTGCTCGGCCTTGCGACGCTATGCAAGCGTCCCGCCGGCGTCGGACTACTCGTGTTGTTGGGATGGGCCTGGACCCGTGCTCGCGCCCCCGGGGTCGTGGCCGTCGTCGCCGGTTTCGTCGTCGCCCACGTCCCGATCTCCTTGCACTATCTCGCGCACGAACACCTCGCCGACCTCTGGCTGGGGTACCTGTTCAACCCGTGGGCACCGGCCTACGTGGGGGCCCGCGATCACCCAATTGCGCTCGAGCTGTGGGAGGGCACGCTGGCGACGACCCACGTGCTCACGATCCCGCTGGCTCTGGCTGCCTTCGCCTGGTTCGGCCGCGATCGCAACGCGGCGTGGCTTCGCGCCTGGCTTGTGGGCGCCCTACTCAGCGCTTTTGTCGGCTTCCGATTCTACAAAGGCTACTATCTCCCCGTCGCCGCCCCGATCGCTCTGCTCGCAGCGGCCCCCTGGGGTCTCCTGGGAGCCGGGTGGCCCCGACGTCGCGCGTGGCGAGTGGCCGCGTCGCTCGTGCTCGTCACCTTGGTGGTGCGACAGATCTACTGGATCGACCACGTGCGAGACAGCCGGTCACGCCCGCGGGACCAGGGAGCACGCATCATCGCGACACACGTGACCACGCACACCGAGCCCGAGGACCGCATCTGGATCTGGGGTTGGCATTTGTGGGGAGTGTACGCCCTGGCCGACCGCATGAGCGGGAGTCGGGTCTACAAATCACTGGGGCTGCTCACCCCACCGAACGACAACACGTGGCGACGACCTGGCACAAAGACCCGCTTCATCCCCGGACCCGCCGCGGAGCTTGTACTCGAGGACCTCGAGCGAACCCGTCCCGCGTACCTTGTCTTCGGGTCGACGGTGCCTCACCGCGAGTTCACCGAGCTCAAGGCGTTTCTTCGCCACCACGGCTACCGCCGCGATCGGCGAGTCCGATTGGGACGGGTCCAGTTTTGGCGGCGATATCCGACCGCCTCGCCCTAGGCTCGTGCGCCGCTCGACGGGCGCAGCGCAGCGCGCACAGGACCCCCGGCGGGAACGCGCCAAGACTGCGCACACGGCATGAAGCGGCTCGCGCTTCGACGCTTGCCGGTCTGGCTGACCAGCGCATGATCGCCGTGATGCCGATCGCGATCTCTCACTTCTCCGATGTACTCTGCATCTGGGCGTACGTCGCCCAGATCCGGATCAACGAGCTCTGCGCCGAGTTCGGCGACCAAGTGGAGCTGGACTACCATTTTTGCCACGTGTTCGGCGACACGCGCACGAAGATCGCGACCCGCTGGGCGGAGCGAGGCGGCGCTTCGGCCTACTCGGCCCACGTCCGAGAGGTCGCCGCGCGTTTCGAGCACGTCATTGTTCATCCGGACATCTGGGCGCCAGTCCAGCCTTCGTCCTCCATGTCGCCTCATCTGTTCTTGCGAGCGGTGTTTGTCACCCTGCCCGATGACGCCCGCCGACGGGCCCGGTTTGCGGAGGCGATCTGGCGGTTCCGCTCCGCGTTTTTTGTCGACGCGATCGATGTCTCGTGTCGTTCTCGCCAACTGGAGTTGGCCGAGGAGCTCCAACTCGACCGAGGCGCCATCGAGCGCACGATCGAATCCGGCGAAGCGTTCGCGGCCCTGAGCGCGGATATCGATCTCGCTGCGGCACACAACGTTGCCGTGAGCCCCACGCTGGTCTTCAACGAAGGCCGGCAACGACTCAATGGCAATGTCGGCTTTCGCATCATCGAAGC
>QKPP01000226.1 GCA_006508105.1 Myxococcales bacterium FL481 | reverse complement strand
TCATCGAGGTCACCCGGCGCTAAACTGTCTGTCAGGTCAGACGACGGTTCCTCCCCGCCGCAGGCGGCGATTGATCCCAGTAGTAGTCCACAGCAGATGACGCTTGACTTCATGTTCGTACCTTTCCATCCGCCCGTGCCGAGCCGCACGGACGCGGCCGAGGCCGTGCCTGGGCGAGAACATCAGTATCTCACGTCATCGAGGTGGAGGTTGCGCGCGACCTGCATGAAGCACGAGCCATGCAGTGAATGCTTAGTCAACTCCGCGAGGCGGTGCGCTCGAGCGCGGGTAGCAGCCCAGCCGCACTTTCACGGACGAGACGGCGGCGTGACGACGACGCGCAGATTCGCGCGGAGCCGTCCCGGCCGACGTCGACCTCGGAATCCGCGGCTTTGAAGCTCCTTGATGACCCCACGGAGCCGTTGAGCGGCCGCGTGGGTTTGTGGTTGCTTGAACCCTGGGCTCGGTGCCGAGCGAAACGATGTGGTCCTGCCCACGTCGGTGACGTCGGACAAACGCACGCTCGCCTCCACCATCGTGCGGGGTCGAGGATGCATACTTCGACGCCGCCGCGGGGGCCGCGGTGCCACGGGCCGGCGGCGACCGGTCCATCCAAGATCCTACCAGTCGCCGTCGATCAACCGACGGCTTTGCTGCGGCGACAGGACGGCTGAGAACGTAATCGCGTCTCCCTGTGGAGAGAGAGCCAGATCGAGATTGCCGAACTGGGAATGATGTGAAGCGGAAGAGTCCGTGGTGCCATCGTCGACCACCGCGACTCCCTGCATCAGTCGGTACAAAACCGGCACGGTGAGCTGGAGTTTGACGGGGTCGGAGCTTGGCATGCGCGCGAACACGCCGCTGTAGGTATACAGCACCACAGTCACCAAAAGACCGTCCGGACTCGCCATCAACTCGCCCCAGGGACCCGCTGAGTCGAACCCGTCCACCACCAAACGGCTCGGCCCGGTGATCGCCTTGCCGCGGCAAGACTCAGTCCGTCACGACATCGAACGTGTGCTCCAGCATGGGAAACACACACCCGCGGTCGTTGACCTCACTCAACGCCGCTTTCTTTGGCAAAGGTCCGGTCGTGCACGCCTGCACGGTGTAACGACCCGGTGCAAGCGTCGACGTCTCCTCGGCCGACAACAGCGCCAGGCGCTTGCGTTTTCCCCCGGTCACCACGACGTGGCGCACGATCGACGCTCCATCGGGACCATAGACACACACTTTGAGCCCGTGCCGCAACCGCCCCCCCGACTTGCCGCGACGCTTGGCGTTGTACTTGTTGCGTTCGAACCAACCGAACTCCATCCACGCCTCGTCCCCCGGCGAGAACTCCCGGATGCCGTCGTCGGCCCTCGCCTCCTTCGATTTCGTGAGGTAGCTGAGCTTGAGTAGCTGCGGACGTGGATTCGGTCGGTACTCGGCGCGAGACCGGGCCGGAACGGACTTCTTACGCACGGGGCCGTACCGGCGCGCCGGCAGGGCTTCCAAGGTTGTGGCATCACAGGTCCGAGCGTCCTCCAGCTCCGACCATCGGAATATCTCGTTCGTGCGACCTCGATTGATGAGATGATAGTCGCCGGAGATCCGCTGGTACGCCGGTCCGCTCCAATCGCGGGGGTTCTTTTTGCCGTCGAGCCAACGCGTGAACACGCCTAGTTCGTACACGGGTCGTTCATCGATGTGGTCTTCCACGACCCGATGCGCGTACATAGCCTGTTTGTGCATTCGCACGACACCTTGTTCCTCGGGCGACAAAACGCAGGCGTGGTCGAACCCTCGCCGATATTCGTTGTAGTCCCAGCACAAGCACTTCGCACGGTTCTCGCCGCGATACGCCTCGTCCTGGCACTGTTTGCTCCCGCCGGTCACAATACGGTGTGTGAGCGGCACTCGTCGGGCAACCCGCTTACCTCCTCGAGACCTCCCCGCGTCGAGCTTGAGCCAACTCCCGCCGGACTCGTGCTCGAGGCGCTGGCCGTACGTGCCGCAGTCCTCGAACCAGCGGCCCAAATCGTTGACGTAGTCGGGACTTCGCGGGTCGCACGCGGCGGGGTGTCGCCGCAGAAGATAGCCCCGCCGGTACCAAGTGCGGTGCATCATGCGAACGTCGACCACGGCGAACTCGCGTCCCATGCCGCGCACGTGTTGCTCGTAAAACATCGGGAACACGTTCCCGTCACCGAGACTGAGGTAAACGGCCCCCGCGGGGACCTCTTCGGACACCGCCGCAGCGTATGCTGCACCCCGTACGGGTCGGTCCCGTCGGTTGCCTCCTCGCTGCGCGGCTGCCACCAGGGCCGTCACCCCGGCGGCAATCGCGAGCCAGCGACCGATGGTTGGGAGCCACGCCCGCCAGCTCGAGGTCGTCGCGCGGAAGCGCTGAGGCAGTTCTGCGAATAAGTACGCACCACCGACCCCGATCAACACCGCACACACCACAACACTCGGCAGGTGGTAATTGCGATAGTCGCTTACTGAGTACTGACAAGCGTGGTAGATGTTCGCCAGTAGGTAGGCGGTGAGAAACGCTCCAAAACCGGGGTAGCGGCGCCAGACCACCAGGAGGCCGGCTAGCCACGGCAGCACGGAAAACCACCTGAACTGTCGGTTGAACCATGTGGTCAACGAGGCGACGCGCCCCCAAAACCCGTCGTACTCCAGCCCCTTCATGAACATGCGGTACTGCCGACCCGTCATGTGGGCATACACGCCGTTCCAGTTCTTGACCCCGCCCCACGAGACCCCGGTAGTGTGCTCGTTCGCCCAGACGAAGTACGCGTAGCAGAGAAGCGGCAAGCCGCCGACGACGATCCCGCACCACACGACCCACCATCCGCGCCACTTACGGCCGTTCGCGGCCGCGCCACGAGTCACCACGAAACGCACGGGCCACGCGACCCAGTTCCACAGCAGGTGCGGACGCCGCCAAAGCAGCATCAGCGTCGCGGCTGGCAGCATGTAGACCATCGTGACGTGATGCGCGAGCCCCAGGCCCATCGGGACCGCGGCCAGCACAATCAGCCGGTCGCGGCGCGTGACCTCGAATCGCCCCCAAACGTAGATGGCGGCGGCCACCAAGCCGGCGTGCATCGCGTAGACCTCCGGAATCCGCACCTGGTCCCACAAGAGCGGTGCGATACCGAGCGCGAAACCGGCGATGAGCGCCACAGTGTCGACGGTCGCGACTGCCGCCGCTGGTCGGTGCCACGGCGGGGCCTCCCCGGGGCGGGAAAACAACGCGAGACGACGGACGAGCATCGCCACGAACACCGCAGCTGCAGTTCCCCACAAGCTGTTGAAAACTTCGATGCGCACCACCGGTTCCCCTGGCAGCGGTAGCTGCAGGAACGCATGCGCGAGCATCGTGAACAGTGGATATCCTGTGGGGTGAATGACCCCTAAGGTGACCACCGCCGTGGCGATCTCGGGCCCATCGGACGGCGTGACCCCGGGCGACAGTGTGGCGAGGTAGGTCGCAAACAACGTCACGGCCATCACGGCCAGCCCAACCGAAAACGGAATGCGAGCGCCGCCCTCGGAACACGGCTGCGCACCGGTCTCGGCGGCGGTGGATTCTCGGGAACGAACGGTCACGGCTTCATGCCGCGTTCGAGTCGTCGCGCGGGGCGTGTGATTGTGTGACATCGGCGTAGTCCGTGCTAGCCCCCGATCGTGCGGAGACACGCACGTGCCACACCCGGTTCACAGGTTGACAGACCTGAGGCCG
>QKPP01000118.1 GCA_006508105.1 Myxococcales bacterium FL481 | reverse complement strand
CCATCACCATCGCCATCACCATCGCCATCACCATCGCCATCACCATCACCGGCGTCCGACGAACTCGGGTCATCCGAACTGCTTGTTCCACAGGCGATACCGCCGGCAAACGTACAAGCCAAACCGATGTACAACGAAGGGCAAGCTAAGCGCAGCATGATTTGCCAAGCTTAGAAAGCGGAAGCCGGCGGGGCAAGCAGTCGTCTCCGCTGAGGGCATGATCGACGTGTCGCGGTGGTTCGGCGTCGCGTCGGGCCGAAACTGCGCTGATGCAAGTCCGGAAATGGAGCTTCGCGACGGACTGGCGCGGCCATCAGAGCGCCCCGGTCCGAGGCCGTCGGGGTTTTGGGACATCGGACCGAGCCGTGTCGTCGGCGCCCGGCGGTTTCGATCGGCTATCCGATCGCTTTCGGGGGCAGTGGAGTGTTGCTCAGCTCGGCCGGGGGCCGAAAATCGCCGTGCCGATGCGCACAAGGGTCGCGCCTTCTTCGATCGCGACCTCGAAATCAGCGCTCATCCCCATCGACAACTCGGGTAGCTCGATCGCGCGATGCTGGCCGCGCAGCGATTCACGGAGGCTCGCGAGGGCCGCAAAGTGCCGGCGCGTCTGTTCCGGGGGGCCGACCGGCGGGATCGTCATCAACCCTTCGCAAGTCACATGCTCGCATTGGTCGACCTCGTCGAGCAGCGACGGCGCCTCGTCGGGTGAGACCCCGGCCTTTTGCGGCTCACCGAAGTTGACCTCGAGTAGTACCGGCTGTTTGATGCCGAGCTGCGCGGCCCGTTTGTCGATGGCGCGGACCAGGCGCGGCCGATCCACGGTGTGAATCAGTGATCGACCGACGACCAGTTTGACCTTATTCGTCTGCAGACCGCCGATGAAGTGCCATCTGACCTCGGCTGCATGGAACTGGTCGTGCTTCGCGGCGAACTCTTGCGCGTAGTTTTCCCCGAAACTGCGTAACCCGTGCGCGTAGGCCTGCGAGATAGCGCCGACCTCGTGGCGCTTACTCACCGCAATCAGTTCGACCGTGGGCCCAGGTCCGCGCCGGGTCACCGCGTCGTCGATTCGCGCCAGGACCGCATCGATGCGTTCGGCCAACGGGTTCATCCCACGATACCTCGGGCGGCGAGCAGCTCGATGACCTCGGCGAGTGGGAGACCGACCACGTTGGTGTATGAGCCATCGATCCGAGTCACGAAGCTCGCGGCGCCGCCCTGAATGGCGTAGCCGCCGGCCTTGTCGGTCCATTCTTCGCCATCGAGGTAGCGCTGCAGCTCTGCTGGCGGGACCCGTCGCATGCTGACGGTGGTCGTGACGTCGATGACCGCTGTCTTCCGGTCCGGCGCCAGCACAGCGCAGGCCGTGGTGACCCGGTGGGGCGTGCCGGCGGTCAGCTGCGAGAGCATCGCGTGAGCGTGCGCGCGGTCTCGCGGTTTGCCGATCGGTTCATCTTGGAACCAGACGGTGGTGTCCGCGGCGAGGAGCACGGCTGGCTCGTCAACCGTAGCGGCGACCGCCACGCCTTTTTCCTCGGCGAGGCGGCGCGTGTAGGCCACCGGCGACTCCGGTGGTCGCCAGCTTTCGTCGAGGTCTCGTGCGGGCACGATCGACGGCGTCAGGCCGGCACTGGCGAGCAACTGCGCGCGGCGGGGAGAACCAGAGGCGAGCACGAAACGCATGGGCAGCCGGCATGGTGGCGTAGCGCGGATGCCACCGCAATCGCGGTGACGTATGATCGCCGATGATGACGCGCGCCGCATGGACCCCGTGTTTTGCCGCTTCGATGTTAGTCGGACTGCTCTTGCTCGCCGGCGAGATCGAAATTCCTCGTCTCATCGACGCCCCGACGGAGGGGACGCACGCACCGTCCGCGTCCGAGAGCTGCTCGCCGGGGGCTCGCGGTCTCGATGCCCCGCAATCCGCCCCGTTGGTCGGCGTGTGGAGTCGCTACGAGCTGGGCTCGGTCGGCGATCCGGTGCGCTTTTACTACTTTCATGGCAACGGACAGGGGCTTTACCGGTACGGGCGACAAGGCCTGACGAACACGCATAGCTTCGACTACGAGGTCGATGGCGATACGTTGGCGTTGCGGTTCCGCAAAACGGGCCAGCGGCACCAGACGCAGTTGGTCGTCCAGCGAGACGCCCGTGGGCGACGTTGGCTGCAGCTGGCGGACGACCCTCGCGAGCCCGGGGCTCGCTACCGCGAGCGCGCGCCCGGTGCCACATTCGACGGGCCGAGTCGCGAGTTGGCCGTCTGCGAGACGGCGATCGTTGACGCGGACGCGGCCGCGTCTCCGGTCGCGGGACGGATCTGGATCGATCATCGCAACTTCGCCACCGGCGGAGCTGAGTTTCACATGTACCAGTTCAATGCGGCGGGTATCGACGGTCGCGGGATCGGTTGGTACCACCAAGGCGACTTCGACGACTGGACCACCGAGGCGTTCACCTACCAGCTCGGCGCGAAGTCCTTGCACCTGTGGTTTCTCGAGCATGATGAGAGAGAGCGAACCTCGTTGACGCGAGGCGAGGACGAGCAAGGCCGCCCGACGCTGACGTTGCACGAGGATCCAAGAGATTTTTGGCACCGTCGGCGTTTCGTCGACGCCGGTGCGTCGTTCGGGCTGGCGGCGTTTGCCGACGTGCTGCGCAGCACGGGTCAGCATCCGGCACCCGCGTCCCATTGAGCGGCTGCCTTGTCGTCTCCCGTGTTTGGCGAGGTCGTTGGCCACGCGTCTGGCCGGGCCGAACACGGCCAGCTGGGCTATTGCTCGTCGAGCCGCCGAAGGATGTCTTCGGGCTTGACGCGATCCATGATGGTGTCACCGATCTCGTGCCACCGAATCCGCCCGTCCGGCTCGACGAGGAACACGGCCGGTACCGCGATCTCTTCGTGCTTGCTGGCGACGCCGTAGGCACTCGCGACGGCAAGATCCGCGTCGCTGAGGAGCGGGAAAGCGCCGCCTAGTTGCGCGGCGAGGTCCTGCGAGTCCCCGGATTCGTCGGCACTGATCGCCACTAGGCTTACGCCGCGCGCGTCGAACTCCGCCGCGGCGTCGGCCAGCTGCCCGAGCTGGCGACGACAGTGGGATCACCAAAAGCCGCGGTAGAACAGCACGACGACCGGCTTGCCTTGCGCGCGGAGAGTGGTGAGCGAGACCGGCGCGCCGTTCTGGTCGAGCAGCGTGAAATCCGCCGCTGTGGCCACGGCCTGCGCTGGCGCGGGTTTCGGTTTGACGAAGTAGAGGCCACACGCGCTCGCGTGGGCCCATACGCTCAGGCCCAGCGCGAGGCGAGCTCGCTGCATGCGTCTTGAAGTCATGTTGCGAATTCTCAACGCCGCTGTCGTGGCGGTGTTTCGGCGATCGGGTCGCCGTCGGCCGCGCCGGTCGTCGGAGAAGGGCAAAAAAAAGCCGCAGTCTCGAACTGCGGCTTTGCCAGCGGTGCGAAGGGAGGGACTCGAACCCTCACAGGGTTTCCCCCACCAGATCCTTAGTCTGGCGCGTCTGCCAATTCCGCCACCCTCGCGTGGTTGAGGCATGCGGTTGGTATCACGGGGTGACCGGGGGAGGCAAGGTCTCTCCGACGTTGTGGAGTTTGAGGAGGTTGACCGAGCGGTGGGCCTTGACCGGCCAGCCCAGCGCGATGACGACGCGGTCGTCTCGACGCAGGAGTCCGCGTTCGACGATGGCGCGATCGATATCGATGAAGATCGAGTCCCCGTCGAACGATGTCGGCTGGAACAGCACGGGGATGACGCCCCAGTACAGCGCCAAGCTGCGATAGGTCCGCGGCTCGGGGGTGAACGCGTAGATCGGGACTTTCGGGCGGTATTCGCTGACCAGCCGGGCGATGCCGCCGCTTCCGGTGTAGGTGACGATGGCTTTGGTATCGGGCCAGCTGCGCGTGCTCGCCACCGCGGCGTTGGCGATGGCGTTGGTGGTGCTGCCGAGGTTCATGTCCTTCGGCGGATCTCGCCAAAACCGTTCGGCGAGCTCCGTGCGGCGAATGATGCGATCCATCGTACGCACGGTCTGCACCGGATAGGCTCCCGTCGCGGTCTCGCCGGAGAGCATGACGGTGTCGGTCCCGTCCAACACGGCGTTGGCTACGTCTGAAGCCTCCGCGCGCGTCGGGGTGGGCGAACGAATCATCGAGTCAAGCATCTGGGTGGCGGTGATGACCACGGTGCCACGCTGGTTGCAGTACTCGATAGCCCGCTTTTGCACCATGGGGACTTCCTCGGGGCCCATCTCGACCCCCAAGTCGCCTCGGGCCACCATCAACCCGTCGGCGCACTCGACAATCTCGCGCAGGTTCTCGACCGCCTCCGGCATCTCGATCTTGGCGATCAGTGGGACGGGCCGGCCGGCCTCGCGCATCATGTCGCGAGCTTCTTCGAGATCGCTGGGCCGCCGGACGAACGACAAGGCGATGAAGTCCACCCCGAGTTCGAGCACAAACCGTAGATCGCGGCGGTCCTTGTCGGTCAGAGCCGGCAGCGTCAGCTTGCTCTCGGGCAGATTCACGCCCTTGCGGGACTTGAGCCGACCTCCGACGACGACTTCGGTGTGCACCTCATCCCCTTCGACTGTCACCACCTTGAGCTCGAGGGTCCCGTCGTCCAACAGCACGCGCTGGCCGATCTCCACTTCGCGGGCCAAGTCCGCGTAGTCGACCGTCACAAAACCCTCACGGATGGTCGCCTCCGGATTGGTACTGAGCACCAGCGGCTCGCCCACGCGCAACTCGAATCCGGGATCGGGAATCGCTCCCACCCGGATCTTCGGCCCTTGCAGATCGGCCAAGATGGCGATCGATTTGCCGTGCGCGGCCGAACGCTCGCGAACGAGATTATAGGTTCGCGCGAGGCTTTCGTGGTCGCCGTGCGAGCAATTGAGCCGCACCGCGTTCATCCCCGCCGCGATGAGCTGGTCGACGATTTCCGTGGTGTGACTCGCGGGCCCGAGCGTGCACAGGATCTTCGCGCGACGGTTGGAGAACATGTCGCTGAGGATCTCACAAAACCATCGCGGGGCAGCGCGCGAGCTCGCAGTTGCCGGTGATGGATTCGCCCGGTCCGGCGTCCGCGAGGTTGTGTCAGCGTAGGCAGCGCGATCGTGTGGCCTCGCGGAGCGCTGCCGTGACGTCACGGTGACGTGAACAAACGACATCGGCTGCGCACCCGGAGGCACGCAGCCGATGCGTCCACCCGCGGCGGCGCGAGTGGGATGCGATCGCGAGATCGCGGTTTACCGCGTGCGGCGGGCGGACACCGAGCCGGCGACGGTGACGAACGCACTGGCGCTCGCTTGGAGCTCACTGGTCGCGGCGCCGAGGGCAGTGCCGACGTTTCCGAGCTCCTTCGAGGCGCATTCGAGGCCGACAATGACCTTGAGATCGCCGCTGGCCGCTGCGTCGGCGGCAGCCGTTACCGCGCCGTTGACAGCATCGCCCGCGGCCGAACCGAGGTTGGTGATCGCGAGTTGGAGACCGCCGTCTCCTTCGACACTTGGACCCACCAGTTTGGCGTTGATCGCCACGATCGCCGCGAAGCGAGCTTTGAAGTTCTCCAGCCAGGCCTTGAACTCGGCTTTGGCGTTGGCGTCGAGGTCGGACCGGAACTGGAAGTCCACGCGCAGCGACGGCGGGGTGCACTCGACACTGGCTGACGCTTTGGCCTCGACCGCGGCTTCGCACTCGGCCGATGCGCTGGGCGGCACGACTTCGCCTTCGCACGAACCTTTGCAATCGACATTGGCTTCTGCAGAGGCTTCACACTTGGCGGTGGCGTTGGCTTCGCAGCTCCCGCTTGCGGGCGTGTACTCGCAGCTGCCTTCACAGCGACCCTCGCATTGCGCACTGGCTTCGAGCTTGCACTCGCCGGTACACGAGCCCTCACACGAACCGGCGCAGTTCGTCACCACGCCGGCGTCGTCGGTTTCGCACGCGCCACCAGCACAAGCGGTACACGTGCCCTCACACGATCCGTTGCAGGATCCGGAGCAGGCGGCCGCGGCTTCGAGCTGACACGAGCCCGTGCAGGTGCCCTCACAATCGAAGTTCGGGGCTTGGCCCTCACACTTGAGCGTGCCTTGGGCCATGCAGTCGGCTTGCGCCGCGACATCGATCTCGCACGTCCCTTGGCACGACGCCGAGACCATGCCGGGATCGACGGTGACGTCACAGTCCGCCGTCGCTTCCACGGCGACATCGAGGTTCGCCTCGCACTTCGCGGGGTCGTACATGACCTCGATTCCGCCCTCGGCGTACGCGGCGATGTGCGCCCCCATGTTGGCCTCGATCGCCGCCGCGAGTTCGCTCACGCTCATGTCCGCCGTGCCTTCGATTCCGATCGAGGCCGCGATCCCCTCGAGCTCCACCTTCATCGAGGCGCTTGCGTTGAGGGCCGTGTCGCGCACCGTGATCACCGAAGAGAAGAAGGCGTCGATGCTCGCCACGCCCGAAATGCTGGCGTTGCCTTCGACAATGCCCTCGGCGGCACACGTCAGCCCGCATTGTTCGCGGAGGCTGCCCAGCAACCCGCCGCCGCCGTTGCCGTCCCCGTCTCCTCCGTCGTCACACGCCACCGGCACGGTCGCCGAAAACAGTCCAATACAAAGCAGGCTAAGGCCACGTTTCGTGTTCAAGTTCATGTTTGAAAGTCTCCTGATGTCGTTTTCGCGGGCAAGTTGCCCGGAGGCTGGAACGGATGGGCCGCCTCGGTGATCTCGCGGTGGTGTGTCAGTTCCGCGGCTGCATCGCGGGGCGGAGGATCCCACGGGGACTTGGGTCGTGCAATCTTCGTCGACCGCGCGTCGGCGCAGTCCTTCGACCCGTGGCGGAACCGTGGGGTCGATCACGAGCGCGCCAGATCTGACAGCGATGTCCGAGTGATCTCGGCCTCAGTCGTCGTCGGTACCCCAGCGCAGGTCGACGGCGACGGGGCAATGATCGCTGACCCGCGCGTAGTCGGGATCGGGATGATGACGCGTGGATCGAAGGGGTTCACACGCATGGCGTCCACAGTGCGCGAATGCGCGGGTCGAAAGCTCCGATGGGCGTGCCTCAGCGAGATCTCGGATCCACACCAGATCGAGCAGTGATGGCTCTTTGATCGCGTCGCGGCGTTCGCCGTCCCAGTAACACGAGCACGGACGACGCGGGGGGACTTGGGTCACGTTCAGTGGCCCAAACGCGGAGCCGAGCTCGGCCAGTTCTTTCACCGGCTGACGATCGGCATCGCCGGTCACGTTGAAGTCGCCAAGCACGACGACATCGGAGTCGCCCTCGTGGGGGTCATCGCCCAGCGATTCGACGATGCGGACCAGCTCGGGCCACTGCTGGCGCCGTTGGGCGTAACCTTCCGGCTTGGCTTTGAGATGGACCACCACGACGTGGAAGTCAGGCCCGTCGGCGCCCGCGCGGAGGTAAACCGACAGCGCTGGGCGCACCCGTCCATGTAGCGAGACCTGGTCGTATTCGCGCGGACCTCCCACCTGCGAGATCCGCTCGGGTCGCCACATCACGGCGACTCGCTGGTGACCGCGACCTCCGCGTTCGGAGATGGCTCCGTCCCACTCGGGAAGCAATTGCTCTAGTTTTTCGGCATCGCGGATCTCTTGCAGCGCGAGGACGTCGGGATCGATACGTTCGACCCACTCGGCGATGCGCTCCAAGTCTTGGGTCTTGCGGGGGAAGTTGCCAAGGTTCCAGGTGGCGATCCGCAGGTGGCCATCTTTGTCGGGGATGTACTCACTGCCGAGTCCCAGCCGATCTTTGATCTCGTCGGCACATTGCGCGTGGGCGATCACGGCGGCGACCACCAGCGCGCTGCCCAGCCAACGACGTCGGCCAAACCAGCGACGCCGCCGTTGTGTGTTCCGACGAGGCATGCCGGTGCAGACTGGGCGATCGACCGTGTCCACGCAAAAAAGGCAGCCACGATGGCTGCCTTCGGCATGGGCCGGACGGACGGCGGACCCGTCGCTGGAACTACTCGGCGGTGCCGCGTTCGCGCGGCGTGAAGTCACCGACCGTGCGCGCCTTTTTCTGACGACGCTTGCGACGGCGCTCGGCCTCGCGAGTCTTGCGCTTGAGCTTGATGCTCGGCTTTTCGTGATGCCGGCGGTGTTTGATCTCGCGCAGCACACCCTCACCGGCGATCAATCGACGGAGCTTGCGAATGGCTCGCTCGACGCCGCGTTCGTCGACTTTGACCTCCAGCGGTCGGCCGAGAACGGGTACGTGCTCGTTTTGCACGCGAAATACGGGCTGCTCGGCTTCTTCGGAGGAGGCGGCGGGTCGTTGACCGGTCATGAGGCGGCGCAACTTATACGGTGTCTGCGCGCGCGGTCAAGTGCACGGATGGGGCTTGGCGCCGCGACTCGCACCGCGCGCGAGTCCATGGCCGGGTCGAGCGGGACCGAGCTCGAGGCCGGGGCGGGTCGCCTGGCGCGGGCGTCGTCGTCGTCGTCGCGGGCGGCGGCCCGATGCGTCGCGAGTTGTCGAGGAGGCGGTGCAGTGGCGTCGTGGCCGGCATCACCGTCCGCAGGCCGCCAGCGTCCCGCCATCGACCGGTAGCGTTTGGCCGGTGATGTGGGGCTCGTCGGCCAAGAACAGCACGGCCCGGGCGATGTCCGCCGGTTGACCGATCTGGCCCAACGGGATGCGGCGGAGCACCGCGGCGCGGCGCGGTGAGCCCGGCCCATACTCGGGGCTGGTCGGCCAGGCGACCGTGCCGGGCGCCACGCCGTTCACTCTGACCTGTGGCGCCAGCTCGAGAGCCAACGCTCGGGTGGCCATGAGCAGCCCCGCTTTGGCGGTGCAGTGGTCCAGGTACTCGCGCCACGGGTGGTAGCCGGCCGCGTCGTTGATGTTGACGATGCACCCGCGGCGACGGGCCAACGTTGCGGCGAGACGACGGGCGAGGCCGATCGGTGCGACGAGGTTCGTCTCCAGCACTCGCCGCAGGTCGGCGTCCTGACGCAGCTGGACCGGTCCGGCCTCGAAGCTCGCCGCGTTGTTGACCAACAAGTCGAGTTCGCCGTTGTCGGCGAGGACCTGAGCGCAAAGTCGGCTGCGGGCCTCGTCGTCGCCCAAGTCCGCCGTGATCACCCCACGACACGCGTCGCCGAGGGTCACGGCTAGTTCGTGCGCCGCTTGAACCGATCGATAACAGTGGACCCATACCGCGTAGTCAGCGGTCACGAGGTGCTCGACGATGGCTCGCCCCACGCGAACGGCCCCGCCGGTGACCAACGCCACGCGTTTCTTTGGTTGTGACAGCGCTGCGGGCACGACCACAGAGTACCGCACGACACGTCGCGCGGACGCGGCCGGCGGGTCGAGCCTGACTCGCCTTGAGTTCTTGTCAAAGCTGAGGCCAGAGCGCACTATCCCCTTGGGGCCTGTCTCCAAGCTTATGTCGCCATCCTCGACCTTACCCGTGGATCCGCGTCGCCGCGCGTTAGAGGCGGCCGTGACCGAATGGTTGCGGGCCTGCGGCGTCGATCTGGAGCACAAAGACTTTGTGGGCACGCCGCAACGCGTCGCCGCGCTGTGGCTCTCCGACGTGTTGACAGGCTATCAAGCCGACCCGGCGGCAATTCTGGGTGACCCCGTCACGGGCGAGGCACCGACGGAGTTCGTTGTCGTGCGCAACATCCCCTGCCACGGGATGTGTCCCCACCACCTCATGCCGTGGATGGGACAGGCCACGGTGGCGTACCTGCCGGGGACGCAGTTGCTGGGCTTTGGTCGGCTCGCCGACCTTGTGCACTGCTTCACGCGACGTCTTACGCTGCAAGAGCGGGTGTGCAACGACGTGGCGGACGCGCTGATGTCTCATCTCGACGCTCGCGGTTCGGCGTGCATCATTGAAGGCACGCACACTTGTCTGACCGTCCCGGACGACAAGCACGACGCCCGGGTCGTCACGTCCTCGTATCGCGGCGAGTTGCGTACGCGGGCCGATCTGCAAGGGCAGCTGCGCGGCCGAGCCTAGAGCCTAGCCCAACGATGCTTCGGTAGCCGGGCCCGTTTCGGCTGGCGAAGCGCTCGATCGCGAATTTGCACGTGCCTCGCTCGTCGGTTGACGGGGCCGCCGAGTTGGTGCCGCTGCCCACGATTCGCGCGATCACACTCCGAGGTTGGTACGAACGCCCCCGTTGAGCGGCGATTCGCGCTCACGGGGTCGGTCGCGACGGCGCGTCCCGTGTCGGGAACTCCGCGAGACTCGGATCCACGGCGGCGCGTTGGTGGTCCGGGCTGAAGTGGCCGCTGCGCTAGCGCAAACGGCTGCCCGCCAGCGGGTGACATAGTCCGCCGCGCTGCGCAAGTCCGGCGCATGTGGCTCCGAAACGACGAGGTATTGGCGTGCACAAAGTGCTCGCCAGCACCAATGATCGCCACTAGGCTGAGGTCGTCGCCATGCTCGACCACGACGATGCGCCAACCCCAGACGTCCTGGCAGCGCTGCCGATCTTCCCGTTACCTAACGTCGTGTTTTTTCCCGGGATGATCCTGCCGCTGAACGTGTTCGAGGAGCGCTACATCGAGCTCGTCGACCATGTGCTCGACGGGGGCCAGCACATTGGGGTGCCGCTGCTCGTCCGACCCGAGGATGCGAGCCGCAACCGCCCGCCGTTCGAGCGGGTGTTCGGTCTGGGCCGCCTGGTGGCGCATCACCGGCTTTCCGATGGCCGACGACTCATTCAACTCAAAGGACTGGGGCGCGTGCGAGAGATCCAGGAGCTGGTTCCCTCCCACCGTTTCCGTGAGGTGAGGGTAGAAGTGCTGCCGGAACCACCTACGTTTGATGGCGATCAGTTTGACCAGATGTTGGCGCAAGTCGAGCGCATGGCGATGGCGTTCCACGATGAGGAACGCGACCTGATCGACTCGGTGCTGCGCATCGACGATCGGCGGGTCTCGATCTACGCGTTGACCGCTCTCCTCCCGAACATCGAGGTTCTTCAGGCGGTTGAGGCCTCGCGTGGTGAGGCCATCGGGTGTCGTTCCTGCCCGATGCTCGACTTCCAGCAGTCTTGCCTCGAGGCCGGCTCGCTTGGCGAGCGCGTCGCGCTACTGACCAGGCGTACCGCGTTGTGGTTGCGCACGCTCGATGGCGACGGTCTATTGTCGGCTGACACGGCCCACTAGAGCATCGCAGTCACCTACTCTCGATGACGACGGCCCCTCCGTCGGCCGGCACGGCCCGCTCTGGATCGTCCTCGGTCCTCGGCAGGACCCGGCGGCCCGGCGGGATCTGGCCGGGTCGCGCTCGTTGGCCGCGGTCACGCCAACGCCTGCAGCGCAGGCGCGGCGAGACTCGGGCCGGGGCCGGGCCGCCGGCGCTCGAGTCGTCGTGTCCTAGACCATGCGCAGCTTGGTGCTGCGGCGCGGACCGGTGGAGCTGCGTTTGGCCAGTTCCAGCGCGGCGGTAGCAGCGGCCTCGCAAAACGCGGCGGAGATAGTGTTGTGCGGGTTGGCTTCGACGACGGGCACGCCGGTCTCTCCGCCGTGACTGATCCGGGTGTCGATGGGAATCTTACCGAGCAGTTGAATCTCGAGTTCGTCCGCCAAACGCTGACCTCCGCCCGACGCGAAGATCGAGTCATGGTGGCCGCAAGCCGGGCATTGGTAGTAGCTCATGTTTTCGAGCACGCCGAGCACGGGCACCTCGAGGGTTTTGAACATGTCCACCGCCTTGCGCACGTCGAGCAACGCGACCTCTTGCGGCGTGGTCACCATCACGGCGCCCGTAATCGGGATCAGTTGACCCAATGAGAGCTGGGCGTCGCCGGTTCCCGGGGGCAAGTCGACGACCAGGTAGTCGAGCTCGCCCCACCGGACGTCCTCGAGAAACTGGGTGAGCAGCTTGTGGATCATCGGTCCGCGCCAAACCACGGCTTTCCCGGACTCGACGAAGAAGTCGACACTCATCACCGGCATCCCGCGGTAAATCGCCGGGGTGATGTGCCCTTTCTCCGTCGACGCGTCGCACGGTGAATCCGCGCGCCCGAGCATCTTGGGCAGGCTGGGGCCGTAGATATCCGCATCGAGCAAGCCGACGCGGGCCCCAAGCGAGCGCAGAGCCAACGCGAGATTCACGGACGTGGTGCTTTTGCCGACACCACCTTTGCCCGCGGCCACGGCAAGCACGTTCTTAACCCCCGGCAGCCGGTTGAGGTCTTGCCGAGCCGGCCGGTGGGGAATGTCCAGCGAGTACGTGATACTCGGCGTGAGTCCGAAGGGCTTAAGTGCCGCCGCAACGCGTTGTTCGAGCGCCTCGCGTAGCGGGTAGCCGGGGGAGATGAGCTTGATGCCGATGTCGATGTGGCCTTCATCCACGACGGCGACGTCGGTCAGCTGCCCGCCGGCTCCGAGTTCACGGTCGATGGCTGGATCGCGCACTTGGCTGAGGGCTGCGCGGACGTCCTCAAGGCTGGTCTTAGACATGCTGGCTCACGAGGCGCGGGGGCCGACAACGCGGCTTTACTTGGGTGCGGCCGCCGCCGGTGCTGCGGGGTCGCACGCTAGCACCGGGTAGACGAACGGGCTACCCTCGGCTACTGAGGTTTCAACGCGCTATGGCTGTCTTGGAAGTCGTCAAGTTCCCCGATCCTCGCCTGCGAGCTCCTTGCACCGACGTCCAAGATATCGATGACGGCATTCGTGAACTCGTACGCGACATGACCGACACGATGTACGCGCTGAATGCCGCGGGAATCGCGGCGATTCAGGTCGGTCGCCCCGAACGCATCTTCATCATCGACGGACGCGTCGCGACCGGCGACGAACAGGCCGATCCACTGGTCTTCATCAATCCCGAGGTCGTGGAGACTGGGCGCGGGGACGAAGTCAGCGACGAAGGCTGCTTGAGCTTTCCGGACGTCTTCATCGAGGTGAAGCGTCCACGCTGGGCCAAAGTGCATGCCACGAACCTCGAAGGCCAGCGCTTCGAGGCGGAGGGCGAGGGGTTGTTCGGCCGGGCCCTGCAGCACGAGACCGATCATCTCAACGGCAAGCTCATGTACGACATGGTCGGCATGGTCAAAAAGGAGATGATCAAGCGCAAGATGAAGCGCTGGCACAACGAGCAGGCCAACGAGCGCGCCAAGGAAACCGCATCGTCGAATTGAATGCTCACTTGAGCCGCTGGACTCGCAGCGCCCTCGTCCGCGATGTCGCGACGCAGTGCGGCGGCTCGGTCGTCGCACGCCGCCGGGCTGCAGGAGTTCGCCGCCGGACAAATGGCGTGCGACGGACTAGCGAGACGCGAGGGTCGTCACGAGCCGGGCGTGCTCACAGTACCCGCAACCGTCTCCGGCCGGGGTCGTGCGCGAGTACGCCGGCTCGAAGGTCTCTTCGACCACGACCCCGTCTTCATCGCGGATCTCCACCTCTGCCACGCGCGGTCCCCCGCGAGAGCCAAGCTCCGTCCGATCAAAGTAGGACACCAGCTCAACGCGGAGTCGACTGGTTTCTGAAAGGTAGCGTAGGCGGCCGGTGATGGGGGGCATCTCAGCGCCATCATCGTCGTCATCGTCATCGTCATCGTCATCGTCATCGTCATCGTCATCGTCATCATCGTCATCGTCATCGTCGTAGCGCGCCGGCTCGAGATCGAGTTTGCAGCTACTCACTTGCTCGAGGTCGCAGTCTGCAGTGAGGACGTGACCATCCGCCTCCACGTGGACCTCGTAGCGGGCACGAGGGAGTCCGCCTTGCACGTCGCTGGTGGCCACATCGACCTGGAACCCCTGTTGGTCGCAGTACAGTGTCGCGCATCCAGGGTCGGTGATCGCTTCGCAGGCGGCACCCACCCCAAAACTGCAGACAAGGAGGGCGTATGACGGCCAGATGGGCCTGCGCGGCGAGGTCATGGAGCGCGCGAGTATCCGCTAAGTCGCGCGTCCGCTCAATCCCATCTGGACAACCCTCGGACACGTGTGGGTCGCAGCGCGGGCACAAAACGAAGCGATCGGCTCACCGAGGGTGCCTTGCGCGCGGCGCACGGAAGGACCGTGGGCTGGCCGCTGGATCGCAGAATCACGGAGAAGCCGAGCCGGAGGCGAGTCGAGTCGAGTCGATTGCGTGACCGCTGTCACGGAGATGGCCGGCCCGCCCGCGGTCGGCGGAGCCCGCGTCAGCGCCGAAAGCGGACGTGAAAGTGATTCACGTGACCTTTCCAGTGGCGAATGATGCCATGGCTGCGATGGCGGCCGCGCGGGTACTGGAACAGTTCGTCGAGGGTGTCGGCGCTCACGGCTCGAGTCTTCTTGGCGTGTTCGTAGACGAGTTTTTGCAGCCGATAGTCCATGAAGATGTATTGGATCTGGTCCGTGTCGAGGAAGGCCTTGAGCAGGATCCAGGTGCGTTTGACATCGAGATTGCGCGCGGACGCGGAGTGGAAGCGCCGGCCGAGCTCGACGTTGCCCTTGAGGACATACCCGACGTCGACGTCGTGGCCGTGTTGGTGCGACCGGTGAGGTGGCAGCTTGCCGCCACCTTTCTTGCTGATGTCACCGATGTGGACTTTGGGCCCGCCGCCCTTCTTCCGGGTGTACTGCCGCGTCGCTTGCTGAATCAGGCGAATGGTCCGGTTGGTGCCGTAGGCCAGTGACGGTCGTTTGATCACGTACGCACGACCCGGGGGCAGTTGCATGCCCGATCGCAGCACGCCGGTGTCGTCGTCGAACCCACCAAAGCCCGCCACAAGTCGGCCGTCGCGCCACACCACCAACTCTTGGCCCACCCGCAACGTGTCACGGTTGGCGAGTTTGCCTTGTTGGTAGCTTTCGAGCTCACGGACGGTGAGTCCGTACTTTTTGGCGATGCTGCCGAGGTTTTCGCCTTGGCGTACGCGGTGCGTGAATCGATCGCGTTCGCGGGGCGCGATCTCAGGGCAAACTCGGATCCTCTGGCCTGGACGGATAAGGTTGGGGTTGGCCTTCAGCTTCGGGTTGAGGCGGTAGAGATCCTTGCGGCGCACGCCGTAGCGCCCGGCGATCTCCGACGCCCACTCCCCGGGGATGACGCGATGCACGTACAGCGGCATGCGGTAGCCACACGCACGACTGCCTCGCTGTCGCCGGGGATCGGCGCAGATCGTCAGCGTTTGGCCCGCACGCAGCTTGTTCGGGTTGTTCTTGAGCGCGGGGTTGTCGGCCAAAATGTCGCGCTCGGAGACGGCGTAGCGTTCGGCGATCCGCGACAACGTTTCGCCGGACTCGACCCGGTGTTTGACCTTCTTGGACTGACGACAGGTTTTGCTCTTCGAAGACCGCTTTCGGGCTTTGCTCTTTTTCGTACAGACCCGGATTTCTTGTCCCGGGCGAATCATGTTGGGGTCGAGCCCCGGGTTTTGGCGCCGAATCTCGCGGACGTTCGTGTCGTAGGTGTGCGCGACACCGCTGAGGGTCTCGCCCTGGACGACGCGGTGGCGGTGGCGTACTTGCCCGTCCGGGCAGCTGGGGCCAGCGTGTACGATCGCGGGCATCAACGCGGCGAGCAGCGTCGCGAGCAGGCACCAAGCGAATCGCGAGCCGCGGCGGCCGACCTGGCACCGAACGGGGGGGCCCGGTCGGCGGTAGGCTCTGGAGGGACGCACAGCGTGGATGAGTTGCACGCCGCTAGTGCGCAAGCAACCGGGCACGAGGGCCGGCGCATGGGGCGCGTATTCGCAACGTTGCGCGAGGGGGAACTGGACGCGGCGAGGCACGAGGGATCGGGGCGCGGCGAGGCGAAGGTCCCAACGTTCGACCGAGGGTCGCTATTCGCGAAAGCTGCTTTCGCGCGCGGCGCAAGCGGCCGACTAGTTTGCTCCAATACCCGCCAGGTGGTCGAGCACCTCGTCGGTGAGCTCCAAGAGGCTGCCCAGGCGCAGGTCGGCGATGGCGTACCGGGGATCGCCGGCGGCGTGGGCCTCGGGGACGGCGATGGTGCGCATGCGGGCGGCGCAAGCCGAGATCAACCCGGGCACGGAGTCCTCGACCGCAGCGCAGCGCGGTCCGGGGATGCCAACCGCATCCGCCGCTCGCATGTAGACCGCGGGGTGGGGTTTGCCGTGTTGCTCAAACTGAGCCGAGCACACCGCATCGAAGGCTTCGTTCAAGTTCAGACGCTCAAGCACGGTGTCGATGATCCGTTGGGCCGAGGAGCTGGCCAGTGCGACGGCGACGTTTCGACGCCGGGCCAACTCTAGAGCTTGTTCCACCCCGGGCATTGCCGTCCCCTCGCGCCCGACGAGATCGCACAGCGCGTCGACAATCGCGGCCTCGAGGGACGGGGCTCGAGCGACGGGACGATCGAACACGGCGAGCCAATGGACGACGACCTCGCTCAGGCGCCAGCCCATGGTCTGCATGCACATCTCGTCGGTGAGCGCGATGCGTTCGGTGGCGAAGACCTGTTTTTCGGCTCGCCGCCAAAGCGGCTCCGAGTCGACCAACACGCCGTCCATGTCAAAGATGATCGCGTCTGGCATCGGTTGGGGCTGCGGACGATATCCGAGTCCCCGCGCGGTTGATACCCACTCGGCCCGATTCGAACGTGGCGTGGGGCGGCGGGTGCTTGCGTTGCTAGAGGCCGCTCGCGCGCTACACTCAGAAGCTCTTTGACCGATGCACGCTGGTATCGACGACGACCTCATCGCCCGTTTGCCCAAGACCGACTTGCACGTGCATCTCGACGGGAGTTTGCGACTGTCGACGTTGATCGAACTCGCCCGAGAGCATCACGTGGCGTTGCCCTCCTCGTCTGAGAGCGGCCTGCGAGACTTGGTGTTTAAACGGGCCTACACGAACCTGCCAGAGTACCTCAAAGGCTTCGAGTACACGGTTGCTTCGTTGTCCACTCCAGAAGCTCTCGAGCGCGCGGCGTATGAGCTCGCGGAGGACAACCAACGCGAGGGCGTGCGCTACATCGAGGTCCGCTTTGCCCCCCAGCTCCACGTGGGGCCGCATTGTGATCTGCGGCAGGTCATGCGTGCCGTGTGTCGGGGTTTGCGGCGCGCTGAGAAGCGGTTCAATGGGCGCAAGGCGATCCGCGATGGGGTTGAGCCCCCGTTTCGGGCCGGGGTCATCGTGTGCGCGATGCGATTTTTCACGGCCCAGTTCAGCGAGCACTATGCTGCGTATTTTCGGGCGCTGCCTCATACGGCGCCGAGTCGCATCTTTGGCCTGGCCTCCGCGGAGCTCGTCAAAGCGGCGATTGCGGCCCGCGACGACGACGGTCTTGCGATCGTCGGGGTGGATCTAGCCGGCCAAGAGCGCGGGTTCCCGTCGGCTGACCACGCGGAAGCCTACCAGCTGGCTCACAGTCATTTCTTGGGCAAGACGGTCCACGCGGGGGAGGACTACGGCCCAGAGTCCATCTTTCAAGCAATCACCGATTGCCACGCAGATCGCATCGGCCACGGTACGTGGCTGTTCTCCAGCCGCAAGATTCAAGACCCGCGAATTCGCGACAGGAAAACGTACGTCGAAAACCTAGTCCGATACGTTGGGGATCGTCGCATCACCTTAGAGATCTGCTTGACCTCAAATAGTCAAACGATCCCCGAGCTGCGCGAGGATCTCGGCAAGCATCCGTTTCGCAAGATGCTCCGCGCGCGCTTGTCTACGACGATTTGTACGGACAACCGTCTGGTCTCGGATACGACGGTCAGCGAGGAATTGGGGCTGGCGATCCGCACGTTCAAGCTCACGCCGCGGCGCCTCAAAAACCAGCTGTTGTACGGCTTCAAACGCAGCTTTTACCCCGGCCCCTATCTGGAAAAGCGTGCCTTCGTCCGCCAGGTGATCGACTACATGGACCGCCAGTTCGCCGACGCCGGGTTCGACCTGTAGGGTCGGCTCAATCGAAACCGGGCTTGTCGGCGGTGCGCGGCCAAGCCCGTTGATGGCGACGGGCGTGGGGTCGCGGGAGATCGATCGCCGCGGTCCCCCGCGGCACGATGCTGGAGCGGGCTACAGCGCGAAGCGAGTCAGCCGCCAGGCGTGGGCGCGTTCGGTGAGCTCGAGGCGAAGGGACTCGATGCGATCGAGATTCCCGCGACCGGCGACGAGTTGCTCGTCGAACCGCTCGATGCGCTCGCGAATCGGTGTCACCCAGCGCACGTAGCTGGTGCGAATGGCGGTGGCGACGTTGGGGTGTCGTTCGTTCAGGTGCCCGACTCGACAGATCCACACCCCGGCGTCCGGCGTGAGGCTGGCCTGCATCTCTTCGAGCGCCAGCGAGTAGTCGAGGCCGGCTCGAACGAACGCGGACAGGGGCTCGTTGTAGTCACGCGGGCGCTGACCACTGGATGGACGCATCCACGTCGCGATAAGCTCACCCAACTCCAAGGCACGGGAGCCCTCGGCCTCCTCGACATCCAAGAGTTCCTCGACAGTCAGCCGAGCCAAGGCCGTATCGCTGTACAGCGCTGCAACGGCGGGGTCGCGCTGCGACGCGTCGACGACGTCAAGGAGTTGCCGAATCGTGGGACGCGGCCCCATCGATCCGCGAATCAACGCGACGAGCGAGCCGTGGGCGTGGGAAGAAGCCGGAGCCTCCGCACCCGCCGGCCAGCTGGGGCGAGTGCGGACGGGGGACCAGGCGCGGTTCGGTGTATTGGACTGGTTCATGACTCACCTCGCACCGGTTGCGTGCCCGGTGTGCTCGATTAGTCGCCGGCAATGGGCGAACGATCCCGCCGACGGGCGTTTTTTTGCCATTTGTCCAATGACCGCGCGAATCGCTCATCGAATGCGACAGCCGGGGGTCTGGTTGGCGTCAGCGGAGTTTGTTGCCGCAGCGGCCCCGCATGTTGACCGAAGCAGACAGTCGCGTGGAACCGCGTCAGTGTTGCTCTCGCTGCCGCCGCTGCGTCACGCGGCCGGAGCAAACGGGAGCGTTTTTCGTGAGCGTCGATGCGTCGAGGTCACGAGCAGCTTGCTCTAGTCTGCCGCCAGGGAGGGCGGGTTGGCGTGGGCGCTTGTGTCGAATCTAGCGCGGCTGCAGCTCGACCAGCGTCGCTCCCCAACTGCCCTCTCCGTGCCCGCCGAGTCGGTACGAGTCCACGTGCGGATGGTCCTTGAGGACTGCGTGCACCGTACGGCGAAGGTGGCCCACGCCCTTGCCGTGGATGATACGCAGTTTGAGCACGCCGGCGGTTCGGCACGAGGCGATGTACTCGACGAGCAAGTCTTTGACTTGCTTCGGCGGGATGGGATGAAGATCCAAGACCCCGTCGGGCGCCATCGATTGGGGGGAGAGGCGTTGGGGCGCAACGAAGCCGCCCAGTCCGGCCCACGGCGCCCACGGGGGGGCCACGACCGACTGTCGGGGGCGACGGGGGGGCCGGGGTACTCGATTCACTGCGATGCTTGTCTCCGCGCGGGGCCACGGCCACAGGGGGGCTCGACCCTGCCACGGCAAGGGCGGTTGGGTCGTGGCGGCGGCCGTCAGCACGAGGCGGCAGCGGCGACGACCGTTGGCCCACGTCTGCTGCTCCACCGCGATGTCGCCGAACAGCGCGGCCGCGACCAAGTCCGCAACGATCTCGGCGTCGCCCGCCTCGTCGATCTCAAACTGCCCTCGCCACTCACCGAGCCAGACGGTCGCCGTCTGCGGGTCCCAGCTGATGTCGACGGCGAACCCGCCGGACGCCTCGGGACGCAGCGACAGCTGTTCGGGGGTCCATGATGCCGCGACGGCGGTGACCTCGTCGACCAGCCGCTCGAGCAGAGGTCGAAGCGCCGATTGGTGGTTGCCGTCGGTCATCGGGTGTGCGGGCCTTCGTCGGTCCCCAGCCTGATCTCCGAGCGTATCGCGGATCTCGGCCGCTTGCGGTGCGGATCGTCGCTGTGCGCTCGCCGGCCGCGGCCATGCGGGGGTCGTGCCGGTTGCTCACGGATCGGACCGACGTTAGCGTAACTGTATGGACGAGCCGTCGCGCGACGACCTCCAGCGGGTATTGGGCGCTTTTCGCCGGGAGGGCGCTCGGGTCGAACCGCTCGCCGGCGGGCTGATCCACCGCACCTACGCCGTCTGGGCGCACGACGGCGAGCACGTGCTGCAGCGCGTGAGCCCGATCTTCGATCCGGATGTGCACGAGAACATGGTGGCCGTCACGGATCATCTGCGCGCGCGTGGAGTCGCGGCGCCGAGCTTGCACCTGAGTGAGCAGGGCCGACCCTGGTACGCCGATTCCGGGCTCGGCGTGTGGCGCTTGATGTCGCGGCTTCGCGGGCGTCCGATCTCTCGCGTGGAGACCCCGTCGCAAGCCCGCGAGTTGGGGGCGGTGCTGGGCCGCTTCCACCAGGCGCTGGCCGACTGCGCCCATCCGTTTCGTGCGTTGCGGCTCGCTGGACACGACCGACGACGTCACGAGTCGGTCCTGCGTCGGGCGCTGACCCAACACGCGGAACACCAGCTTGTCCGCGACGTCGCGCGGTTGGTGACCGAGATCGGCGCGGAGCTCGAGCAGTTGCGTCCACTCGACGAGCGCCGCACGCAGCTCGGGCATGGCGATCCGAAACTGGCCAACGTGTTGTTCGATGGCGAGGCGACCGCGCTCATCGATCTCGACACCGTGGGTCCCGTCGCGATGGCCCTCGAATGGGGCGACGCCTGGCGATCGTGGTGCATGTCCGGCGCCGAAGACGACTCCGAACCGGAGTTTCGCCTCGAGGTGTTCGCCCAGGCTTGGGAGGGCTGGCGCGGCCACGCAATGTCACCGCTGACCGCCGCGCAGCTCGACGAGCTGTTGTTGGCGCCAGAGTGGATCGCGTTGGAGCTGAGCCTGCGATTCGCCGCCGATGCGCTCAACGAGACGTACTTCGGGTGGGACGCCAGTCGCTACGCGACCGCGGGGGAGCACAATTTTGCGCGCGCGCGGAGCCAGGTTCGAAGCAGTCGGTCGATGCGACGCAGCCGCCACGAACGCGCTCGCATCATGGGTGTTCGCCCCTCGTAGACGATGTGACGCGGCCTACCTCGCGGTTGGTTCGCGGTGCCCCGCGCGGCGACCGAGTCGGCGAGACGCGAGGAGGATGAGTCGTGGGGTCCTGCCACCTCCGCTGGGCGTTTCGCCACCGCGGCGCGGACCGGATTCGGACCCATCGCCGGTCGTCCGTGGGGCGCGGGCTGATGCATCGCCATGCAGGTTCGATGGGACCGAGCCTTGCGCACGCGAGCCGGGCGAATCGCAGATGCGGGCCGGTTCGCGATCGTGACGGCGGCCAGTCGCCGGGCGACGCCGCCCGACCGAGGTGGCGGTGATAGTCTGGACAAGCTGCCCGTGCCACGCCTGCCCATCCACTCCGATCTGTCTCGACTGCGCACCTCTTTGCTGGTGGCGGCCGGGCTTGCTCCGGCCTGCTACCTCAGCGACGCTCCTGAAGCTCACCAGGCTGCGTACGATGGTCCCAACTGGCCTCCCGAGCCGGCGGACGACGAGGGGGGCGTCTCACCGACGGGAACCGGTGACGGCGAACCCGAGCCCGGCGATCCTGCGTTTGCCTGTGATGATCCCGAAGATGTGCTGCAGCTCGGGTCGGGCGAGCCCTCGGGGTTCGTCCGGTGCTCCGATGGGCTGATCCATCGTGCGGAGGCGGTTCCGGTGGACATGCCCACGTTTCACACCTCGCCGTGTGTCGATCCCGGCCAGGACCCGGGTTGCTTGTCCGACGACGACTGCACGCTCGATCCCTACGGAATGTGTCTGCAGCGCAACGATGTCAGCCCGTCCCACGATCCCACCGCGTACTGCTTTTGTGACTATGGCTGCCGCAGCGACGCTGATTGCTCGCTGGAAGGCTACGTCTGCGCGCCGGTGGGCGTGGTCGCGGAGCGAGGACGGTGCATCCCCGGCGGCTGTGTCTCGGATGAGGATTGCGACTCACAGATGTGTGCGTTGACGCTCGCGATGCCGGAAGACGTGTGTTTCGGCACGCCTCCTCACGACGGCGGCGAGTTGCTGTGTAAAAGCTCCGAGGACGAGTGTCGCACCGACGGCGATTGCCCGGACGAGCCCGCCCCCGACGCCGACTACGTGCGGTGCCAAGGGCTCGCCCGTTACGGTCGGTTCCTGTGCAACTCGCTGACCTGCCAAGATCCCGGGCGCCCGTTTGTGGTCGACGGTGTGTGTCAAGTCGCGCCGCTGCGCAGTGGATCGGGTTGGACCGCGACCGGCTCGTCCGGCGCAGTGCAAGCAGACGCCGAGTTGGCGCAGTACTGGCTGCGGGTCGGCCAGATGGAGCACGCATCCGTGGCATCGTTTGCTCGCGTGGCGATGTGGCTGATGGCCGTCGCCGCGCCGGCGGATCTCGTGGATCGAGCGCTGTCGGCGGGCCGGGACGAGGTCGAGCACGCTCGGCTGGCCTTTGCCCTCGCGCGCCGGTACGGCGCGATCGCGACGGAGCCCGGCGAGTTGCCGATCGAGCATGCGCTCGATGGCGCGGGCTTGGAGGCCTTGGTCGTCCACACCATCAGTGAGGCTTGCTGCAACGAAACGCTCGCCGCCGTGGAGGCCCACGAAGCATGGCTGGGTTGCACCGAGCCGGCGGCGAAAGCTGCACTCGCCACGATCGCAGCCGACGAGATGCGCCACGCCGCCTTCGGCTGGCGCATCGTGGCCTGGGCGCTGCGCCAGCGGCCCACGCTGCGCGACGTCGTGGCCGACGCGTTCCACGAAGCGCTCGCGGGGGCCGTTGAAGCGTCGGCGACAGCCGGCGGCGCCGAGGTGGAGAATCGACGGGCTCATGGCGTGCTCGATGGCCAGACGAGGCGGCAAGTGGGCCAGCTGGCCGTGCGCCACATCATTCGACCCGCGATCGCGGCGGTACTCGGCGAAGACCCGGCGAACGCGACCGGGGGATTCCGCGTGACACCGCGCGCCTGATCGCGGCCAATTGGGTCAGGTTCGCGGCAGCAATTCGACGGCGGTCGCGGTCAGAACGATCTCGCGGCGCGGCCCGGTGATCGAGCTCGGGTCCTCGCCGCCGTCATCAGCGAGGTGCTTGGCCTGAGCCTGGCTGAACTCGCGTTGGGTCAGCGTTCCCTCTACGATCGCCGCACGGCCTTGGCTGTCCGTCGGCACGCTGAAGTGGCCCTTCATCAGGACCCGCGCCTGCACGTCACCGTCGGTCAGCGTCATCCAACAGCCGCGACGTTGGCAGACGGCCCCGACGAAGCCGGTGACTTGCACCGGAGATCCCTGCGTCTCGTCGATCTTCGCAACCGCGCGGGCCAGTCCGTGACGGGACGTCTCAGCGAGGTGGAACTCGCCGCCGAAACGACCCTCTTTTTCGCGGTCGGGTGCGGCCGACGGCCCGCCCTCGCGGTGGGGGCACGCGTTGTCGCGACGATCCGGGCTCACGCAAGCGTTCTCGTCGGTGGCCGACTCGTCGGGAGCTTGGGTTCGGCTTCCTTGGGGCCCGCGGGCTTGGCTGGCTGCGCCGCGTGGCCCGGGCTCGCCACCCGGCGCGTGTCCGTCGGTCGCCGCGTGGCGTTCGTGGCGTTCGTGGCCCCCGCCGCACGCAGCCAGAATCATCATCGCACCGACGAGCACGAACCGAGGAGGAAGCGGACCAGGCATCGGCCGGAGCTTGGCATGGGCGGGGGCCCGCGCCAAACCGGCGGGCTTCGGCGGCGGGGCGGCCGTCGCTCGCGGGGTCCAGTCTGGAGCGCTCGTCGTGCAGTGGGCCACGAATCGTCCGCGCGGCAGGAAGCGGCTATACTCGCGCCAATGTCGAAACCGGCGCCAGCCAGGTCTGGACCGACCACCGCGGTTTATCCGGGGTCGTTCGACCCGATCACCCGTGGCCATCTCGAGATCGCGGAGCGAGCCTCCCGCCTTTTCGACCGTGTCATCGTGGCCGTGGGTCGGCACCCCACCAAGGCGGGGTTTTTTTCGGTCGCGCAGCGCTGCGAGCTGATCGAGGAGAGCCTGGCGCATCTCGCCAACGCCGAGGCGGGCTCGTTCGACGGGCTCGTCGTCGAGTACTGCCGTCGGCGCAACGCCAAGATCATCGTCCGCGGTCTTCGGGCCGTCGGAGATTTCGAACCCGAGTTCCAAATGGGCCTGGCCAACCGCGATCTGGCGCCGGAGATCGAGACTGTGTTTCTCATTCCCCGGCCCGAGCAACAGTTCGTGAGCTCGTCGCTCATCCGCGAGATCGCGGGGCACGGCGGGCAGTTCGAGCGCTATGTCACGCCCTCGGTTGCGGATGCGCTGCACGAGCGCCTCAAGCCCAAGACGCGGCAAACGGATGCGTGATCCCGAGAACAAGGCCCTGCGTCGGTTGGCAACGCCCTCTGGTGGTTGGCGGGGCGACGAGCACCAGCTGCGAGTTGCCGCGGCCGAAGAAGCCGGTCTGGACAAGCAAGAGGCCGAACTCGAGGTCTTCACCGAAGCGTTCAAGGCGTCGATGGTGGTCGAGGACCCCGAGGACAAGGCGATCGTGTTGCGCGGCCGCACCGTGCTCGACGCGCGCCAGCTGTCGCGTTCGCTGCGACCGACGCTGCGGTTTCTCAAACTCGCCGAGAACTTGGTCGGTTTGCGCGTGCACGACGGCACGTTCGAGCTGCGCGTCAGCGCCAAGGCGGCCGAAACCGCTTCTCCGACGTTGGACTCCGCCAAGGTGGCGCTGCGGGTCATGGTGGGATTCGGCGTCGTGGGGCTGATGCTCACGCAGGTCGGTCAGGCCGCGGCCGCGATCACTTGGGGGGTGGGTTTGGTGGTCGCCGGCTGGGTGCTGCGGTCCGGGTTGGTCAGCGGTCGGGCGATGCTCGCGGCTCGACTCGCGGTGAGCTTGGCCATGCTGGCGCAGGCAGAGCAGTTGGTGTTGCCGCTCGCCGGTGCCGGGGCTCCCGATGGCGGGGCCGGGGGCGGGTCATGATGGAGGGACCGCTTTCGCGACTCCCGGTGGCGAGTTGATGACCGCGGCCGCGCCGTACCGGCTGCGACTCGCCGGGCTGGTCGTCGGTCTCGCGGGGGGCTGTGAGGTGGATGTGTCCCTTGACGAGTCCGAGTTTTGCACCGGCTCGGCTTGCGGTGACGACTGTCTGTCGCCAGCCTGCGATCCCGATCCCTGCCACGGGCGCGGTCATCCGGGAGTGGACGGTGCGTGTCGATGCGACGTGCCGTGGGGTGGCTCCGATTGTCTCGACTGCGCCCCGCTGCACTACGGGCCACTGTGCACCCCCTGTCCGGCCGGCGAGTGTTTCGCCCCGTGGGTTTGTCGTGACACCAAGGCCGGCGACGGGGCTTGTGTCTGCCCCGAGGGCTATCTCGATCACGAGGAGCAAGGATGCATCGTGATCGATCGTTGTGGCTGCGACCCGCTGACCAGCTGCGCCGCGGGGGCAGTGGTCGCCGAGGGGCATGTTTGCATTCAGCTCACCAAGCTCGTGGCGGAACCGATCCACGCGGGCGAACGAATGGCTTGCGCCGCGCGGGTGTCCTGGCAAGCGCTCAACGTCGGGGGCCCGGCGCTCGAGCATTTCGTCGTCTATCGCGACGGCCATCCCATCGCTACGACCCGTTGGCCCCAGATCGAAGATTTCGGGCTCACTGGGGACGAGACCTACACGTACGAGATCACGGCCGTCGACCGCCTCGGCGTGGAGTCCACGCCGTCGATCGCAGCCACGTTCGACACGCAAGGCTGTGAGGCGGCGGTCGATCTGGCGCCACACCGAGTCGTTGGCGCCACCGCGACCTACGTCGAGCGTCGCTGCAATACGAGCCAGCTACAATGGGAGCCCCCGGCCGACGCGGCGGCGGTGTCCGGGTTTCGTATCTATCTCAACGGTGCTCTCGCGCACGAGCTGGGCGCCGTATCGTCCGCAATCGGTGGCGTCGACGGGTTGAGCCCGCTGGCGCACTATCGGTACGCGTTCGCGCCGACCTACGGCGACGATCGCGAGCGCACCGGGCCGTTGACGGTCGTCGACTTGCCACCCGCATCGTGCGTGGAATCGGGGCACGTCAAACCACTGCGCACAGTGGTGTTTCCCGTTCGCTTCGCGGACTTCGTCGACAGCGAACCGTTCGACGTGGGCTACCTCGAGCGCGTCTTGTCGGAGTTGCCGTACTCCGCGGCCGCATTCATCGACGAGGTCTCGTTTGGACAACAATCGTTGCAGATCGAGCGCGTGTTTGACTGGGTCGATGTGTCCGACCCCGTCGCGAGTTACTGCACGCAAATCGTCGAACAGAACGGGCGGGAGCTGGGGTTTTTCCCGTCTTGCAATACCAGTCGTATGGCCGCGGTGGCGCGCTCGGTGGCTGGCGGGCAGCATGGCATCCCGCCCAACGATTTTCTGACTGCCTACGATCGCCAAATCTACGTGGTCTACGGGGTGAGTCAAGGCGCGTACGGGGGCGGCCGTGCGGTTTGGGCGAGCACACAGTTTGCGAAGACGGAGACGTTCGTTCACGAGCTGGGGCATACCTTCGGTCTGCGGCACGCCGGGACGTGGGACTGTCCGGGCGCGACAACGGTCGGGGCCTCGCTACGGGATGTGACCGCGGGGGATTGCGAGGCCTGGGCCTACGGAGATGCGACGGATGTCATGGCCGTGCGTTTGCGTCACTACAGCGCGTACAACAAGCTGATCGCCGGCTATCTGCAGCCGGGTCACGTGGTCATCGCCGAGACCGGCGGCGTGTTCGGACTCGCATCGGCGTCTGCACCGGCTTTGGGGCACCGGCCGGTTTTGCTGATCGTTCCGCTCGACAACGGAACGTTTTACGCCGTGGAGTATCGCGAGCCGGTCGGGTTCGATGCCAACGTCGCGTTCCCCGGCTACGCGGTGGTCGACGACCACAAGCCGGAGATCGAGCGGGGGCTCGCGGTGTGGTTGCGCGCCGCCTCGTTGGGCGAGCAGCTGCGTCAAATTCCGGCGTCGCCCCGCGGGCGCTTCGTCACCGCCGACAACGATTTCTACGACCCGTACCGCCGGATCCGCATCCAGCTCGGGGGCGAATCGGACGCCGCGGGCGTCGACGTCCACGTGGCCTACGACGCTGATTGATCCGCGTGCGTCTGGCGGGTCAGGACCGCGCCGGACGGGGGATCTGCGGCCGACGCAAGATGCTCCGCTGGGCGGCGGCGGGTTGCGTCGGGGCCCCCGCGGATCTGCGAGCCGGTGGCCGCTGTCGCGGGGACTCCGTGCGGCTCGTCGTCGAGGTCGGGCGGTTTCGCTGGTTTCACGTCCGCCGCTCGAAGCAGCTTGTCGGGACCGGCGGCGAGGCACACGATGCGGGGATGAACCGAGACCTTATCCCGACCGAGTTCAAAGCACTCCGGATCCACCCCATCCGGGAACGAACGCCCGGGCAGGTCGTGGGGGTTGAGGCCCGGCTCGAGTCGGTCCCGTTCGACGAGCTCGCAGAGGAGGAGGTCGTGATCCGCGGTCGTTACTCGACGATCAACTACAAAGACGCGTTGGCGGCCACTGGGGCGGGGAAGATCTTGCGACGTCTTCCCCTCATCGGGGGCATCGACGTGGCGGGCACCGTGGCGCGCAGCAACGATGCCCGCTTTCGAGTGGGGGACGAGGTCGTCGTGACCGGTTGCGGTCTGGGCGAGACCCATCACGGTGGCTACGCGGAGTTCGTGGGGGTGCCGGGTGACTGGGTGGTGCCGCTACCGGCCTCGACCTCGAGTCGTTGGGCGATGAGCCTGGGCACCGCGGGGTTCACGGCGGCGCTCGCGATCCATCGTCTCGAGCACAACGGGCTGCGTCCGGGCACCGGGCCGGTGGCGGTGACCGGGGCGACTGGGGGGGTGGGGAGCCTCGCGATCGACATGTTGGCCGGGCGCGGCTACGAGGTCGTGGCCATCACCGGCAAGCGCGAGGCGGATGTCTATCTGAAGTCCCTCGGCGCGAGCGCGGTGTGGCATCGAGACGAGATGGAGATGGGGCAACGACCGCTAGAATCGGCCCTTTGGGCGGCTGCGATCGACAACCTTGGGGGAGACATGCTCGCCTGGCTGACTCGGTCCATGAAGTTTTGGGGGGGCATCGCCAGTGTGGGTCTGACGCGGAGTGCCGAGCTCCACACCACGGTGATGCCCTTCATCCTGCGCGGCGTGAACCTACTGGGGATCAACTCGATGGCCACGCCTCGCCCGTTGCGCTTGTCGATCTGGGAGCGCCTCGCCGCGGAGTTGCGACCGCGTCATCTAGACAAAATCGTTACGCGGGAGGTCTCGTTGGAAGATCTCACGGCGGTGTTCGCCGAGTACGTGGGCAATCGTGTGCGCGGTCGGGTGCTGGTCGACCTCGACGTCCCGGGCATGCCGCGGGGATAGGGTGCAGGCGGTGCTCGCTCAGGGCGAACCGCGGTCGGCTCGAACTGAGCGCAGCTGGTGGGACACGCCGCGAAGACGCGGAGGGGTGACCAGTCCTCACCCGCGGCCGTGGTCGTCACGGTTGGACCTAGGCGCGAATGCGCTTCACTCGCTCCGCAACGAGTTTGGGAGACGCCCGATGTGGGTTGGGGATCATCTGTCCGCACGCGCTCGGCCCCGTAGCCCCGGCGCTCCGTTATCGGTCCGCAAAGTTTTCGACCGGCCGCGCGATGACGCGCAGGGTTTGCCGCACGCGCGCGTGTGGCGGGTGTTGCCCGTCGAATAGACTCTCGGTCGGGTACCAGCCTCCGTGCCACCACCTCAGCCAGGCCGGCGACAGTGTGTTCCTCCGTCGCCGTCTCGACCCTTGTCGTGACGACTTTGCTCGATGCGTTGAAACGGGAGGTCGCCTTTCACACGCGGCACGCGGCACGGCTGCGCACGTGGATCTCCGCGCACGATGGGTCCCTCGACTCGGCCGTGGCGTGCCTGTACGAGCGGTTCGCGCCGGATCCAGCTCGGACGATCGAGGGTGATGCGGAAGCGCCCCGGCCGGATCTCGCGCAGTATCGGCGAGACATCGCCGCCGCGCTTCGCTCGGGCCTCACCGGTCCCCATGACACGGAGTTTTGGGGCCAGTGGACCCGCCTTGGGCGCATCCACGTCGCATGGGAGGTGCCGCAGCATGCTCTCGCGGCGGCGATGAGCCGCGTGTGCGTGGCGTTGCGCAACCTGGTCGACGACTCGATGGAAACGGCTCATGCGGAGCGTGACGAGGTCCAAGACGCGCTCGTCCGGGTCGTTGCCCTCGAGCTCGCCGTGATGTTGAGCGCCTATGCGGACGAAGCGTCGCTGCAACGACGTCAGCAGGAACGGATGGTCGCGCTCGGTCACATCACGGCGAGTATCAGCCATGAGTTGCGCAATCCGCTGGGGGTCATCGGGTTGTCGGTGCACAGTTTGAGCAAGCGCGTCGGCCAAGACGCCGTGGCCGCCCGGCACCTGGCCCGGATCTCGGCGCAGGTGAACCACTGCAGCGCGATCGTGAAGAACCTGTTGGCGTTCATCCGCGACGAGCCGGCCGAGCGCCGCGCGTTAGACCTGACGCGCCTCGCGGCGGAGTCGCTGGACGACGTCGCGATTCCGCCCGCCATCCGGGTGGACACGCATCTCGAGCTGCGACAGCCCGCGCGGGGGGACTACCTGTTACTGCGTCAGGCGATCGCGAATCTGCTGCGCAACGCAGTCGAAGCCGTTGGCGATGCGCCGGGTCAAATCGAGCTGCGAGTCGTGGCCGCCGACGGCGAGGTCACGGTGAGTGTGCTCGACTCAGGGCCGGGTTTCGACGCGACGATCTTGCCGAAGGCATTCGAGCCCCTCGTTTCCGGCAAACGGTTGGGCACCGGCTTGGGGCTGACTTTGGTCAAACGAGCCGCCGAGCGCCTCGGGGGCAGCGTGCGGGCGGAGAACCGGCTCGTGGGCGGGGCCGAGGTTGCGATCTGCTTTCCGCACGCGTAGCAGCGATGGTTGACGCACGACACCAACTTCTCGGATCCACGCCCGGCGGGTCAGCGGCCGCAGCCGCGCGATCGACCGATGGGTGGCCATCGCCAATGCGGAGGTTCGCATGACACTGCACGGAGCCAGCGTCCTGCTCGTGGACGACCACGACGATCTCGCGGCGAGTCTCGAAGAGATCCTCAGCGACGAAGGAGCCAGCGTCGCCCGGGCGACGACGGTGGGGGAGGCGCTCGAGTTGGCGCAGCGCCGGTTCGAGGTGGCGTTGGTCGACATCGGATTGCCTGACGCCACCGGATTGTCGTTGCTCCCGGAGCTCAAGGCGGCGGGCGACGGGGACCGGGAGGTCTTGGTCATCACCGGAAGTGCGGCGCTCGACGATGCCATCGCCGCCGTCAAAGCGGGTGCCTACGACTATGTGCTCAAGCCCTTTGACCCCCAACTCTTGCTATCCAGTGTGGCTCGAGCACTCGAGCAGGTCCGGCTTCGCGGCGAGGCGCTCACCTTGTCGGCCGCACTGCGACGCAGTGAGGCGAACCTGCGCACGATGGTCGACACCGTGCAGGCCTTGCTCTTGGTGCTCGACAGTCAGGGGCGAGTCGTGCGGGCCAACCGGGCTGCGGCCGCGTTGACGGGGGTTGACGTCGGCGACTTGGTGGGGGTGTCGTGGGGCCAAACCTTCGTCCGAGAGCAGGACCGCGACCAGTTCGCGGAGGTGGTCGCGGCGTTGGTCGGCGGCCAGCACGAGCACGCGTCCCACGACCACCGCATTGTGGTGGAAGGGGCGGCCGGACTCCACGAGCGGTGGATCAGCTGGGCCTGTTCGGCGTTGCGCCAAACAGACGCGAGCGTGCACGTGTATGCCTCGGGACTCGACGTCACCGAGACGCGGGAGCTTGAACGACGCACTCGACTCAGTGAGAAGCTCGCGGCGGTGGGCACCCTGGCCGCCGGGTTGGCCCACGAGATCCGCAACCCCCTCAACGGGGCGCACTTGCAGCTACGAGTTCTCGAGCGTCGAGTCGAGGGGCTCGACGGCGGCGATCGGCTGGGCGAACCAGTCCGCGTGGTGCAAAGCGAAATCACGCGCTTGTCGCGGTTGGTCGACGACTTTCTCGGGTTTGCGCGTCCCACTGAGATCCACGCTTCGCGCGTGGATCTGTGCGAGGTGGCACGCTTGGTGGTCGAGCTCGAACGGGCCGCCGCCAAGCGAGCCGACATCGAAGTTGTCGTCGACGCCCCGTCCGAGCCGGTCATCATCGAAGGCGACCGCGAGAAACTCGAGCAGGTGTTGCTCAATCTTGTCGGAAATGCCGTCGAGGCCGGGCGAGCTGGCGGACGCGTGGAGATCGGGGTGCATCCCGGAGCGACCGCGGTCCGCGTGGTCGTCTCCGATGACGGGGATGGTATCTCGCCGGACAACCTCGAGCGGATCTTCGAGCCATTCTTCAGCACCAAGCCCAACGGGACGGGGCTTGGGATGGCCATTTGTCACAGCCTCGTGGCCCTGCACGGCGGGGAGATGCGGGTGTTCTCCGAGAACGGGACGCAGGTCGAGGTGGAGCTTCCACGTCGCGTGCCCTCGCGGGCGCAGATCACCGAGCGAGCTGGCTCCGCACGTCCGCGCAGCTAGCGAGTTGTGCCGCGCCTCGGGGGAGGCGAGCGCGTGGGCCTGCCTGCGACCGCCCGAGACCGACGATGGCTCGATTGCACGGGCGGCCATCGGGACCGGCGGGGCGTCGCGGCGCCGACGGTCGCGGCCGCGCGGACGGACTGGAGGCGTGTTGGTCGGATACGTCCACGCCGCTGATCTCACGTCCGCAGAAGCTGCGTCGACCCTCATACTGCCGCAGCTTTTGCGTTCCTCGTTGGGCGCTGGCCCGAATCGGCGGCAAACTCGGGTTGTCCTATGTGTCCGAACGCCAACGCCGCTGATACCCGCATTCTTGTCGTCGACGACGAAACGGCCGCCCGCACCGCGCTGGTCGATCTCCTTCGTGCCGAGGGGTACGAGGTCGGGTCGGCCGCGGATGGGTTCAAGGCACTCGGGCGAGCCGAGCAGCGGGCGCCGGACATCCTGCTGACCGATCTCAAAATGGCCGGCATGGATGGCCTCGAGCTTATCGCCAAGATGCGGGAGAAGTACCCGGACGTCAGTGCGATAGTCATGACGGCGTACGGTACGGTGTCGAGCGCTGTCGATGCCATGCGCTTGGGGGCGGAGGACTACATCACCAAGCCTATCGATCTCGACGCGCTGTTGCTGTTGCTCGAGCGGGTACAAAACGGTCGCGCATTGCGGGCAGAAAACGCCCGACTGCGTCACCTCATCAACGAGCGGGACAACGACTCGCAGGTTCAGCTGGGGCTGGTCGGGCGTTCGCCAGCGTTTCGCGAGCTGATGCAGCTGGTGGTCCAGGTGGCGGACTCGGACGCCAGCGTGCTCATCTCGGGCGAGTGCGGCACGGGTAAAGAGGTCATCGCCTCGGCCTTGCATCGCCACAGTCCGCGGCGCAACCGAGCCTTCGTCGCCCTGCACTGCGCGGCTTTGAGTGAAGCGGTGATCGAAAGCGAGATGTTCGGTCACGAGGAGGGTGCGTTCCCTGGGGCGACGGCACGCCGGGAGGGACGCATCAAGCAAGCCGATGGTGGTACTTTGTTTCTCGACGAGGTCGGGGACATCCCGGCCGCGGCCCAGGTGCGATTGCTCCGATTCCTGCAAGAGCACCGCTTCGAGCGGGTGGGCGGTACGGAGACGCTCACGTCGGATGTTCGCGTCATCGCGGCGACCCATCGTGATCTCGCGGCCGAAGTGGCGTCCGGTCGGTTTCGCGAAGACCTGTATTACCGACTCAACGTCATCACGCTGCGCACACCGACGTTGCGACAGCGGCGAGAGGACATCCCGCTACTCGCCTCGCATTTTCTGACCCGGTACGCGGCGAAGAATCACAAAACCGTACTCGGCTTTCGCGATCGAACGTTGCAGATCCTGGTCAACTCGGAGTGGCCCGGCAACGTGCGTCAGCTGGAAAACTGCATCGAACGAGCCGTGGTGCTGTGCCCGGGGCGAGAGATCGAACCACGGCATCTTCCTCCGGACATCCTTCGTCCGGCCCACACCGGCGACGAGTTGCCGCCGGTGCCTGGCGCCTCGCTGGCGGAGATGGAGCGGTACATGATCTTACGCACGCTTGAGCACGTCGGTGGCAGCACGAGCAAGGCTTCCGAGATCTTGGGCATCTCGCCCCGGAAGATCCAGTACCGGATGAGCGAGTATCGCCGCGAACAACAGCAGCAGACCTAGCGCGACCAACTCGCCGGCAAGCGTCGTCTCGCTTGCCGCGTGAACTCGGCGTATTGCTGTGATGAGACCGCCACCGCGGGCGGCACAAGCCCGGGTCGGCGTCGACCTGGCCGACTACGGAGCGTTGGCCAACAGCCAGTCGCGTACCGCCGTGATGCGGGGCACAGCTCGTAACGCGGGATGATAGACCAGCAGCAAGTCTCGAGAGCCGACCTTGGGCACGGCGGAGACGGGGACGAGCCCCACTGGCTCGGCCACGAGCGGGGACAGCACCCCCGCGCCGAGGCCCGCGCGGACCATGGCGAACAACGCGTTCCAGTTACTCACGCGGAGGGTCGGGGCATCGGGGGCGTGGCGCTTGATCCACTGAGTTTCGAGGTAGGCCGCCTCAGGGTCGAGCAGTTGGATAAACCGCAGCTTTCGCACGGGGACCTCCGCGAGCGAAGGCGCCACGAAGGCCCGCAAGGGCAAACGCGAGAGCCGGCGGACGAGTAGTTCGGGGTGGCTGGGCGGGACGAAACGCAGGGCCAAGTCGGCCTCGCGTCGCACCAGGTCGACCACCGCGGTGCCCATCAGCAAATCGAGTTCGAGCCGTGGGTACGATTCGAGTAGCGCCCCTAGGCGGGGCGCCAGCCAGGTGCTGGCGAGACCGTCGGGGAGGGCCAAGCGCACGCGCCCCGAGACGCCATCTTGTCCACCGCTGACGACGCGATGGATGTTGTCCATGTGCTCGGCGATCAGCTCCGCATGCGGGAGCAGTCGCTCGGCCAGGTCGGTCGGGCGGATGCCCTCGGGCGTGCGGTCGAGCAATGGCGCTCCCAGCCGTCGTTCGAGCCGCGCCAGGCGTCGACTGGCGGTGCTTTGTCCGAGGTGGAGGGCTTGCGCCGCCGCACTCAGCGAACCGTTGGCCACCGCGGCGAGCAACACCTGGAGGTCCTCCCACGCGGGATCAGGCGGTTCCATGCCCAGAGGATATCCGATATCGGATGGGCGACATGCGAAAGCGCCGCTGGCCAGCCGAAGGCGCATGCCCAAGACTCTGCGCATGTCTGCTACGCCCCGACGAACGTTTCCTCCGTCGCCAATCGAGGCGCGGGTGCTGGTCCTGCATGGCCATCCGAATCCCGGTAGCTTCAACCGTGCGCTGGCCGGCCGTTACGTGCAAGGTCTCGCGCGATCGGGCTTGCGCGTGGACGAGGTCGATGTCGACGCGCTGGCGTTCGACCTGCGCTTGCGCGGGCCGGATTTCGGCGCGCAGGAGCTCGAGCCCGCCCTGCTCGAGCTCCAAGCCCAGATCGCTCGAGCCGCGCATCTGGTCGTGGCCAGTCCCGTGTGGTGGGGGAGTGTGCCGGCGTCGTTCAAGGGCATGATCGATCGCGTGTTCCTCCCGGGTTGGGCGTATCTCTACGGTGACGCGGCCACGCCCCAAGCCGGATTGAAAGGGCGCAGCGCCCGGGTGTTGCTGACGATGGACGCTCCGAGCTGGTGGGATCGCTTCGTGTACGGTCGCAGCGCGAGCCGGCAGCTCGAACGGGCATGGTTGCGGTTCGTCGGGATTCAGTCGTATGGCGTCACGCGCTTTACGGGCATCAAGAACACCGATAGCGCGCGTCGAGATCGGATGCTGGACCGAGTGGAGGCGCTCGGGGCCCGCGATGCGAGCCAGGTCCGGGCCCGATTCCCGCGCGTGGCCGCGACCTCGCACCCCGTGGGGGCCGACGAGGCTACCGCGGGTCGTGTGGCCCGGTAGCTGGCGGTATTTTGTCTCGCGTCGCCGAGCCTGTCGCCAACATCGTTGGAACCGGCGCACCTTGGTCGGATGCGCCGGTGGTGGCTCTCGGTCTGCAACGACCCTTGGCGAGTCGTCCGGCCCGGCCTCGCCCAAGCGGCGGGATCGGTCGGCGGGCCCACGCGTGTTATGGTCGGGCGCAGCGAAGCGCCGGGCGTAACGTGAGCTCGAAGGCTTCGTTGAGGCGTACGTGTCTGAGCGACGACCCTATCTCGGCGAAGGTGTAGGACTCAGGGTCCCTCACTATGAACGAGCGTTGACCCACGCCCTAGACGTGGACTTCGTCGAGGTGATCACGGAGAACTTCTTTTGCGACGGGGGACGTCCGTTGGCCGTGCTCGACGCCGCCGCCGAGCACGTACCGGTCGTGATGCATGGCGTGTCGTTGGGCGTGGGGTCCACCGATCCCATGCCGGTGGCGTACCTCCGACGCGTGCGTAGCTTGATCGAACGGGTCCGACCCGTGTGGGTGTCCGAACACCTGTGCTGGGGAACGTTTGCTGGGCACTACTCGCACGAGCTGCTGCCCCTGCCGTACACCCGCGAAGCGGTCCAGCACGTGGTGGATCGAGTCAAGCGGGTGCAAGACGACCTCGGTCGGCGCATCCTGCTAGAGAACGTTTCGTCTTACGTGACCTACCGTGACAACGAAATGGAGGAGTGGTCCTTCTTGTCCGAGGTGGTCGAACGGGCGGACGCTCTGATTCTGCTGGACTTGAATAACATCGTGGTGAGCGCGGCTAACTTCGGATTCGATCCGATGACCTACGTGCAGGCCGTACCGGCCGATCGGGTCTGGCAGTTTCACCTGGCGAACCACAGCGATCGCGGCCACTACAAGTTCGACTCGCACGCCGGCGCGGTTCCTCAGATGGTCTGGCGGCTGTACGAGGCGGCGCTGCGACGGTTCGGGGCGGTTTCCGCGTTGGTGGAGTGGGACGAAGAGATTCCTTCGTGGGAGTTGCTCCGCGCCGAGCAGCGCGAGGCCGCACGACGCCGGCAGCTCGTGCTGGGTGCGGTGGCCACGAACCCGACTCGCCCCACGGGGCTGGGAGGTTCGCGTGACTTTGCGTGAGACTCAGCGTCGCTTCTGGGAGGCGATCACGTTCCCGACCGGCGTGGGTCCCTACCTCGAGCACCTTGATCCCCAGGCCCGCGAAGCGTTCGTGGCCGGGTTCGCCGAGACCGAGGGTTTTTCACGGATCGATCGCGTCGACGTCTACGCGGAGTCGTACTTTTGGCGCCAGCACGGCGTGTTGGCCGAGGCATTTTCGCTGCTGGCGTGGCTGGTCGGGCCGGCCCGGTTCCAAAACCTGTGCACCGACTACGTGCTGGCATGCCCCTCGAAGGGCCCCGATCTCGCCGAGATCGGAGCCGGGTTGCCTCGCTTCGTGGCGACGCACCCGCTAGGCCGAGCGACGCCGGGGCTCGCGGAGGTCGCCGCACTCGAGCGGGCGGAGGCCGAGTCGTTCCGAGCCGCCGATGTGCCGGCTTTCCACGTGCAGAGCCTGCAAGCGATCTCACCCGAGCGGTGGCCGGGCCTTCGCTTGGAGCTCTCGCCTGCGGTTCGGCGCGTCGTCACGAGCGTCGACTTTGCGGTCGTGACTCAACGGCGACAAGCCGGCGAGGCGGCTCCGGGCGAGCTGCCGCGGCGGCCGGACCAGCACGGCATGCTCGTCTCCCGTCAGGGGTACGCGCCCAAGAGCCGGCCCATCGCCCGGGATGAGTGGGAGGCCCTCGACGCGGTAGCCGGTCATGCGACGTTCGCCGAGGTCTGCCGGACCATCGCGGGCGAGGTCCCGGAACAACGCGCTGCGCAATGGCTGTTGCGCTGGACCCAAGGCGGTGTCGTCGCCGGTGTGGTCGGCTAGCCCGTCACCACACCCGTCGCCAACGGCCGTCAGCCCTCGTCGTCACCCTCCGGCTGAGACGGATCTGGGGTGTCTGCGTCGCGCAACGAAAACACGAACTCCGCGATCATCGTGAGGTCGTCTTCGCTCAGTTTGCCCACGAACTTGGGCATGTCCGCTTCGCTACCAAACAGATCCTCGGCGCTCGAGTCCGCGATCACGCGGGCGATCCAAGCTTGGCTACCGAGTCCACTCAGGTTGGGACCGTCGCCACTTTCGCCGGGCTCGGTCTCGTGGCAGTTGTTGCAGTCAAGCTCATCGTCGAACAATGCTTTGCCTTTGGCCGCCAAGTTGGCATCGAAGGGCGGTGCGTCGTCGCCGGCCAAGCTCACGAGGTACTCGACGACCGCCACGAGCTGGTCCTCGGGAAGCTCGTCTTCGGGGTAGGCCTCCATCTCATCGAGCTTGGTGTTGCCGTACTTCAAGGGGTCGTTGGGGTTGCGAATGACCTCGCGCAGCCACTGCCGGTCGCCGTAGTTGGTCAGGTTCGGGGCCTCCTCCCCGCCGATGCCGTCGATGGCGTGGCAGGTGGCACATTCGTCAGCAAAAAGCGTTCTGGCGGCCACTTGAGGGTCGTTTTGGTAGACGGCATCGCCTCCGTGGGGGAGCACGCCGATGAGGGCGAGGTCGCGGGCTCGTGCGGCATCGCTGCGGGCGGCGACGCGGTTCTTCTGGTACACCTCGTCGGCCGCGTCCTCGGCGACCGCGATCGCGGTCAATGTTCCGATGCCGGCCATCAGCAACGCGGCGAGGGGGACGACGAGGCGCGCGCGTCGGGGCGTACTCGCCGAGCCCGGGTCGAGCCAGGGCAGGGCGACCAGTAGGGTCGCGAGTGCGCCCGGTAGCAACGTGGTGGCGACGATCTGCAGGGGCCCGTCGAAGACCTTGAGCAACTGAAACAGCGAGAGAAAATACCACTCGGGGCGAGCGATGTAGCTCGATGCCGGCTGGGCTGGCGCGTACAAAGGGGCGCCGTGGCTCCAGACGGTGAATCCCAACAGGGCCGCGGCCACCAATGTGACGGCCAAGACGTCGTAGAACAGCTGGTGTGGGTAGTAGGAGAGCCGAGGTCGCCGGTCGTCCTCGTTCGTGGCGGTTGGGCGCTCGCGCAACACGCCTGACATGTGCACGACCAGGGCCCCCACGAACACCACGGGCAGCACGAAAATGTGCAACATGTAGAACCGCAGCAGGGTCAGGTTGCCAAACTCGTCGCCGGCCGTCAGCAGCGACACGATTTGCTCGCCGCCGGGTGCGGTCCCGATGATGCCCATCCGGATCTTCGCCCCCCAATACCCATCTTGGTCCCACGGCAGCGGAAAGCCGGTGATCGCGAACGCGAAGATCAGCGCGCCCATCAGCAGTGCCGACAGCCACCTCAGCTCTCGCGGCCGGCGGTACGCCCGGACGGCCAGGGCTCGCAGAAAGTACACGCCCATCAGGATGACCATCGCCGAGGTCCCGTGGTGGTGCAGCCCTCGCAACAACCACCCGCCGGTGACTTGATCGTTGAGGTAGGCCGTCGATGCCCACGCGTCGCTCGCGGAGGGGCTGTAGTACGTCGCCAGCAGCACTCCCAACGCTGCTTGCTGGAAGAATAGATAGACGAACACCGCGCCGATCGAATGCTGCATGCCCGCGCTGCGGACCTCAACTGCGCCCAGCTGTCGCCAAGTCGCGACGAGCCCCGTCCGTTCGTCGAGCCAATCGATGAGCGGCTGCATCAGATCTCTACTTTGTCGGCGGTGCCCTGGCGAAAGCGGGCGTAGCGAACCTCGATGATGCCGTCTTTCTCCTGCACCTCGAGTTCGTCGAGGTCACGTGGCGACGGTCCCTCTTCACGTGCGCCATCGAGGCCGAAGTACGAGCGATGGCATGGGCAGTAGAACTTGTCGTGCTGTTCGTCGTACTCGATCCCGCACCCGACGTGAGGGCAGACGGTCGACAGGGCCACCAGACCGTTGCTGCGGCGAAGCACCCAGGCTGATCCCACTTTGACCTGCTCGACACGGTTCCACGCGTCGGTCGTGTCGTCGAATAGCTCGACCTTTGTCGGCACGCCGGCGACAAACCGGGTCGGCTTGCCGGCGGGCAGGAACCCGCGGCCACCCGTGGTCGTCGCGTGGGACAGTGGGTAGCCGAGCAACGCCAGTCCCGGTGCTGCGGTGGCCCCGGCGACGCCCAGCGAGCACGTGCAGATCGTGGCCTTCTTGAGAAAATCGCGGCGTGAACGCGTGTCCTCCGCGTTCGTGCTCGCGACCGCGGCGCGCTCGGGAGCGTCGGAGGGAGCGTTGGAGGAGTCGTCGTGGTTGGCGGGCATGGTCGACGTCGGGCGGGGTTCGAAACCCCGAGCGAGACAGTCTAGCCAACGCCCGCGCTCAGTCTTGTGGCGGATCCGCGCCTATCCGATGGCAGCCGTTGATCTGGCGGGGAACGGCCGTCGGCGACCTCACCAAGCGCGGCGGATCTCGCGGCGCTCCCCCCAGACTGCCGGGAGAGGGGCTCGCGGGGCGCCCCTCGGACGCAGGGCCCAGCGACAGGGCGGCGACGCGGCGCTTGACGTGCGCCGGGCGTTCGACCGTACGCCATCTCGAGGGGGCCATCTCGAGGGGCGGGCCCGGCGATGCACCGTGGTGGTGGACGATCTAACGCCCCAGCGCGGCCCGGTTCGGAGCGACCGAGGCGGCCCTTTCGTGTGGGCCGAGTGAGCGCGATGGCGCGCTCGCATGGCCGCCCCGGCGGTTGGATGCGGGGAGATCGACGCTACTCGACGGGGTGGGTGTTCGGCGGCTCGCCCGGCTCGCATCCCCACACGAAGTTGTCGATGGCCACGTAGCTGTCCAAGATTGGGTCGCTGAGGTCGAACACGGCGAACACCATCGTGATCTCGTCGAACTCTTCCACGCCCACCGTGGTGGTCAGCCACGCCGTGCCGGCGTGGTTCTTCATACAGGTTTCGTGGAGCTCGGGTGCAACGCAGGCCCCGGGTGTATCGCACTCCTCGTCCACCGCGTATCCCCAGCTCTCAGGCCCGGGGTTCGGCACGTCACGGTAGTCCAAAAACCCCGCGTTGACGGAGATCGGGTTGCCGTCCTTGTCGAACGAGATGTTCCCGGTCCAGTTGCGCGACTCCAGCCAGCCCACATACATATCGTTGTAGGGCGAGCCGAAGTAGTACGGATACTCGGTCGAGAAGAACGCGAAGTCGTAGCTCACCGAGGTCACAGTCGACGGGACCGTGGCCGTGAAACGCATCTCCGTATAGTCGTATGCGGTCGGGCCGGATGTGTTGGTCGCCGCGTCCCATTGACCCTGCAGCGTATTGGAGCAGTCTCCGGTACCGACCAGGGCGGGGTTCTCGGTGCAGTCTTGCATCCCCACGCGCTCGACGTCGATCGGGGCGGGAAGCTCTCCGGCAAGATCGTAGTCGCCGCCGAGGTCGGAGTTGCAAAACTCGAGATCAGCGCCTCCGGCTCGGTTGAACTCATCCGTGCGACCGCTGCCAAGGAGCGCGTACTGGACTCCTTCGGTCGGCGCCCAGGTGTTCGTGTCGCCGATGCGCTCGATGATCGCGAGGGCGTCCGCACTGCCCGTCACACTGCCCGACACCTGCGGTTCGCCCGGGCAGTTGAGCCCAATCGCCTCAAAGGGGTCGTCGGTTCCGTCATCGCACGGTTCATGCTCGGGGATATCGCAGTCGTCGTCGCTGGGTGGCTTGTCGGGGTCCCCGTCTCCGTCGGCGTCGCCATCACCTAGGTCGAGTTTGCCCCCGCCGCTCTCGTCGTTGTCGTCGTCATCGTCGTCGTCGTCGTCGTCGTCGTCGTCGTCCAAGATGCCGGCGTCGGCGTCGCCTTCGGTCTCCGGGGTGCGTTTGTCAGCACAAGCCGCAAGGGCGAGGGCGACGGTGGTCAGAAGCGTCAACGTTGGGGGGAAAGTAACGGTCATGCGAGTCCTCGCGGGTCCTAGCGGCCAAGGTCGCTTGCGTGGCAAGAGACCGAGCCACCGGGCGCAACCCCACGAATGTTACAGGTCCCGCTGAGCATGGCCAGCCGGCCCCCGCCGCGGGTGTTGCCCGCGTTGCGAACATCCCGACGCCGGAGTCTCCGATCTACTCGTTTTGTCTAACTGGGCCTATCGGGGGATCGGCCCAGTTGCGTCGGTGGCGCGAGTTACTCGAGCCACTCTTCGCATGCGAGATCAATCACAGAGACGGCTTCCGTGAAGAAGTCTCCGTAGCTAGCGGAGCACACGTCACCGATGAAGCCGTTGTCTTCGAATTTCTCGGTGAACTCCTTGGTGGTGACGTTGACCTCCGCGCCCCCGAGGAGACCTCCGAGGGAGTCCTCCCAATCGATCGTGCACTGGTTGGGCTTTTCCACCCCGACCAGCGACAGCACGACGATGCTCTCGTCCTCGCCGTCCTTCGCCTCGATGACGGCGTCGTACCACTCGTCGGGGGTCCCGTTGGAACCAAGATTGCCCGGCGCAGTGTCACCGGTCGGCGAGTCGTTCTCGTCGGTGATGATGACGATGACCAGTAGCGCGTCTTTGCGTATGAGGTCGCCGACGCAGCTCTCGGCGGTGCCGTCGAGAACCTCTACCATCGCTTGCATTGGCTTCTCGTCGCCGCTGCCATCGGTCCCGACCATGCCCGCGCAGGGAAACGCCGTGCCCAGGTCGTCTTCCTCGGTCATGTAGTTGTTTCCGGCGGCGTACGGGCCACAGGTTTGATCGCTCGAGTTCTCTCCGCCGGTTTGTACCACCAGACCGCCCAGCATGGTGCACTCGGGCGTGTTGAACTCGTACTCGTCGGTGGTGGCCACCGCCAGGTGATACGTCTCGAGTTCGAGCACGTCTTGGACCGTGCTGACGAACTCCGGGACGGAGGCAGCGAGGGCGGTTTGCTCGTTGGCCATGGACCCGGAGCTGTCGATCACGAACAGGAAGTCGATATCGCACTGGTCGTTGGGGGGCGCGCCGGTCGGCAGTTCGCCGATGTCCCACTTGGGGCCCTCGTCGGTTTCGTCGTCATCGTCGTCATCATCGTCATCGTCATCGTC
>QKPP01000156.1 GCA_006508105.1 Myxococcales bacterium FL481 | reverse complement strand
ATGACGACGATGACGACGATGACGACGATGACGATGATGACGACGATGACGACGACGACGATGTGCCGTTCGAACCGCTCCACCGTATCGACCTTCGGGTGCACGTGGGCGACAGCGATCTAAGCAACGACCAGTTGCTCGTCATTCTGCGTGAGATGAACTTCATCTGGCGCAGTCAGGCCGCGGTTTGCTTTGAAGTCGAGGTCGTATCTCACGATGAGACGCGAGAGGGGGGCTTCGACCTATGGTTCATTCGCAATAGCGATCCACGGGTGGCCAACTTCAACGGCGTGTATCGTGGCGACCACGACATCTTGACCCGCGACCGGCCATCGCTGGGCAACGTGGGAACTCCGGTCGACGAGGTCGCGGCTCGGACGGCGGCGCACGAGCTCGGACACGGCCTGACGCTGCGGCACACCAACGAAGCCGACACGTGGGGCCCCGACCACCGCGAGAATCTGATGGCGTCGGGTACGAAAGGCTGGCATTTGCCGTTGGAACCCGACGACCCTCGGGACCAAGTGCTCCAGGCGCGGGAGCGGGCGGCTCAAAAGGCGTTGCCCGACGAGGGGCAAACAAGGTGTGGCGAGCCTGAGTTCGCCAACTGATCGCAGCTGCGCTTCGGGGCTTACGGCTGAGCGCGGCCGTCGACGTTGCGCACCTGCGCCGCCGACTTGTGCCCGGGTCGGGCGCGGCGGAGCATGGCGGCGGGTCTAGTCCCCGAGCTGAAGCGCTCGATCGACCAAATCGGTCAGAAACTCCCGCACGTTGGCAAAGTCTCCATTCGTCACCTTGCCGTCGGAAAGCGAGGGCAGGTGCTCGGCGAAGAAGATCTGCTGGTGCGAGGCTTCAATCAGGGTTGACGCGAGGGCCCGCGGGTGGGCGTAGTCCGGGTCGGCCTCGAGGATGAGGTCGGCGACTTTGGCCGCGAGGGCCTTGTAAGCCGCGAATAGCCCCTCTGCGTTGTCGTCGTCGACCCATCGGGTTTGGTACGCCTTGTTGCTCTCGACGACGACAATCCGGTGCAGGGCGGCCTCATCGATGTGGGACCAGGTGGGGTCGTACGTCGTTGAGGTGAGCAGCACGTCGATCACGCGATGCAGACGTTCCCGCGGGGGAAGCTCGGCGGCGTTGACCCTGTACTCGAGCCGGTAGTCGACCCAGCTCCAGTACCACGAGACAAGATACAACAGCAGCCGGTGCTTGTTTTCGAAGTAGCGATAGACCGACGCTTCGGTGGAGCCGATCGACTCGGCCAAGCGCCGAAACGTGAGTTTCTCGAACCCGGTGGCCACTAGCTGCTGGATAGCCGCGTCGACGATGCGTCGCCCGAGTTCGGTTTCCTCGGGATCGCGGACGTACAGGGCTGGATCGAGGTGGAGCTGAATTCGGAAGGCCAAGGGGTCCCTGCGACGAGAAGGCTGGGAGAGCCTAGCTTATCGGGGGGCGACGAGCGTCGTCCAGCCGCGCCCCGGTGGCCACGCAGGTGGGGCCGGCTGCGGCGCGAGCCCTCCGGCTGCGGGGCGGTAGCCGGAACGTGCCGTCGGCGTCGGGTCGGCGAAGTGTTGTGGCGACGTTCAGTGAATCTCGAACGGGCTGCGGCTCTTGCGTCTCGCGTTTGGATGCAGCCGTGATCTCGCGTCGGTTCGCGCCGAGTCGCGCACAAGGCGTGCCCCGGACGCGGGGCGGGGAAGGCTCGACCCTCGCTGTCCGCTCCTCGACCGCGCAGTTTGCCGCGATGCCGACCGGGGAAGGGACGTTGCGAGTAGCGGCCCGCGACCGCGGCCACTATGCTGGCTGCGGAAGAGAGCGACCATGACCATCACACGCCAAGACATCGAGCAAGCGCAAAAAACCTGGGGCGACGGTCTCATCGCCATTGGGGCCGCCCACCGCGAGGGCCAGGATTTTCGTCAGATCGCCGCGGACCATGTGGACAAGCTCTACGCCTACGCGTCCGGGCCGGTGCTGTTCAAGCCCACCAAGGCCAAAGAGATCCCGTTTCGCACCACGCGAGCGGGGGCGTTGTCCTACTTCGTGGCGGGCGACACTGCGTTCCCCGAGGACAAAGGATTTGCGCTGCAGCCGTGGGTTCAGGTGGACTTCGACAACGCTGAAGTCGTCCTCGGAGACAACCACGCGCTGGCCATGGGCCAGTACGTGTTCACGGACCCCACGGGCACGAAGGCCAGCGTGGAGTACACCTTCGGCTACACTCGTGACGAGCAAGGTGCGCTGCGGATCAACGTGCACCACTCCTCGTTGCCCTTTGCCGGCTAGTGCAAAACCTCGCGGCGGCGGGTCCACGTGCTCGCCGCCGTCGGTGGGGCGCTACCGGAGTCGCGCGAGGTAGTCGAAGTAGTCGGGGAACGTTTTGGCGGTGCAGCTCGGGTTTTCGATCCGGATCCCCGGCACCACCAGACCCAAGACCGCGAAGCTCATCGCCATACGGTGGTCATCGTAAGTGGCGACTGTGCCGCCGTGGGGGACGCCCGGGTCGATACGGATCCCGTCGGGTTCCTCCTCGGCGCGTGCACCCAGCTTGACGAGTTCGCGTACCGGGGCGCCGATACGATCCGTTTCCTTCGCACGAATGAAGCCGATGCCCGTGATCCGGCTGGGGGAACTGGCGAACGGCGCGACGATGGCCAGCGTCTGGGCCACGTCCGAAAGGTCGCGCATGTCGACTTCAACCCCCCGAAGCTGTCCGCGAGGCGGGCCGATGACCTCGGTCCAAGTCTCCCCTTGGCCGACCTTGCATCCCATGCGCGCCAAGATGTGCACGAGATCCAAATCGCCTTGCAGTGAGCGCGAGCCCAAACCCTCCACGCGCGCTCGGCCGCCGGTGATCGCCGCCGCCGCGAAGAAGTACGAGGCCGCGGAGGCGTCCGGTTCCACGTCGTAGTCGCGTCCGACGTACCGCTGACCCGGCGCGACAATGAACGTGTCGTCGCCCTCGGCGGTCGCTTGGACCCCAAAGTCTCGCATCGTCTGTTGCGTCATCGCCACGTAGGGCCGGGAGACAAGCGGCCCGTCGAGTGCGATCTTGAGGCCGTCTCGCATGTACGGCGCGCTGAGCAGCAAACCGCTGATGTACTGACTACTCAGATCCCCGCGGATGCGCACGAGCCCTCCCACCAGCCCGTCGGCGATGACTCGCAACGGCACGCTCTCGGGGGCGCCCAGGCATTCGACGTTCGCGCCCAAGCTTCGCAACGCGGTCAGCAGCGGTCCGATCGGTCGCTGATGCATGCGCGGTACGCCATCGAGCTCGAAGGTGCCGGTGCCGAGCGCCAACATCGGAGGCAGAAATCGGGCGGCGGTGCCGGCGTTGCCGACAAACAGCTGGGCTTGCGAGGCCGGCAAGGTGCCGTCGCAGCCGGGAACCGTCATCGTCCGGCTGGCTTCGTCCTCATGCACGGCGATGCCGAGACGTCGCAGCGAGTCGGCCATGTAGCGGGTGTCGTCCGAGAATAGCGCGTGCCGCAGTCGCGTTTCGCCGCGGGCCAAGGCGGCGGCGATGAACGCCCGGTTCGTGTAGCTTTTCGAGCCGGGCAGCGTCAGCGTCGTATCAATGGCGTGGGGAAGGGGGTCGATGGCGATGGCGTTCATCAGCTTTACCGGTGGTGGCGCTTGGGGGCGGGCTCGACGTGCCTGCGATCGCGGCGATGATGCCCCGGAAGGGGACCGAGCGCGAACGTGGCCGCAGCCGCGATTCTCGACCCCCCTGGAGGGCCGCGCGAGCCGGTTGCACCCCCAGCCAGACCGGCTGCCTATCTCGACCCCCTTGGAGGCCGCGCGAGCCGGTTGTTGCACCCAGCCAGATCGGTTGCCTAG
>QKPP01000108.1 GCA_006508105.1 Myxococcales bacterium FL481 | reverse complement strand
AATGCTGCGATGTTGTCGTCGTTGATGCCAGACTCGAAAATCCGCACTCGTAAGAAAGGGTCGAGCTCGAACAGCTCGCGTGCTGTGAGAACGGCCTTGTTGACGCCAATCTCTAACACGCTCCCCCGCAACCGATTCAGGTTGGACAGATCGAGTGCGTCGAAATCTGCGAGCCGAAACTCTCCTCCTGTCCCCTCCATTGCGAGCGTAACGGCGGTGGCGCGCCCCACAGATAACCCTGCAATAGCGATCCTAAGTCCACTCATGCGGGATTGCTCCTCGAGCGTGATCTTGTTCCGGTTTCGGCTGGTTCGCAGCTCCCTGTACTCCGCTTCCGGCAGCACGTGAACGACCGCGCGACGCCAGGGGTAATACACCCAGATCCCGTACATGCGGATGTCCACATCACCGACGTGGTTCTGGGCCTCGTCGGCGCGGCGAGCCGCAGGGATCTTGCGCCCGGGCATCCTAGTCTCTAGCAGGTCTGCGATCTGGTCAACGATCGTATCCTCAACACGGACGCAGAGCTCCGATTCGAGAATCCGACGAAGCGCGAGCATATCCTCGTCGTGCCGCGGATCAAGTCGGCGCGGCTGCCAACTATCTGCCCAACCAGACGTCCCCTGTCGTGCGATGATTTCGTCTAGGCTCTCCATGGTCTACTCCAACAGCGGGTGAACGGGTGTTGTGAAGTCAATGATGTGCTCGATGTACTCGTGGACAAGCTGAGCTGAAACGATGGTCGTCCAGCCTGGTCCGAGGTCTCTGGCGCGGGAGGTTCCCTCCGGCGGTTGACCCTCTTCATCGAAGTAGATGAACCGTGTGATATCTCGGCAACGAAACCAAACAGCTGCGGCATCGAGCAAGCACGCAAGGAGAGGCCGTTCGAGAGGGACGAACCCGAACACGCGACAGGTCTGAGTCAGGCGATAAAGATGCAGACCGACAGGCGTTGCGTCCAAGACTGCGAACGCAAGCGGCCTGCCTCCCCGCCATGCGACGAGCACCTCTTGCTTTCGAGGCACGCCGCGTTCCTCCCACAGCTTGCAGGCGAGACGATTCGCCAGCTCGCGCGCCGTGAGCCCAGTGCCCTCGATGTAGGATGCGGGCCGCACCTGTCGCAGGTGCTGCTCAATCAGGTCGAACTCGGATGGGAGGGCTGGTCGAACATCGAACTCCGACTGCGCGCAACACCCACCGAGGGAGGACACTTCCCAGGCCGAGAATCCCGTGATGCTGGCCAAGCCGGAGTTCAGCCAGGGTTCACATATATCGCGATGAATGAACTTGCTCCACTCAGCGGCTCGCTGGACGTAGGTGACTAGCCACTTCGCGCTATGCTCCAGTACGTGCTCATACGCGTGAGTGTAGACATCGACTAGCGGCTGATGCCTGCCGTCGCTGAACAGACGCGGTCTGCGAGATCGAGCGACGTGATAGATGAGCCAACTATCTTGCCACATTCTAACCTGAGCCATCGCGGCATCGAGCCCGGCTTGGCCCTCCGCGCTGAACACTCCACAGAGTTCTGGGTACGGGCGCAACGTTCGTTCGGCTTCAAAAAAGTGGCGCCGGAGGTCGTCGAAGTCCGCAGCGTTCTTTCCTGACAAACTGAGGTACCCGGACTCCTCAAACAGGTTCCACAACCCGTGCGGATCGGCGCGACAGCACTGGCTACGTGGATGTAGCAAACGATCGACAGCATCTCGAAAGACCTTGGGCCGCTTCGGCAGTTCACACCCGATCGCGATCGGCGTTCCCCGTTCGATTGAGGTCGCATGTCGAACTACCAACTCCACGGGTAGGTCTATCCCCGCCTTCCAACGGAGGACACCGTGAAGGCGAACGCCCGGCCGAAGCGCCGCGCGATCCGATGGCCCCCAAAACGACAGGCCCCCCATTGACACATCCCGTAGCGGCACCGCGAGCTCTTCACCGGTTCGGGTGGGATGGGCGCAGACAAACAGTACTCTGCGGGACACTGGCACGCGTCGGTGGACGCGCTGCCGCACACGCTGGATGACCGAGGGCATCGCTTCTCCCGACTGGTACGGAACCCAGTAGGCCGCGTGACCAGCGTCAACCAGGCGACCGAGCCGTTCAAGTTTTGACAGCACCGTGGCGATCTCGGATGGCTCGGTAAACACGCGCACGAGGGGAACTGGTCCACCCGAACGGTCCGTCGCTGGCTCCCGCTCCACCGCCCACCAGTGGTTCACCGCCCCGGCGGATGGAGCGGGCTGGGACGCTGTTGCTGGAGACGCCCGCGCGGGTTTTCGACGCACGCCCACCTACAAAACCATGTTCCGCGGCATCATGGCGAAGGTACGAGCGCTATGAGGCACAGGCAAAGCGGGCGGCGACAACGACCCGTCACCCCGAGCGTAATCGCCCCGCGAGCCACGACGGGCTCGTGCTAAGCTGCCTCAGATGGCGGCGAGAACGCCGATCGATGCCGACGTTACGGAAGCCAGTGCGGACCACGTACTGGCGACATACAAGAACCTCAGCATCGTCATCTGGCGGCTGAACACGCAGCCTAACGCCTGCCGTGCCCTCCATCGTCAGACGAATCGGCTGGCCGATAAGTTCCCCGATGGAGTGGGGCTACTCACCGTGGTCGAGCGAAGCGCCCCGATGCCTTCAACAGAGTCGCGCAAGCTGATCGCGTCCTTTTTCGCTGGCTCTACCCGCATAAAAGCTTCTGCGGTCGCCATGGAAGGTTCGGGCTTCCGAGCCAGTGCTGTTCGCAGCGTCGTGGCCGGGCTGACGATGATGGCGAAGCAACCGTTCCCGCACAAGGTGTTCGCAACCCTTGCAGTTGGGCTGCATTGGCTGGTCCCTGAGCTCAACGCCAACGCGAGATGCGATCTGGCGGAGTCGGACGTCCAGCGGATGATGAAGCAGCTTCGTCAGCACGTCGACGCGAACTCGCCGGCGCGCGCCCACTGAAATCGCGCGAGGCTATCGGAACAGCACGCTGCGCGTACTCGCGCTCCGCCGGTCTGGTCCAGGACCTCTGTCCGTCGATTTGCCCATGGTGCCGTCGCTGCGGTAAAGCTGTCCCAAGGGAGTTCGCAATGTCATTTTCACTGACTAGTAAACACCGCCTCGGGTCTCTCCTACTGCTCAGCATCACAGCTTTGACCGCATCCGTAGCCCATGCCCAAGGCTCAAGCGACATCCAGGCGGACGCGAAGTTGTACGACATCACGAAAGCGGCTGCTGAAGAGCCGGTCGCAACGACGGTCGACAAGACTTGTCTCCCGGTGTTTGGGCGCTTCACCGCCGACGTCGTTCCGCCTCCAGCGTGCGAGTCTCCGGTCGGGTTTTGCACCGAGGGAGAACTCACGGGGTTCTTGCGGGGGAAGTACACGCTCACGTCCGAGCAGTTCATCGAGACTGGAGACCCACGGGTACCGTTTGTGACCTTCTTCACTGGCACCAGCGAGGTCACGACCTCCCTCGGCAGCTTCGTCGGCGTCGATACAGGCTCGATCAACCTCAGTGAGCCGGGTTCTATCGGATCTGGCCGCGTTTCGACACTCATCACGATTGTCGAGAACGGCTCCGGGGGAGGCTACTTTCCCATCGACGCCGGCTACCTGCACATCCGAGGTGAGTCTGACCTCGCAAGCGGAACAGTCGACGGCTACTATGCCGGGGTCGTCTGCTGGGATCCCTAGATCACCCACCTAGCTTCTTCTGGCCGCTGCCCTCCTCGCGCGCACTGCTCCTGTCGTACCGTCCTATCGTCAGCCGCCGAAGCCGACAACGTCGTACTGCGGATCGCAGCTATGCTCCCGCCGCTTGCTCCGGTGACGATGCCGCTGCGGATGATCGCCGGCGATGTGA
>QKPP01000101.1:32647-42591 GCA_006508105.1 Myxococcales bacterium FL481 | reverse complement strand
GCCTACCTTGTGGATTTCATCGCTCATCGATTGACCTTTGCGTTCGGGTTTCGGCTAGCACTCCACCATCATCGCCACCGCCTCGCCTCCGCCGATGCACAGCGAGGCGACGCCCCGGGACTTGCCGGTCTGGCGCAGCGCGTAGATGAGGGTGGTCAAGATCCGTGCGCCCGAGCAGCCGATCGGGTGACCCAGCGCCACCGCACCGCCGCGCACATTGAGACGCTCGGTGGGCAGACTGAGTTTGTCTTGGTTCGCCAAGCTGACGGCCGCGAAGGCCTCGTTGATCTCCCATAGGTCCACTTCTTCGACCCCCGTTCCCGTCCGTTCGAGGAGCCGTTTCACTGCCCCGGCCGGCGCGGTCGTGAACCACTCGGGGGCCTGGGCGAAACTGGCACTGGCGACGATGCGCGCGAGGGGCTGGATGCCGCGCTTCGTCGCCTCCTCGGCTCCCATGACGACGAGGGCGGCCGCCCCATCGTTGAGTGTGGATGCGTTGCCCGCGGTGACGCTGCCCGACTTGTCGAACGCTGGCCGCAGCGAGGGCAGCTTGGCGGTGTCCCCACGGAACGGCTCCTCGTCACGATCGACGAGTTCGGAGCTCCGGCGCGTCTTGACCTCCACCGGGACAATCTCCTCGCTGAACAAGCCCTGTTCGACCGCCGCTTGAGCCCGCTCGTAGCTCAGTTTGGCGTACTCGTCTTGCCGCTCCCGCGAAAGCGAGCACTCGCGCGCGCACAGCTCCGCGGCGCTGCCCATGTGCGCGTTGTTGTACGGGTCCCACAGCCCATCGAAGACCAAGCCATCGACCAACTCTCCATTGCCCAAGCGGTACCCAGTACGGGCCTTGGCCAACAGATATGGGACATTGGACATGCTCTCCATGCCACCGGCCACGACGATGTCCGCTTCGCCCGCGCGGATGGCACAAGACGCCATCATGACCGTCTTTAGGCCAGATCCGCAGACTTTGTTGACCGTGACACAGCCGACGTGGTCGGGCACGCCTGCCCCTTTGCTGGCCTGACGGGCGGGTGCTTGGCCCTGCCCGGCCGGCAGCACGCAGCCCATCAGCACCTCATCGACATCGGTCCCAGCGACGGTCGCGCGCTCCAAGGCGGCTCGAATCGCAGCCGATCCCAGGGCTGAGGCGCTCAGTGGGGCGAGGCTGCCTTGGAAAGAGCCGATCGGGGTCCGAGCGGCGGAGGCGATAACGACTTCACGGGCCATGCTGACTCTCGTTTCTGCGGAGACGACGGACCTGACTGCTCGCCCGCCGCGGGTCTACCTCGGAGTAACATGTCGGCGCTCGACGGGGCGGGCAAATCCAGCGCGTTCCTCTCCGCCTTGCCTCGGCCGTCGCTTCGGTGGATGCGCTGAGCGGGCCCCATTGGCTCCGGCCACCAGCTTGCTCGCGGCGACGTGCAGGAACCCTAGACCGCCGCGCCGCGCGAACAGTTGACTTGCGCGAACGCTTGCAATAAACCCGGCGACTCCTCGCCGGGGTAGCTCAGCTGGTTAGAGCGGAGGATTCATAACCCTCAGGTCGGCGGTTCAAGTCCGCCCCTCGGCACCCTCGTCGTGGCCGGCCCGTCCGCCGCAGGCCCGCTGCCAGATCGGATCGCTGGCCACACGGGACGCGGCGACGGCTGGTCGCCACACGAGCCAGGCCCGGCCTCACGCTCGAAGGCCGCCCGTCAGGCGGGGCTGAGACCGGCGGCGCTCGCGTTCAACCGCCCGCCGCCGTCTCGTCGACCGCGGCGGGACTAGTCCTCGGCGTACACGGCTTCCTCTTTTTCCTGCGCTTCTTTGCACTGAATGCACAGAGGAGTCTCGGGACGCGCCTGCAAGCGTTTGAGCGAGATCGGCTCGTCGCATTCCTCGCAGAGCCCGAACGTGCCCGCTTCGATCTTCCGCAGCGCCAACTCGATCTTGCCGATCAGAAACCGCTCACGACCGCGAAGACGAAAAGAAAAGGCCTGCATGTACTCGCTCGAGGCCTGGTCGACTTCGTCGAAACGATCATCTGGAGACAACACCATCTCTTGTTCAAGAGTCTGCTTGGCCTGCTCGAGAAGCTTGCTGCGCTTCTCCTCGAGCTGCTCTTGAAACTGCTCCACCTGTTTCTTGGTCAGGGCCATTCGCAGTACGTCCTTCGGCTTTTCACAAGGGAAAGGGCGGGGAGAGTAGCGAACGCCGGCGCTTGGGACAACCCAAAGACTCCCAAGAAGCGGGAACGCTCGGCGAACGCGATATCGCGCCCGACTGAACCGAGCCGTACGCCGGCCGGCGCATGGCACGCGAAACTCGTGTCGCAGGGGCTCATGGCGTGATAAACGACGAGTGTCACTGAGCACTTTCGCTCGATCCCGTTCGCCGGAAGTGGCAGCGCGGCGTGGCATCCGCTACACCGTTTCATACTCGCCCGTTTTCCCGACCCCCGGAGCACGTTGAAGATGGCTACGTCCGACAAACGCAAGCAAAGTTTGTACTTCCCCGAGGAGATGCTCGGTGAGATCCAGCGCGAGGCAGCACGGCAAGACCGATCCCTCTCATGGATCGTGCAAAAGGCTTGGAAGATCTCGCGCAAAGAGATCATGAAATACCCGAGCGTCAACGACCTACCCGACGACGGGAATGACGACGTCGGCGGCTCGATGGGCGACCACTAGCGTGACGCTGCGGGGGCCGGGGCCTCGTTTCTCGCCGCCGTCGCCCGCATCCGCCACGATTCACGGCCATCTGCCGGGCCGCCCAACGGGTGGCTCACGTGGCGGGCGAATCGTGATGATCGCATCGCGTCACCGTGACGCCGTGAGGTTGGAGCCCATCGTGCGGCGCTTGGCCACGGCCGGCCACGCCACCTCCCTGTGGCGCCCGACCTCGAGCGAGCTCGCCGCGGCGCCGGACGCCGTTGACATCGCGGACACGATCGCCCCGCATTTGGTAGACGAGCGCGGCTCGGCGACTCGGGCCGTGATCGTGGGGCACCGCGCTGGTCTGTACGTCGCTCTCGAGCTCCTGCGGCGCCATCCGAGGCGAGTCCAGGGACTGGTCTCGTTGTGCGGCTTCGAGGCCGCCCGGCCTCCGGTCGCGGCCCGTACGTCTGCCCTGATGGCGAGCGCCGTGACCAGTGCGCTCCGACAGACCCGTCTGCGGCGTCAGTTGCCGTTCGTCGTCGCTCGCCGCCTCGCCGAATGGGCGTTGGAGCGACGCTTGGGCGCCGATGGACTCGTCGACGTCGTCACCCGGCCCGCGGTGCCGTTGTTCGTTCTGACGGACTCGCACGCCCCGCGGCTACGACGCGAACGCAACCGCGAAACCGCGCTGCGACTCGCCGGCGCCCGTTGGGAGGTGCTGCCCCACGACTGCGTCGGATCCGGATCGATCGCCGTCAGTGTGGCCCGCAGAATCGCCGCGTTCGTGAACGAGACCGGCGCGGCCACGGCGGCCGCCTCGGTCTAGGACCGCATCGCGGGTGACCGCATCGGCACCCGCGGCAAGGGCCCGATCCATCGCGCGAGTCCTCGATCAAGTCCTCGCCCACCGCGGAACCGGGTCTTAGTCCTCGCTCGCAGCTGAGCCGGCGGGCACTGGCCCGTCAGGGCGGGCCGACTCGGTCGGCTCGTCGCGCTGGATGACGAACCGGGTGAACTTCTTGAGCAAGGTGTTGCGCTCGATGTTGCCCAAGACCTTGAGCAAGTCGTTGTACGCCTTGGGGTCGTTGAGGAGTTTACCCAACGTGCCTTCGCCCGTTTCGATCGACTGACGAACCTCTGCGACCGTCGCTTGCGCCTCCGTCATGGTGGTTTTCGCAGCGACGAGCGCTTCGTCAGCGCTCGTCACCACGCGTTTGGCGGATTCCCCAAGCTCGGGATCGTGGATCGCACGCGCGACGAGGCTTTTGTTGTTCGGGTCCTGTAAACCACTCACAATCGCCGCGACCCCCGCCGCCGCTTTCGATGTCTCGCGCAACGTCGGCTCGAGATCGCCACGCAGCGCGACGCTTGCCGCTTCGATCTCTTCGATCGACCGCCGTACGCTGCGCAGGGTTGCCCCGAACTCCGCCCGGTATTGCGGGTCGTTGAAGAGCGCCCCGACGAGCCCGTCACCGTCCTTGATTTGGCGCGTGATCTCGTTGGTATTGGCGAGCAATCCCCGCAAGTCGCGCTTGGTCCGGTCGTCATTGAGAGAGTCGAACAGCCCGGCCACTCCCGACAAGCTGTTGCCGACTTTGTCGGTAATCAGTTCGAGACGCTCTCTGAAGTACGCGATCTCCTCCATGATCGACGGCGCCGCTTGAATGCGACCACCCTCCGGAATCGGCGCTCCGGTGCCGACGGTCACGTTGATCAGCTGATCACCGAGCACGCCGTTTTGCGCGATGGTGGCGCGACTATCGTCGCGGATGAACCGCAGCTTGTCCGCGGAGATCTCCATGGTCACGTGAATCCGGCGGTGCACGGTGGAGTACGGCACACACCACCCCTGCGGGCCGGTCCATTGCACCCGGCGGTACCGCCGACGAAACGCGTCGTTGAGACACACCTGCTCCGCCGCGCAGGTGTCGTCGCTCGCGCAGGACTGATAGCTCGTGGGATTCCCCGTGTACGGTTCGAACTCCGCGCACAGCCCGTTCGGCGCGCAAAACAAGGAGGGGTCGCAGACGTCGGTGCGGCCCTCGAGCTGCCCCGAATCCTCTGTGACCGGATCGCAGACATAGCTGGGGGAGATAAAGTCGGTGGAGGTGACGTCACCGATCTTGGTGCCACCGAGCTGGACCGGGCTGCCGGTGCGCAGCCCGCCCACGGTACGAAAGTGCGCGGCTATCGTCGTCTTCGCCTCGAGCAGACCTTCGCTCTTGGCGATGAGGAAGACGGACAGCATCACCAGCCCCATGAACCCGACCACGAACAGCCCCGCGACGAAATTCACTCGCCGCTCGTCTTTGCGCCGAGCCACCTAGTCCACCCTCCGCTGGGTGAAGTTGCGGACCTCAGGGATCTCGCTCACGCGAAACGCCGCGACATCGTCCACGTAGGGAAATCTACGGTCGAGAAGCATCGCGACGCGGTCCGAAACATGCCATGCCGTTTGGATGTCGTGGGTGACGACCACGCTTGTCACACCGAGCTCAGTTTGCAGCTTGCGAATCATGTTGGCGATCCGATCGCAGTTAGGTGGGTCGAGGCCGGTCGTCGGCTCATCGTAGAGAATAACCTCGGGCTTGAGGGCGATCGAGCGGGCCAAGGCGACGCGCTTTCGCATGCCACCCGAGAGCGAGGCTGGCATTTTGTCGAGAATCTCCGGGTCGAAATCGAGCCCGAGCCCGACCATCGTCAAACACTCGACGGCGCGATCGCGCATCTGAACTTGGCCCATCGTGGTGTGCTCCCGCAGTCCGAACACGACGTTTTGCTCGACGGTCATGGAGTCGAAGAGCGCCCCGCCCTGAAACACCATGGCGACCTGCCGGCGCAGATGCGTCAGTGCTTCGGCATCCATTTCGCCGACGTCTTCGCCCTTGAACAACACCCGGCCCTCGTCCGCGTACAACAGGCCGATCATGAGCTTGAGGCACACGCTCTTGCCAGTGCCGCTGCCCCCGAGCACGGTCAGCGTCTCGCCCGGCCGTACCGCGAGATCCATGTCGCGATACACGACGTTGCTCCCGAACGCCTTGACCACCCCTCGCATCTCCAGGAGCGGCTCGGGCGGGGTCGGGGTCGCATCGTCCGGGGGCGAAACGGCAGTCATCGACTCCTCGCTAGACCTGAACGAACACCGTGGTCAACGCGAAGTCAGCGATCACCACGGCGATCGTGGTGGCAACCACGGTCTCGGTCGTGGACAGTCCCACCGCCTCGGTGCCGAAGCGGGTGGTGAAGCCCTGATAACACCCGATGGTCCCCGCGATCATGCCGAACACCACCGCTTTGACCATGCATCCCGTGTAGTGCCACAGCTCGAGCTCATCGATGAACGTATCGTAGAAGTAGGTGTAGGCCACATCGAACACCACGTCACCGATGAGCATCCCACCGAACAAGGCCGCGATGTTCCCCCACCCGATCAGCAACGGCAGGGCGACGGTCGTCGCCACCAGCCGAGGCCACACCAGCTTTTTGATCGGATCGGCGCCCATGGAGCTGATCGCATCGATCTGCTCGCTCACCTTCATGGATCCGAGCTCGGCGGTCATCCCCGTGGCCATCTTGGCCCCGACCGTGACGGCCAAAATCGCCGGCACCAGTTCGCGCACGAGCGCCAGAGCCCCGACGGTGCCGAGGGTGTTGACCGCACCGAAGTCGGCGAGGGCCTCGCCGAACTGCCACGAGAAGATCATGCCCAAGAACACGGACATCAGGGTCGCCATCGGCAGCGACCGCACCCCCGCTTGCAGGATTTGGTACGCGATATCGCTGATGCCCCACGGCGGCCGCGGCCCACGAACAAGCGCCCGCGTGAACATCAGGCCGACGCCGCCGACCCAGATGATCAGCGCGCTAAGCTGCGAGCCAAGGCGTTCGATCTGTCGTTTCACTGGTTTCACGCATCCACCGGGAATGAGAAACCGCCGAGAAAACGGTCGAAGTCAGGGAGATACCGCGCGAACACCCGCTGCGGGGCCATGTACCAAAAGTCAAACAGACAGCCGTTCTTCTTGAGCACGACTACTTCCATTTGCACCGGCACGCCGTCGAGCGAAGCGGTGAGTCGAGTCCGCAACGACTCGCGGCCCACGAACATCGAACGTTGCCGGGGTTCCTCGCGCCAAGCGCCGAAGTCCAGGCGTAGATCGTCAAGAAAGTGGTCCAAACTACGATCCCCGTGCTCTTGGCACTGGGCTCGAGCGGCGATCAGGCCCGCGCCGTCGCGGCGCTCCCACGCGACCTGTGATCCGCGCTGCTTGTGGGGGCGCCAAGCGTTGCCGGGCAGCCCGACCCGGTACGTGGCGTCGTACGGGTCTTTGCGGCCTCGCCAGCTCCCCCGGGCCTTGTAAAGCCCACCTCCGTCCCATCCTCCACACGCGAGCAGGCACCCGCCGAAGCCCAAGAGCAGGCCGGTGATGAACGTGCGCGCGAGACGGCTCACTGGGTACCGAGTCTAACAGGTCGACGAACTGCGGCCCGTCTGCGACGGACCAATACTGCGGAAGCCACACATCGCGCGCGAACGTCGATGCCGGGAGTGGGCTCGGTCACATCGAGACGCTCGACACTCCCCGCCCCGACTCGGGACGGGTCTCGGATCAGCGAGTTTGAGGCAGTTGGCCGCAACGGGGCGAGACGCGGGCCGATTTGGGGACATGCCCGCAACGACTGTCGCGTGGATGCTCGCCGTGGCCTCGTCCGCCGCTTCTGCCCCACCGTCGACGAGAGTGCCGTCTCTCCATGGCCACGGTGACGCGGCCGGAACGTGGATCGCGTACTCGGCGGGCGCGCTGTGGGTCAGCTGGCGGGTGGCGAAACCAGCCGCCGCGGATTGGGAACGCCTGCCCTTCGAGCTCGCCACCGGGGATGGAGGGTCCCCATCCGAATCGTGGCACGGCTCGCCGTTGGCGTTGGTGTTGACGCCCGACACCGTGGCCTTTGCGTCAGGTGACGGCCGGGTCTGGGTCTATCGCCGTGCCGGGGTGCTTGAGTTGGCCGTCGACTCGGGCTGGGACCTTGCGCCGGCCGACCTCGCGCCCCTCGAACCACGCGAGTGCGGACCCGCCGGATGGGTTCCCGCCATCGTCGAGCGCACGCTGTCGTTCCGACCCGACGGCTGTCGCGACGTCGTCAGCTGCTCGGGCATCGGGAGGTTGACCGCTCCGTCTCGCCACGTACCGCGAGTGGCTTGGGCGATCTCCCTCGAAGTCTGGGCCGCGCCGGGGACCGCCGAGACTTGGTGGCTCGATGGCGAACCGCCTCGTCGGCCCGCGATTCTGCACCGGTCCGCTGAAGTCGGTCTTGCGATCCAGCTCGAAGCTCGGTTCGACCGGCTGTCGCGAATGCGCCAGATCTTTCGGATACACCGGCTGCACAAGCGCGGCTTGAACCCGCGCAGGCCGGACTCGGCTCACCACGACCCGCTCGGTCAACTCGAGACAGAACAACTACGGGCGGTCGCCTGCGGGGACTGGTCGTGATCGTTCGACTGAGTTTGACCGCCTGTCTGGCCGCGGGATCTCAGTCAGATCCGCCACGCGACCGTCCGGCGAAGTTTCACGTTTCGCTCGAGGGCACCCCGGCTTCGCCAGCTCGAACCCCGCCGCCCGGCGTCGAGACGTCGTCCGGCGCAACGCGCTCGGACGCAAACGCGGCGAACGTCGCTTCTCCTTCGACCGGGTCGGCCGGGGTGATGCCGCCGCCAGGGGACGCACCCGCGCCTCCGATGCCCCCTCGAGGACCACAGGCCAAGCCACCAGGAGCTCCCCTTCTGCCGCCGCCCGGACCAACCCTGCGCGAAGCGATCGCAGCCGCGCTACGTGTGGCGCAGGCCGACCGGGCTCCCGACGCGAGTTGGGCTCGTCGGGCGCGTCGATCGGCCGCGCTACCGACTCTCGTCGCGTCCTACGATGCTCGTACGGACCGAGGGTGGCGTCACGATGCCGAGCCCGGTACCGCCGACGCGCTCGTGCAAGACGCCGGGTCCAGCGGAGTGGCTCGCGCGCGAGCCACGTGGGAGCTCGACCGCCTCGTGTTCAATCTCGATGAGATCCGAGCGCACCGAGCCGCGGCGGATCATCGCGATTGGCGCAACCGATTACTGTTCCAGGTTACCCAGCTCTACTTTGCGCGCTGGCGCGCCCACTTGGACGTCGAGGCGGCGACCCCGGGCCCCGACCGGATCCTGCGTCGCCTCGAGCGATTGGAGTTCGAGGCACAATTGGAGGTCCTCACCGGACTGCGTTGGAGTCCCCGACGGTAGGAGACCTCCGACGATCTCGGGCGATGTGTTCCGTTACCCACACGGGCACCGAACGAGCGCTTGCTCGTGTGCAGCGACTTGCACGGACATTTGTGGAATTTGTGTGTAGAGCCCTGCGCAGAGATCCCTGCGGTGGCACGTCATGTCTCTCGTTGACAGGTCGAAGATTATTCAAGAAAAGTACGTCGGCGCACGCCGCACAAATCCGCGGTCCATGCTTTGCAAAACCGTCCCGCGGTCCTAGACCGGAGAACTCACCATGCGCACTCGAAACCAACCCGATCGAACCCGAAGCTCCGGTGTGCCGATTCTCGCTCGATCGTTCTTCCGCCAAATGCGCGATCAAGGCTACTCCTCGGAACAGATCATCGGCTTCTCCTCGGAGCTGATCGAACTGGTCCGGCATGACATGCAGCGAGATCTCGAACCCGCCGAGTAGGTCCGCGCTCCAATCCGCTTTCGGGCACGCACGCGTGCCGCTCAAACCTCGCCTTGCGCGAGGTTTTGCGTTTGGTTCCGCGTCAAGCGCGACCGCGCGGCGGTGCGCCGGCCCAATCGGTCGGGGAAAGATGACCTGGCCGGTGCAATGCGCTATGGCTGCGCGCCATGACGGCCGGCACTGAGCCCGAGTCGCGCTTGCGCAACCCGGCGTCGCTCGACATCAGCAACCGTCGCGTCTTGCTGGTGGCCCGTGCCGGCGCCCCGCTCGATGGGCCCCACCCGCAGCACGACTTGGACCAGGTGGCCGACAGCCTCGCCTGGCTGCTCAAGTCCGGCGCCCGGGTCGTATTGGCCACGCACGCCGGCGTCTCGCCCGAGAACGGGCCCCGCAGCGTTCTCGACGTCGCCGAGCGAGTGGCGGCCCGGCTCGAGATCGACGTTCTCGTGCCCGATGAGGTCGCGGGGGACGCTTTGGGGAGCATGCTCAGTGAGCAGCGGCCGTCTCAGCTCATCTTCCTCGAGAACCTCGACGGGGTCGGGGCCGAGACGCCCGCGGCCCGGTTGGCCGCAGCCCGCCTCGCCGACGC
>QKPP01000101.1:0-32637 GCA_006508105.1 Myxococcales bacterium FL481 | reverse complement strand
ACCGTGGCCTTCAAGGAGCAGTTCCGCTCGGTCGACGTCTTGATGATCGACGATCTCGGGGCTTTGCGCGATTCGTGGGCGGTGCGTGAAATAGCCCCTCGGGCCCGCGAGTGCGTCGCCGGGCCGCGGCTGTTCCGAGAGCTGCGGGCGTTGGGCCGTGGTGGTTCGGGCAAGACCGTGCTGGTGGTGGGAGACAGCATCGTGACGGACCACCCCGCGACGATCGCGGGCCTTGTCGCGCAGCTGTCTGCCGGCGACGAACTGCTGTTCGACACGACGGTCGGGGGCGACGGCCCCTCCGCCGGGTCGTCGAGCCTGATCCGGGAGCAACGGCGGTTGATCGACATGGCGCGCGCTCGCAACGTGGACGTCGGGCTTCCCAGCGACTTCGACACGATCGAGGCGGCGCACAACGGGGATCCGGAGCGCCACGAGATCGGACCGCAGAGCCGGCGCCGGTTTGTCCACGCCATCCGTCGCGCGGATCGACTCGTCGTGTTGGGACACTCGTCCACCTCGCCGCGGCCCCACGACGAGTTGGTACGAGCCTTCTGCGCCATTGAGCATACCGTTGTCGTCCTCGACTATGCCGCTTCGGTGGCACTCGACCGCCACGTTCACGCCGCCGCGGCAACCCTTCCGAACCGATTTCTGTGCGACCGTGAGATGGTCTGGGCGCTTCTAGACGGCGCGGTCGGGCCCGAGTTCGCACCGCTGCTGTTGACCCCCGTCGCCGAGGCCCTAGCTGTGGAGGAGCCATGACCCGACAACGACTCGTCGTCGCCAACTGGAAGCAAAACACCCTCACCGCGGCCGCGACTTCCTGGATCCGAGCCGTCGAGGCCGGTCTGGACAACGTTCCGCTCCCGGCCGGACTCTCGGTGGCCGCGGCCCCGAGCTACGTCGCTCTGGCCGCTTGCCGCGCTGCGCTCGCAGGCCGACTGACCCTGATGGCCCAAAACGTGGCCGCACAAGACTCGGGCGCTTTCACGGGTGAGGTGGGACCGGGCATGTTGATCGATGTGGGGATCCACGCGGCGATCGTTGGCCACTCCGAACGCCGGTCGCTCTTCCACGAGGACGACGACCTCGTGGGTCGCAAGGTCGCGTCGGCGCTCAGCGCCGGCCTCTCGGTGGTCCTGTGCGTCGGGGAGCCCTTGGCCGCCCGAGAAGCGGAGACGCACGAGGCATTTGTCCTCGGACAGCTCGAAGCGGCGCTGGCCGGGATCGACGTGTCCGCCGCCGACGCGCGACTCGTCATCGCGTACGAACCGGTTTGGGCGATTGGAACGGGCCGCACCGCGCAGCCGGAGCAAGCGAACGAGATGCATGGCGCGATTCGCACCTTCCTGTCGAATCGCTTTGGTGCGGCGGGGCGCGACAGATCCATCCTGTACGGTGGTAGCGTCAAACCCCTCAACGCCGCTCAACTGATCGCCCAGCCCGAGATCGACGGGTTCTTGGTGGGTGGGGCCTCGCTGCTCGCTGAGCCGTTTCTCGCCATTGTTCGCGCAGTGGCTTCCGACGGGACCGTGTCGCCATGACCATCGTCATCACTATCATCTACGTCCTTGTCTGCATCTTCATGGTCCTGGTCATTTTGCTCCAGGCCGGACGCGGCGGTGGCATGGGCACTGCACTCGGCGGCGGCGCGAGCCAGAGCGTGTTCGGCGGCGGCGGCGGTGCCGACTTCATGGCCAAGCTGACACAGGGCTGCGCCGCGGCGTTCGTGCTGTGCGCGATGTATCTCGCCTACGAAAGCGCGCACTCAGGGTCCGAGTTTCTCAAGGGCAAAAGCCAAGAGCTCGCCGCAGAGAAGAACTTGGCCGACGACGAGGGCGAGATCAACTACGAACGCCTCGGACGCAACCCGTTGCCCCTCCCGGGCGCGGACACCCCACCCGAACCGTCGAACCCCGCACAAGCGACCAGCGCCCAGGACGAGAACCAGCCGCCCGGCAACAAGACGGCGTCGGGCGAACCGGCCGAGCCGGCGGCCGACACCGCCTCCGCTGACGAAGCGTTGCGCCCCACGACCGGTGCCGACGCGGACAAGGCGCTTCCCGTGGCCGACCCACCAACGCCGCCGTCTAAACCCGCGCCAACTGGAGCCGACGCTCGTGCGAAGGACGACGACGCCGAGCCAGGACGCGGCACGGAGGGCGGCGGGTCGCCCGGGTCCGCCGGTTCACGCGAAGACCGGAGCACAACCGTGGCTCCCCGGCCACCAGCCTCACCGCCGTCAAATGGCGCAGCGACAACCGTGGCTCCCCGGCCACCAGCCTCACCGCCGTCGAATGACGCAGCGACGCAGCGCCCGGCTCCGGCGGAGACGAAACAACCCGAGTAGAATCTCGTACGCTGGTCCGGCCCGATCGCGGCGATCGGTCGCTGGCTCATCGCCTCGAACGTCCCCGCTCCGATCGCGAGCCGTGCGAAACACGCAAGCGTGCTCGCGCCGGGAGCCACGACGCGAAACATCCCGCGATCCGGAGCGTTGCCTGATGAGTCCGCCGTCGTGACTCGCGGTGGTCCGGTGCGATGTCCCGCGCGTCGACACGCACGCTGTGTCGACTCGCGCGGAGTGCCCGGTCGACGGCCGGGCCGCCGGGCACTTTTTTGCCTCGACCCTCTTGCGCCGGTCCTCGGTCACTCTATGAGACCTCCTGTGGGCCCATTTCGGGCAAGCGCACGCAGGAGGACTCAGATGAACGCGGAACCGATTCGCGAACTACACCCCCAACCCGGACCGACATTCGCTGATCTGGCCATGATCGAATTCCACGCTCATGCGCCGGCACCTCGCGGATCGGGAACCGGAGATTGCGCCGACGAGTGGCTTGAGGGGCAGTCGTCAGTGATGGAAAGACTGCGCATACGCGCAACCAATGCCGGGCGTGAGGGTCACCCCGTCGTGGCCGTCTATGGCGAGCCCGGCAGTGGGAAGCTTCGCGTGGCGCAGTGGATTCACAACTGCAGCCATCGGGCCAACCGGGTCCTGATGGTGCTGGACGCGTCCTGCCCCAGCGCGCGGCGGCAACTCGAACGGGCGGCAGCGATGATCTCGCATCCATCGGAAAGCCGTCCGGGGACGTTGGTCATTCGCAACTTGCAAGAAGCCACGCCTGACGCCATTCAACGCTTGCTGGAAATCCTCACCATGCAGGGCGTCGAACTGCGGTGTGGGATCATCTTGCTCACGACCGAAGACGTCGGCCAGCTTCGCGCCCGGTCGCTACAGCACGGCCAGTTGTTGGGCCGAGCCGGCAACGCGGTGTTGCACGTGCCCCCCATTCGTACCCGGCCTAGCGACGTCAAGCCGTTGGTCACCCGTTTTGTGCACGAGGCGGCCAAGCGCTACGGCAAATCCGTCCGCGGCATCTCGCCTCAGGCGATCGCGCGGCTCGAAGCGCACGATTTCCCCGGCAACATCCATGAACTGCGCACGATGATCGAACAAGCACTGTTGCGTAGCTCGGGCGACTGGCTCACAGCGGAGTGCTTTCCCGGCATCGGGGAACCGCGCACCAAGCAGAGCAGCGAGGCCGCGGAGATCGTCATCCGCCTGCCCGGTTCGTCGCTGCGTGAGATCGAAGTCCAAACGCTTCGGTTGGCCCTGCGGTTGTCCGGCGGCCGAATCGTGCGGGCGTCGGAACTGCTTGGCATCACCCGGCATGCATTGCGGCGCAAGCTCGAGAAATTCGGGCTCAACAACCTGCGTCAACAGTTCGAGTCGAACGGTGCGGCGCCGGCCCCCGCGGTGACCCCCGACCATCCCGGGTTCGGCGAGCAAGCCGCGATCTAGCACCCGCGGGGGCGCACTGGCGTCGTTGACCGGTGGCGCCGATCGCCGCCACCATGGCCCGATGCCAGGGCGTCGTTTCTGCAAAGTAGAAGGTCTTGCGAACGATTTCGTACTCGTCGACGGCCGGTGGGAGACCGACGACGAGAGCGAGCGGGTCGCCTGGTGGCAGAGGCGTGCCGAACGTCTCTGCCACCGCCGTCGAGGGATCGGGGCGGATGGGATCTTGTTGGTCGTGTCCCCGGGCGATCCGGCCGCGCTGGCCCGCATGGTGGTGATCAACCGCGACGGATCGCGCCCAGAGATGTGCGGCAACGGGATCCGCTGCGTCGCTCATCACCTCGCGATGGACACGGCACGTACGACCTTCTCCGTCGAGACCGATGCCGGATCGCGGGCGTGCACGGTGGTGACCTCCGACGACGAGGTGGCCGAGGTGGCGGTGGATATGGGCCCGGCGACGCTTGACGGCGGACTCCAAACGTTTTCCTACGCGCCGGGGCTGGCGTTTCGTAGCGTGGACGTGGGCAACCCGCATGCCGTCACGTTTGTCGACGACGTGCCATCGTTGCTCACGACCGCCCAAGCCCTCGGCCTGCGCGTCTCCACGCAAGCGTGCTACCCACGGGGAACAAACGTCGAATTCGCCGCCGTGCGACCCGATGGGACGTTGACCGCTCAGGTTTGGGAGCGCGGCGTGGGCTTGACCCAAGCGTGCGGGACGGGGGCCTGTGCCGTGGCCGTCGCGGCCGCCCAGGCCGGCCTGGTCCCGACCGACCGCGCGGTATCGGTGCACCTACCGGGCGGGGCGCTGAGTATCGAACTCACGACCGCGGGTGAGGGCTTCGCCGTTCGCATGACTGGGCCGGCGCGACGGGTCTTCCAAGGTGAGTTCACGGCCAGCTAGCACGCCGCGCAGCCGAGCCGCACCCAGCCCGGGCGCCCGCCAAGTGGCGGTGACGAACGCGACGAGAGTCTTGTCGAGCGGTCACGATCGCCAAGTCGCACGGGAGCGTTGTTTGACCGCGTTGTTTGACGGCGCTGTTTGACGGCGCTGTCTGACGGCGCCGTTTGACGACGCTGTCTACCAGCGTGTGGGGCTTGGCCCGTGGGACGGATCAGCTCTCTCGTTCGCGCTCGCGCGATGCGGATCCGGACGACTCACCCGATGCCTCGCCCGAACCCGATTTCGTCGGTCCGCGCGGCAGCGCGTGGCTGCGCCGGAAGGGCATGCGCTGGAGCGGCCCGTCGCCGATGACCGCGGGGCCCAACGCGCGCTGCACAAGGTCGAGAAGTGCGACGCGTTCCTGGGGTGACCCACGCAGACGAGCGATGTCGTAGAGCAACACGGGGACGACAAACAACGAGAACGCCGCGAACAATAGCGCCCGCTGCACCATGCTCCCGCCGCCAACGAGGACCCAAGCGAGGCCGACGAGACTGGTCGCCACCAACCCCAGCCAGCGCAAACTCGACTGCACCGATCGGCTGTGCTCAAACCGGCACACGACCTGTGTACCCTCGTCGAGGGCTTCCAGCTGCAGACGTAGCTGCACGCGACCGAGAAATCCCGCGCCGATGCCCGCAATGTCGTTGGGTCGCGTGGCGTAGATCGCCATGGCCTGCTGCGAGTTCGAAGTGGCGACGAACGATCGCTTGGTGAGTACGTCCGCAATCTCTCGCCGGTCGCGACCGGTTGCGAAATGGACGTCCGCTTGGCGCTTGATCGCGTCGATCACCTCTTCTGGGGACAACGCCACGAAGTAGTCGCGCGCGGCCGGCAACGCGGGGCGGACCGGAACGGGGGCGGTCGAGCGTGGCTTCGACTCCCGCGCCGCGTCGGCCACCTAACTCGCTCCGCTTTCGTCAAGATGACGGCGGGCCCGTTCGGTGATCATGCGCCCGCGCGGCGAGCGAATGAGGAACCCTCGCTGGAGCAAGAACGGTTCGTGCACATCCTCGAGCGTGTCTCGGGGCTCGCCGAGACTGGCCGCCAAGGCATCGATGCCCACCGGCCCGCCGTCAAACAGGGTCGCGATCGCCTCGAGGAGCCGTCGGTCCATCCCGTCGAGCCCGTGACGATCGACGCCCAGCCGCCCGAGAAACTCGTCGGCAACGCTAGCATCGATGCTCGAATACCCACCCACTTGCACGAAATCCCGGATCCGCCGAGTCAGGCGGATGGCGATCCGCGGCGTGCCGCGACTGCGTCGACCGACCTCCAGTGCGCCTTCGGCCGTGGTCTTGACGCCGAGCAACGAGGCCGCGCGCGCCACGATATTGGAGAGCTCAGCATCTGTGTAGAACGCAAGCGCCTCGACGATGTGGAAGCGGTCGCGCAGCGGCGCGGTCAGCAGCGCGGTGCGGGTCGTGGCCCCCACCAGGGTGAACCCAGGGAGCTGAAAACTCATGGTGCGAGCGCGGCTGCCGTCGCCCACGGGCAAGTCAATGCGACGATCTTCCATGGCCGAGTACAAGCTCTCCTCGACCGTGGCGGGAAGGCGGTGAATCTCGTCGATGAACAACAAGTCGCCTTTTCCCAGGCCGGTGAGCTGTGCGGCCAGCACTCCCTTGTGCTCGATCGCCGGCCCCGATGTGACGTGAAGTTGCACGTCGAGCTCGGTGGCCAAGATCTGGGCGAGCGTGGTCTTGCCTAGCCCGGGCGGACCGTGGAAAAGCACATGATCGAGGGCGTCGCCACGTTGCTGAGCGGCGTCGACGTAAATCCGCAGCTTGTCGACGAGCTGGGTTTGGCCGATGTACTCGTCGAACCGCCGCGGTCTCAACGCGACGGACGGCTCGCCGTCCTCGGGCTGAACGCCAGCCGAGACCAGGTCGGACCCGTTCGCGTCTCCAGTGGCAGTCGCGCCCGACGGCGTCGGTTCATCGTGCGGGATTCGGACCATCCGCGGTCGGCTACTCCCACTCGATAGTGGCGGGAGGCTTGCTGCTGATATCGTAGCACACGCGGTTGATCCCGCGGACTTCGTTGATGATCCGGTTGCTCAGGCGACCGAGGACGTCATAGGGCAAGTGGGCCCAGTCGGCGGTCATGGCGTCGACGCTCTCCACTGCCCGGATCGCCAGCGCGTTTTCGTAGGTCCGACTGTCCCCCATGACCCCGACGCTTTGGACCGGCAACAAGACGCCGAAAACCTGCCACAGCTGGCGGTAGAGCCCCGCGTTGCGGATCTCCTCCAACACGATGGCATCGGCCTCACGCAGCAAGTCGCAACGCGCGGCGGTCACCTCCCCCAGCACGCGCACCGCGAGACCGGGGCCGGGAAAGGGATGGCGCCAGACCAGGTGTTCCGGCAGCCCGAGCACGCGTCCCAACTCACGGACCTCGTCTTTGAAGAGCTCTCGAAGTGGTTCGACGACCTTCATCCGCATGCGCTCGGGCAAGCCCCCGACGTTGTGATGGGTCTTGATCGTCGACGATGGTCCCCGGGTGCTGACGCTCTCGATGACGTCCGGGTACAAGGTGCCTTGCACCAGAAAGTCCGCGCCCCCCAGCCGCTGCGCCTCCTCGTCGAACACGTCGATGAACGTGGCTCCGATGATTTTTCGCTTGCGCTCGGGGTCGGTGACCCCGCTGAGGGCTGACAAGAAGCGATCGTGCGCCGCCGCCACGACCAGGGGATTGTGTAGCCGGTCTGTGAAGGCCTCCTCCACGGCTTGCCGTTCGTTTTTGCGCAGCAGTCCGTTATCGACGAAGATGCAATGCAACCGGTCCCCGATGGCTTTCTCGACGAGCGCCGCCGCTACGCTCGAGTCGACGCCGCCACTGAGACCGCAGATGACGTGACCGTGGTCGCCGACCTGCTCGCGGACTCGGGCCACCGCTTCGTCGACAAACGAGGACATGCTCCAGTTGCGTACGCATTGGCAACGATCGAGAAAAGCCCCCAGCACCTCGCCGCCGCGCGGGGTGTGAACGACCTCGGGGTGGAACTGAACCGCCCACATGCCGCGTGCGTCGTCGGCGATGGCCGCGTGCTGGCAATTCGTCGAGTGCGCCAAGCTGCGAAACCCCGCCGGAAGGCGTTCGACCTCGTCGCCGTGCGACATCCAAACCGGTTCGTCGGATCCGACCGCGAAGAGCCCAACCGGCCCGGCCGACTCGTCGATGTGGATCTCCGCCGCCCCGAATTCTCGACGCGACGCCGGGACGACCTTGCCTCCGAGCCCTTCCACCATCACGTACATCCCGTAACAAATACCCAAGGCGGGCACGCCGAGCTTGAGTATCGCCGGGTCGAGCTGCGGGGCGCCGTCGTCGTAGATCGACGAGGGACCACCGCTGAGTACAAGCCCAACCGGCGCCTTGGCCCGTACCTGGGCCAGATCAGCGTCATACGGCAAAATCTCGGCGTAGACGCCCAACTCCCGAATACGGCGCGCGATCAGCTGAGTGACCTGCGAGCCAAAATCCAATACGACAATCGATTGATGCGACGACACGACGAACCTCGCCCCTACTCTGCGCGGTAGTTGGGTGCTTCTTCGGTGATGATCACGTCGTGGACGTGGCTCTCTCGCAGGCCCTGGCTGGAGATCCGACGAAACACCGCCCGTTTCTGCAGTTCGGGGATCGTCGGCGCCCCGACATAGCCCATGCCGGCCCGCAGCCCACCGACGAGCTGGTACAAGCTGTCGGCCAAGGCACCGCGATACGGAACCCGGCCTTCGATGCCCTCGGGCACGAGTTTGCGGTCTTCGGCGACGTGGGACTGAAAGTAGCGGTCGCGGCTGCCGGCTTTCATCGCCCCGATCGATCCCATCCCTCGGTACACTTTGTAGCTGCGGCCTTGGTACAGCACGAGCTCCCCGGGCGATTCATCCGTGCCCGCGAATAAGCTGCCGATCATGACCGCGTCGGCGCCGGCGGCCAAGGCCTTGACCACGTCGCCGGAGTACTTGATGCCGCCGTCGGCGATAATCGGTTTGCCGCGCCGCAGCGCTTCGTCGCGGCAATCCATCAACGCAGAGATCTGCGGGACACCGACGCCCGCCACCACCCGGGTGGTGCAGATCGAACCCGGTCCGATCCCCAGCTTGACGGCGTCGGCCCCCGCGTCGACGAGGGCCGCGTACCCGGCCGCGGTCGCGATGTTGCCGGCGATCACCTGCAGATCCGAAAACTCGCCTTTGATCTGGCGAACGGCCTCGAGCACCCGTGACGAGTGTCCGTGTGCCGTGTCCACGGCAATGACATCGACGTCTTGTCCGACCAATGCCGCCACGCGATCCAACACGTCTGCGCCCACGCCCACCGCGGCCCCCACGCGCAGCCGGCCGGCGCCATCCTTGTTGGCGTCGGGGAAGGAGGCGGACTTGAGGATGTCCTTGATGGTGATCAGGCCCAACAACAAGCCCTCACGGTCCACGACGAGCAGCTTCTCGATGCGGTTGCGGTGCAAAATGCTCTTGGCTTCGTCGAGCGAGATGCCCTGCTCGACGGTGATGGGGTCACGCGTCATCACGTCCCCTACCCGCTGATCGAGGTTGGTCTCGAAACGCAGGTCCCGACTGGTCAAAATGCCCACGGGTCGCTGCCCTTCGACCACGGGCAGCCCGGAAAACCCGTGGGTTTGCATCAGATCGACCGCGGCGCGGAGCCGCAACTCCGCGGTCACCGTGACGGGATCCGCCACCATCCCGCTTTCGGATTTCTTGACCCGCCGCACCTCTCGCGCCTGGTCTTGCGGAGCGAGGTTTTTGTGCACGATGCCGATGCCGCCCGCCCGCGCCATGGTGATCGCCGTGGCGGCCTCGGTGACGGTGTCCATCGCGGCCGACACCACGGGACACTTGAGCTGGATTTCCTCGGTCAAACGGCTCGCTACGCTGACCTCAGCGGGCAACAGTTCGCTGTAACCAGGGGTCAGCAGGACGTCGTCGAACGTCAGGGCTTCGGCAATACGCGGCGTGTCGGTCATCTGGTCCGCGGGAGTATAGGCGAACGACTCGCCGCCCAAACCCCGACAGACGCGCCGATCGGTCGCGCGGCGTCAGGCTCGGCAGTCGCGGACCTCGGCTGTGGCCTGCGTGGCGGCCGGGCGATCCGACGAGTGGCGCTCGAGATCCGCCAGCGCCTCTTGCGCCTCCTCACACCGTTTCTGTGCGATGAGAAAACGGATCTTGCGGCGGTGGGCCGAGACGAGGCCGGGGTTGATCGAGAGCGCTCGCTCGAGATCGGCGAAGGCCTCGTCCGTCCGACCCTGCTCGAAACGAATCTGCGCATGAATCGACCACGCGACCGCGCTTTGGGGAGCGCGCTGCGTCAAGGTCTCGACGTGCGCTTCGGCCTCCCCCGCCCGCTCGGATTTACGGAGGACCCGGATGAGCTTCATCCGGGCGTCGTGCAGGTCGGGTTCGACCTTGACCGCCTCCTCGTAGTGCGCGATCGCGGCGGAAAGATCGCCGGACGCGACCAGCAGATCACCTTTGACCATGCGAGCGAACCCGTGGTTCGGGTCGGCTGCGACGGCGCGATCGACCTTCTCACGCGCGGCGCCCATGTCACCGCGCGCTTGGTCGAGCACCGCCAGCTCCAGCCAGACGTCGGCGTCTTGTGGGTTGAGAGTCGCGGCGCGCTCGAGCTGCGCATAGGCAGCGGACGGATCGCCGGCACGGAGTAACGCCATGCCGAGGTTGACGTGACCGGCGGCGAAGTCGTCCTGGGCGGCGACACAACGGCGGTAGTAGTCGATGGCCGTGTCCACGTCCCCACGTTCGAGATGCACCGTTCCGATCGCATCCAAAGCCGCGTAAAGCTTGATCGGATCGAGCTCGTAGGCCCGCTCGTAGGCCGCGATGGCCTCGTCGGTTCGCGCCAGCCCGACCAGGGCCATGCCCCGCACGAAGTGAATCTGGGCCGCTTGAGGTCGGTTCTCGAGTTCGGCGTCGGCTTGCGCGAGGGCCTCGGGGAACTGGCCTTGCTCGATCAGTTCGCCGATCCGCTCAAACGGCAGGGGCGCCCGCTGGCCGATTTTGGTGCCCGGGGCGATGACGTCGTCTTCCGGGAGGGCAGTGGCCCCTCCGTTGTCGCTTGAACCAGACGCACAACCACCGCCGGCGAAGAAGAAGACCGAGCCGAGAACGTGGAGGACCATGCGGCGCATCGCGGCAATCGTGCCATGGAACGCCCGCCAGCCGCACGCCGGTGCCCCGCCCTCGGGTGTCCCAGTCGGTGCCGCGCCCGGCGGAACGACGAGCGGCGATCCGGGGGGGTAACCGCGGCGCCCTATGGCGCCGCGAAGGTGATCCGTGTGGCGTGTCGCGTTCGTCGCGGGCGCCCGGCGGTCCATCCCGACGGCACGTCCAGCGTCAAGATCACCGTGCCATCGCCTCGCCGAACGTCGCGTACGGCGACTTGCCCCGCGGCCGGACGAGCGGTCAGCACCGGAGGGAGGGCGGACGCGGATCGGGCCACGACGGTGACGGTCTGAGACTCGGACTGGCGCACGATCCCGGCCATCGGCCCCCGGCCGCCGCGGGCCCCCCGAAGGCTGAGCATGACGCCATCGCGATTCGACTTGAGCGCGACGCCGGTGATGATGGTCAGATCTCGCGGCGCGGACGAATTGGGCGACTGCGCGTCGGGGGCCGGGACCCCCGCGCCGGGTCCGTTCGCCTGCGGTTCCCCCCGGCGATCGCCGGGCGGCGAGCCGGACGGGCGCGCCTCGTCGACCCAACGCGACAACGATTCTCCGCCGCCGGCGAGACGGTCGGCGGGCGGCGCAATCGCGGGCCCTTGCGCCGAAACTCTCGCCGTCGGGTCCACGGCCAGGGCCGCGAAAATGCGACGAGCTCGAGCGTGGCGAGGGTCGTCCGAGGCCGCGAGTTCGTCGCGTAGCTCGGGGGGGAGTTCGCCACCGCGTCGCAGCGCCGCCCGGCATCGGGCCAACAAGCCGGTCTCAGCCGTGGCGGCGCGGTCAGACGAGTTCGAGGGCGCATCCCTCGCCAGCGAGGTGGTGCCCTCCCCGCTCGGAGCGGGCTGGTGCCCGGCCTCGCCACAACCCAGTAGGGCGAGCAGGGCCAGCGATCCCGTCAGCGCCGAGACGCAGGACCACGCGTCCGGAGCGGAAACGCCTGTACATGCCATCGCTTGCCCTTTTTGTCGCGAATGTCGATGGCCACCGTCAATCCGGACTGACCGGCGACCCGACGACGTTCCAAGTCTTCCAACACCTCGCCGAGCGCCTCCACCGTGGGCACAGCCCGGCCGACGACGTGCGTGATCTCGGCTCCCAGCAGCACGTCTGCGTGTTTGCGTTGGCTCACGGGAGATCCGGTCACAAAGCGCTTGATCGTGGGCCGCTCTCGATCGGGCTCAAACGATACCCCGAATAGATCCTCGGCCATGATGAGGATCTGCCGCCGTTCGCTGACCGCCTCCGCTTCGATCGTCACCGGCAACGCCTGCTCGTCGCGCGCGACGACGAGGTCGAGCGTCTCGCCGGGGATGAGCGATCGGACGCGGTCGACGACTCGAGCGACAATGGCTTCGCGGCCACGAGGTCCGGTCCCGAACTCGTCGAAGCGCGACCCTTCCATCTCCACCACCACGTCGCGCGCCAAAATCCCCGCCCGCTTCGCCGGCCCGTCGGGCACGCTTTCGATCACGATTCCAGTGGAGTAGCCCAATGCGGCGATACGGTCGGTCGGATCCACGCCGGGCACCAGCGTGAGTTTGATCTCGGACAGCCGACTGGATTCGCCGCGCTCCACGGCTCGCAGCAGCGCGTGGACCCGGTCGATCGGGATCGCAAAACCGATCCCCTGCCCCTTGCGCGAGCGCGCCGTGGTGATCCCGACAATCTCGCCAGCGAGGTTGAACAACGGTCCTCCCGAGTCGCCCAGGTTGATCGATGCGTCGAGCTGAACGACGGGTAGTCGGGGATTCGGAAGCACGTCGGTGCGTTCGACGGCCGAGACGATCCCGCTCGACACCGTGTGTGACAGCTCCGCCCGGCCGGAGACGAGGCGAAGGTCTCCGCGCTATCGGCCGGCTGCAAGCGCAGCATCGCGATGTCCTCTTCGGGCGACGTGATCACCACTCGCGCCGGCAGCTCACGGCCGTTGGCGAAGCGCACGATCAACAGGTTGCCGTCGTCTTCGCTGGTCAGCGGGAGCGGGCGCAGCATCGACTCCACGACGTGGTAGTTGGTCAGCACCGTGCCGGCCGAGTCGTGGACCACCCCGGCCCCTTGGATCTGGTCCCCTGCCTTGAGGCACACGACCGACCCGCGCGTGCGAGCCACGGCGTCCACCAAGCTCGCGCTGGGGTTCTCCACGCCCGGAGAGGGCCGGGCCTCGGCCTGGCCAGGCACCGCCGCCGGCGGAGTTTGCTCTAGTGGGGGGAGGACCGGGCGCGAGGGCCGGCCAAACCACAACGCGCCGGCTCCAAGGAGCACGCCAAATACCGCCGCGCCCATGACCATCCAGCCGGAGTAGGCGATCGGCGGTCGCGCGTTCCCGTGGTCCCCCACAGATCCCAGCTTAGTCCGGGGCATCACCGCGGGTAACCGCGAAAGCGCTCGCGCTATTCGCGGGCGCTTTCGCGGAACAGACGCCGCCGTTTTATGCCCATTGACACCGTTATGCGGCCCGGCTAGACCCGGCGAGTTCAATTAGAATTGAACTTGTTCCTTCGCGGATCCGCTGATTGTGAATGACCCGGCACCAGGCCCTCTCCCGCTGCGCTCCGCCTGTTCCGTCCCCAGCGGTCAGGAAGCGGTGGCCCGCGTGCGCGAGCAGATCGTCGATATGTTCGGCGACATCGCGAGTTTTTGGGGCTTCACGCGCACCCAAGGGCGTGTATACGGGCTCGTGTTCCTCAGCTCCACGCCGGTGGATCACGCCACGGTCCGCGATGCGCTGAGTATCAGTGCCGGATCGACCAGCATGACGCTCGCTTCGCTCACCGAGTGGGGCGCGCTGCGCCGAACTCAGCGCACCTACACCGCGCAGACGAATCTTTGGAAGCTGATCACCGGCATCATGCGACAACGCGAAACGCCGAAGATCACGGCGGCGACGCGTCGCCTCCATGAGCTCGCCAACGAGCTGCAAGCCGCCGGCCCGAGCCACGAGGTGGAGTTCATGCGTGCGCGACTCGACCATTTGAGCCGCTTTTTCGACGGCTGCCGAGCGTTCCTCGACGCGCTCGTCGAGCAAAACCCCGTGCACGGGATTCTCAACCGCATCGTCCGGCGAGCCGCTCGATTCGAGCGCTCCCTCTAACGCACCCTCAAGGTTGGCATGACGGATCATCCCGCTTCTACGAATAGCAGCGCGTCGATCGGCGACGTGGCGGAGACGGCCCGCCGCGACACGGCCCCGCCCACCGCGGCCATTGCGCCCGCGGTGGCGATGGTCGCCGAGGATCTCGATGCGGTCGAGATCAAGCTGGCAGAGCTATTGCAGTCGAGCATCGCGGTCATTCCCCAAGTCGGCGGCCACTTGACGTTCGCGGGCGGCAAACGCCTGCGCCCCATGCTGTCTTTGCTGTGTGCCCGCGCGAGCGGCTACGTCGCGGATCATCGCGTCACCGTCGCGGCCGTCGGCGAGCTGCTGCACACGGCGACGTTGTTGCACGACGATGTCATCGACCGCGGCGAATGGCGACGGGGCCGGCCGGCGGCGCGCCTACCGTACGGCAACGGCATGGCGGTGTTGACGGGGGACTACTGTCTCGCCCGGGGGTTGCTCGCAGTGGCGGACATCGGCGAGCTAGCCGCGGTCCGCAGTATGGCTGAGACCGTCACCCGTATGGCCGAAGGCGAGATCGCCCAACTCCACAGCGCAGGCGACTGGCGGCTCGAAGAAGCGACCTACTACATGGTGATCGAGCGCAAGACTGCCGCCCTCCTCGCCTGGTGTAGCTCGGTCGCGGGTCTGCCTGCACATGTCGCTCCCGAGCTGTTCGAGTACGGTCTCGAACTCGGATTCGCCTTCCAAATCGCGGACGACGTGTTGGACTACGCCGGGGGCGAGGCCCTCGGCAAAGCGAGCGGACAAGACTTGCGCGAGGGCAAGGCCACGCTGCCGTTGATTTTGGCCGCGGAGGACGACCGCGAGCTGCGAACGACGCTCCGCACGTTACTTGAAGGCGGACCGCCCGCCGACGACGAGCTGGTCGCCGACATTCGCCGGCGCGTGCTGGCCTCCGACGGGCTCGAGCAAGCGCTCAATCGGGCACGGGTGCACGCCGACAACGCCGCGAGCAAGCTGGCGGTGCTCGCTCCCTCGCGGGCCAAAACGGCGTTAGAGGCCCTCACCCAGTATGTTGTGGAGCGATCGTACTGATGACAACCGTACGAACCCCCGAATCTGTGACGGCGCTCGACGAACACGGGCGCACCGTTCAAGAGATGTTCTCCGACATCGCCCCGGGCTACGATCGAGCCAATCGCTTGATGAGCCTGGGCATCGATCGGGCGTGGCGAGCCCGCGCCGTCGATCGCTTGCTCTCAGTCGGTGGATCCAACGCGGCCATCTTGGACCTGTGCGCCGGCACGTTGGATTCCTCGCTCGTCATCCACCGGCGGTACCCCCACGCCACGGTGCGCGCGGGCGACTTCTCCGTGGGGATGCTGGAGGTGGGCCGGCGCCGGCTCCAAGGCGCCGCGGCCCAGCGGATCCACCCCCAGCAAATGGACGCCCACGCGATCCCAGCCGCGGACGCCAGCTTCGATGCCATCTTCTGTGCGTTCGGCCTGCGCAACCTCTCCGATCTCGAGCGCGCGACGGCAGAGATGTGGCGTTGCCTCAAACCGAACGGACGACTGGTGGTGCTGGAGTTCTTTCGCCCAACCACGTGGTTTTCTCGCGGTTTTCACAACGTGTACAACCACACCGTGTTGCCCGCGGTGGGCTGGGCGTGCACCGGGAACCTGTCGGCCTATCGCTACTTGCCCCGCAGTATCGGTCGCTTCGTCTCCACCGGGGAGTACACCGCGAGGCTCGAACGCGCGGGATTCCGGAGCGTCACCGTCGAACCGCTCACTTTCGGTATCGCGTCGATCGTATCGGCCGAACGTCACGCCGAAGCCGTGGAGCACTGCGCGTGAGGTTCGTGCTTGCCATCACGGGCGCCAGCGGGAGCGTGTACGCCCAGCGTACTCTCCATGCTCTGCGATCGGCGCTTTCGGCTCCGGGTTCCACCCTGATCGTCCACGTCGTGGCCTCGAACACCGCACACGTCGTGTGGCGGCAAGAGTTGCCGGGCTCGCTCGCGGAGACCCTGCAGCAGTTCGCCCGTACGGCGCCCCGCGTCCACGTGTGGGCAAACGAGGACTTCTCGGCCCCGTTCGCCTCCGGGTCGAACGCCGCCGATGCGGTGGTCGTCGCCCCGTGCTCCATGTCCTCGCTGGGTCGAGTCGCGCACGGCACCGGCACCGGGCTGTTGCATCGCGCCTGTGATGTTGCGCTCAAGGAACGACGCCGGCTGATCCTGGTGGCTCGCGAAACCCCGCTGTCTCGCATTCATCTGCTCAACATGCTTCGGGCGACGGAGGCCGGAGCCGTGGTCTTGCCGGCGGTGCCCTCGTTCTACAGCTCGCCCACCAGCGTGGACGCGGTGGTGGACACGGTTGTCGCCCGTGCACTCGATCACGCCGGCGTACGCAACACCGTCACCCCCCGCTGGGGAGAATCGGCCCATCCCGATGCCTAGTGGTGCGTTGACCACCGAGCAACTCCTCGCCTGGCGGGTTGAACCGATCGAGATCGGTTCAATTGCCAACACCCGCACGATCGAGCGGTTCGGCGATGTGGTGAGTATTCGCCACTCGCCCGCGCTGCCGGCCGAGCCCACGACCTGCATCATCCGACGCGGCGAGCTGACGACCCACCCCGGCTGGCCGCAGCCGCATGCGCTCAAGAACGACGACGAACTCGTGGTCAACGTGCGACCCTCGCAAGCCCGGCGGTGGCTTGACTACTTGACGGCGTTGTCCGATGGCGGTCCGGAGCGCTGGACGCTCGCGCCAGTGAGCGACGAGCCGGGGGCGACGTTCAAACTGTGGCTTGTCGCCACCGCGCGGGTTCGCCTCGGCGACGCTCACGACTCGCCCCCGATCCACGTCGCCGCGCGACACGACGCGTTGGGCTTGCGCCTGGCCCAAGTGGCGCTCTCATTCGGCGCGGATGTGATGGCCGGACCCATCGCCGACGAGCGTCGGCTCCCGCTTGCGGGCATGACCCGCCCCACCGAGAACACCAAAACCGGGCTCGCGCTACTCATCCAGCAAGCGGCTCGGCGCCCGCAGTTGACCCCCTCAGACCGCCCTGGAGAGACCGTATGACCGCATCGCCTCGTGACCGATTCGCCACCATCGCGTCCAAGGTTCGCGCCGAACAGCCGCTCGACGCCGACGACGGTGCTTTCTTGTACCGCTACCCCGACCTGCTCGCGCTCGGCAGCTTGGCGAACGAGGTCCGGGAGCGGATGCACGGCAACGCCGCGTACTTCAATGTCAACATGCACATCAATCCGACGAACGTGTGCGTCGCTGATTGCAAGTTTTGCTCCTTTGCTCGCCTCGATCCCTCGGCCGCCGCGGCGTACACGATGTCGGTCGACGAGGTCGCGGGCAAACTGGCCGAACGCGCAGGACAACCGCTGACGGAAGTGCACGTGGTCAATGGTTTGCACCACAATCTCCCCTGGGAATACTACGTTGAGGTGCTCCGGGCCCTCAAGAACGTACGACCGGATATCCACCTGAAGGCCTACACGGCGGTTGAGATCCACTACTTCGCCGAGAAATTCAACAAGACCTACGAGCAAGTCCTCGGCGAGCTCAAGGACGCCGGTTTGGGCAGTTTGCCGGGCGGCGGCGCGGAGATCTTTGCCCCTCGCGCGCGCCGCAAGCTATGCCGTGACAAAGCCGACGCCGACCAGTGGCTCGCCGTCCATCGAACGGCACACCGGTTGGGCATTCGCAGCAACTGCACGATGCTCTACGGTACCGTGGAGACAATCGAGGAGCGTATCGACCACATGCTGCGCCTGCGAGCATTGCAGGACGAGACGGGTGGCTTCCAGACTTTCATCCCGCTGGCATTTCACGCGGACAACAACGATCTCGGAAGACTGCCGCCGCCGACGGGGGTCGACGACCTGCGAACCTACGCGGTGGCTCGCCTCATGCTGCACAACATTGCGCACCTGAAAGCCTATTGGGTGATGATCGGGGTCAAGACCGCCCAAATCGCATTGTCGTTCGGCGTAGACGATATCGACGGCACCGTGCAAGAAGAGAAGATCTACCACATGGCCGGGGCTGAGACCCCGCAAGCGCTCGCGCGAGTGGACTTGGTGCGGCTGATTCGAGAGGCGGGACGCGACGCGATCGAGCGCGACACTTTGTACAATGTGCAGTGGCGTGACGATGGTGAGCCGCTGCCCGGCATCCGCTTGGCCGCGAGCGTGCCCTACTCGTCCGTGCGTCTGCCCATCGTTCGCCAAGGAGCGCCGGCATGAGCCGCTCCGGCCCGGCCTCGCCTCCGTCCCCGCCGCGAGGCACCGAACCCATCGTCGTACACGCGGTCTCGTTCCTCAATGCACGTCCGTTGCTCCGCGGTCTCGAGGCGGCCGCGCGTGAGAGCGGCGGCCGGGAGATCCAACTGCGTACCGACCTGCCGTCGGCCTGCGCCGACGACCTCGCCGCCGGACGGTGCGACGTGGCGCTCATACCCGTCGCCAGTTGCCTCGACCATCCCGAGTGGGAGATCGTGCCCGGGGTCGCCATCGGCTGCCGCGGTCCGGTCGATACCGTGGTGTTGGCCGCCGCCGTGCCACTGGAGCAGGTCGAGCACGTGCTGTTGGACGCCGCCTCGCGTACGTCCAACCGGCTCGTCGAAATGCTGTTGCGCGAACGAGGTGTCACCGCCTCTTTCGAGATCGCGGAGCACCGCACGGGTGAGTCGAGGATCCGCGGGACAACTGCGGCATTGGTGATCGGCGACGCGGCGTTTGGAATCGGGGCTCGGCACGCGTACACCTACGACCTTGGTCAGTGGTGGTTTGAGTCGACGCGGCTGCCCTTCGTGTTCGCGGTGTGGGCGGCCCGTCCGGGAGTCCTCACCCCCGAGGTGGTGGAGGTGTTTGAGCAAGTCGCGGACAAGAACCGACGCCGCTACGCTGAGCGCATCGCCGGTGAGTATCGCGCCGAACGGCTGGCTCTCGGCGAACCGTGCGAGCCTGAGCACGTCTACGCGAACTACCTGCGCAAGGTCATTCGTTACCGTCTCGACACGGCCACCCGCGAGGGCCTCGTCGAGTTTCTGGCTCAGGCTTGCGGATCAACGTCGGCCGAAGATGATGACCGCGTTCACTTGCAGTTCGCCGGGGCCCAACACACCACAGCCAGCATCGCCAGACGGCCTCGCACGCCGTTCGATCTCGAACGGGTGGTCGCCAAAGTCCACGCGGGTGAACGTCTCGAGTTCGACGAAGGCATTTTCCTCTACGAGAACGCGCCGCTGTTGACGCTGGGCGAGGCGGCCGACCACCGGCGCAAGCAACTGCATCCCGACGCCGTCGTTTCGTACATCGTCGACCGAAACGTCAACTACACCAACGTGTGTGTGACTCGCTGCCAGTTCTGCAATTTCTATACGCCCCCTGGAGGCAAGAACGGCTACGTGCTCAGCAAAGATCAGCTCGCGGAGAAGTTTCGAGAGACCGAGGCATTGGGTGGCGTGCAGATCCTGCTACAGGGCGGCCTCAACCCCGAGCTCGGCCTCGCGTACTACGAGGATCTGTTCCGGTGGACCAAGGCCAACTTCAGTCTCAAGTTGCACGCACTCTCGCCCACCGAGATCGTCCACATCGCCGATATGGAGAATCTCAGCGTCCGCGACGTGTTGCGGCGCCTTCAAAGCGCCGGCATGGACTCGATCCCCGGCGGGGGGGCCGAGATCTTGGACGATGAGATACGCAGTCGAATCAGCCCCTTCAAGAACGGAACCGAGGAGTGGCTCGACGTGATGCGACAAGCTCACGCCCTGGGCATGCGCTCGACCGCAACCATGGTGTTTGGCTTTCAAGAGACGACCGAGCATATCGTGGCGCATCTCGACCGACTGCGAGCGTTGCAGGACGAAACGGATGGGTTCACGGCGTTCATTGTGTGGCCGTTTCAGGCCGAGAACACCCGCCTCAAGCTCCGCGACGACACCAGCCCCGCCCGCTATCTCCGTCTCCAGGCCCTCGCCCGACTCTACCTCGACAACATCCCCAACATTCAGGTGTCATGGCCGACGCTCGGCCCGGAGATCGGTGAGCTAGCGCTGCGCTTCGGCGCGAATGACTTTGGGTCGGTGATGATCGAAGAAAACGTGGTGTCGACCGCGGGGGCCCATTTCATGCTCACCGCCCAGCAGATCGAGCATCATATTCGTCAAGCGGGCTTTACTCCCGCGCGCCGCAACATGCAATACGATCGGCTTGCGGCTCAACCGGCCTAGACCACGAGGCGTTCGCATCGGCCCCGTCACGATCGGATCCACGGCGAGCTACCCCGCGAAACCGGCGGGCAGCGTGAAGTCCAGCTCCGCGACAAGAAACGCCCAGTAGTCAGCCCACTCGTCGATCCGTTTCGAAACCGGTTTGCCAGCCCCATGTCCGGCCTTGGTGTCGATGCGCATGAGGATGGGCTCCGTCCCCGCCTGCGCCGCCTGCAACGCCGCAGCGAACTTGTAGCTATGCGACGGCACCACGCGATCATCGTGATCGGCTGCGTAGACCAGTGTCGCGGGATAGGCCGTACCCGATCGAACGTTGTGCAGCGGTGAATATGCATACAGCGCCTGGAACTGCCGCGCATCGTCGGCAGACCCATAGTCTGAGACCCACGCCCAGCCGATCGTGAATTTGTGAAACCGCAGCATGTCCATCACGCCAACCCCGGCGAGGGCCGCCCCGAATAGTTCGGGATGCTGCGTGATGCTGGCGCCAACCAGCAACCCACCATTGCTGCGCCCCCCGATCGCCAGACGATCCGACGAAGTGTACCGCTCATCAATGAGAAACCGCGCAGCAGCAGCGAAGTCATCGAACACGTTTTGTTTGTTCAGCTTCGTGCCCGCTTCATGCCACCTCTCTCCGTACTCGCCCCCGCCGCGCAAACTGGGCTGGGCATAGATGCCCCCCATCTCGAGCCACACCGCGTCGGGGACCGTGAATTTCGGGGTCAACGCGATGTTGAACCCCCCATAGCCATAAAGATAGGTCGGGGCGTCTCCGCTGCGCGCCTGCCCTTTCGCGGCGGTGATGAACATCGGGATCCGCGTCCCATCCTTACTGGTCAAGAACACCTGGGTGGTTTCGTAGCGCGACGGGTCGAATGGCACGGACGGCCGGTGGAACACGCTGGGTTGTCCTTCATTGACGTCGAGTCGATAGATGGTTTTGGGCGTGGCAAAGCTCGAGAAACCGAAGAAGGTCTCGCTGGAGCGCCGCGACCCGACGAACCCTGTGGTGGACCCAATACCGGGGAGTCGTACTTCGCGGTCGATCGCGCCATCGGTGCGGTGGATGACCACCCGCGAGTGCGCGTGGTGCAGATACGACAACACGAACCGATCGCCCACGACCCGGGCCGTCTTCAGGGTGTCTTCGCTTTGCGGCACCAACTCGCGCCAGTGCTGCGGTGACGGCCGCCGGAGATCGATCGCGACCACACGGCCTCTCGGCGCATTCAAGTCGGTCTTGAACCAGAACACCGGACCCTCGTTGCCGAGATAGGTGTAGCTCGCATCAAACGCATCGAGCAGCGGCTGCATCGGTCCGCGTGAACGTCTGAGATCGGATACGTAGACTCGTTTGCGACGGTCTGTGCCCTGTGAGATCGAGACGACCAAGTAGCGGCCATCGTCGCTGACCTTGGCGCGAAAACCCCACTCGGGCTGATCGGGCCGCTCGTAGACCAGTCGGTCGGTGGCCTGATCCGTGCCCAGCGGGTGGTAGTAGAGCTTTTGATTGTCGTTGACCGCTTCGTAAGCCTCACCCGCCTCGGGTGCCGCGTAGCGGCTGTAGTAAAAACCCTTGCCGTCCTTGCTCCAGCTGGCGCGCGAGAATTTGACCCACTCGAGCGTATCGGGGAGATCCGTTCCCGTCGCCACCTCGCGCACGCGCCACGTCTCCCAGTCGGATCCGGAGGCCGAAACACCGTACGCGACGTACTTGCCGTCGTCGCGGATGGCCACGCCACGCAGTGCCACCGTCCCGTCGGTGGACAGTGTGTTCGGGTCGATGAGCACGCGAGCTTGCCCGTCGATCCCGTCGCTCCAGTACAAGACGTCTTGATCCTGCAGGCCATTGTTGCGGCGAAAGAAGTACCGCCCGCCTTTGTTCTCTGGGGCCGAGTAACGCTCGTGATTCCACACGCGGGCCAGCTTGTTGGCGATGGCCTGGCGCTCGGCGATTTTGGCGAGCTCGCCGAATGTCAGATCGTTTTGCGCCGCCACCCAAGCCTTGGTCTCCGCTGCATCGAGGTCCTCGAGCCAGCGATAGGGATCGGGCACGTCGATGCCATGGTAGTTGTCGACTTGATTCACCGTTTGCGTCGCCGGGTACGTGTACGCTGGCGCGGCGGGGGGCGAGGGTACGTCGGGGATCACCGCCGGCGTGGCGTCATGCGTCGGCGCCTCAGGAGTCGCCGACTGGCGACATGCCCCCAACCCGGCCACCAGAGTCGAAACCGCGATCCAACGCCAGCAACTCATGAGCATGAGGCCGTTTTACCGGGGGCCGCGCAGGGCCGCAATGGACCGAACCAGCCCGTGGAGGGGACTCACTTCCCCCCATCGGTGTGAATCCGCCCCGAGCGGCCACCCGACCCACCCGGCAGAAACGCTCGATGGTCCGAGGCCCGGCGCGCACAGGTGACAACGCGGCCCCCTCGACGCGCGGCCCGGTTGCGACGCGACGCTACGCTTCTTTGTTCCAAAGACCGACGTCGACCAGCGACACGGACTGAGGAGGAATGCGGCCCCAGTCGAATCCACCGACGAGCTCGCGTGGCTGGACGTGCGTCTGTCCCGCGTCGATCAAGCCCGCAGACGCGGCCAACATGGCCACCACCCGACGCGGGTCGACGCCGGCGAGACGCATCGTGCTCAGGTCGGGCGCGCCATGGCGTTTGTTGAGCTTGCTGCCGTCAGGCCCGGTCACGATGGGAATGTGCGCGTACTCTGTTTCGCGATAGCCCAGCGCACGCTGCAGCAGGCGTTGTCGCGCTGTGCTCTCGATCAGATCCGAGCCGCGGACCACCTGTTCGATCGCCATCGCTTGATCATCCACCACCACCGCCAGTTGGTAGGCCCACACCCCATCCGCCCGGCGCAGGACAAACTCGCCGACGTCGCGGCGAACGTTCTCGCTCCGACACCCCTGCACCCGATCGACGAAGGTGACGACGCCCGCTGGCGTGCGCCATCGAATCGCGAGCGGGCGATCCGGCCGACGCGGGCCGGCGCGACAGGTTCCGGGGTAGATCGGCTCACGTCCGTGCGGTGCCAAGGCGAGTTCCCGCACCTCGCGACGCGAGCAGGAACAAGGAAACACCTCGAGGCCCTCGAGGGCCGCGGCGTAGGCCTCCACCCGCTCCGACTGCCGGTACGGCCCGTGGGGGCCCCCCACGTCCGGACCCTCGTCCCAGTCCAAGCCGAGCCAGCGCAGATCGGCCAATTGCTCGGCCTCCAACTCGCCTCGGCTGCGCTGCGGATCGAGATCTTCCACGCGCATCACGAAGCTCGCTCCGCGCGACCGTGCGGCCAACCACGCGATCAGAGCCGTGCGGGCGTTCCCTAGATGCAGTCGTCCGGTGGGACTCGGCGCGTAACGCCCTCGCACGGCGCGAAGGGTACCCGGTGTTGGCGCCAGAGATGAAGGCTGAGCCCCGCCACGACGCAGCGGGGATCTACGCGATGGCGAGCGCCGCCGAGAGCGTCGTTGGCGTCCTTCCCCGGCTCGGCCGACGCGCATGCCGGCGCACCCGAGCTTTCCCCGCATCGGCACCGGAGCGGGTAAGCTCTCAACCACATGGCCGGCGATCGGCTCGACATTTCACAACGTAAGAAAGACCACCTGGCGCTGTGTGCCAGCGACAAGGTGGGCTTTCGCGACAAGACCACGCTTCTCGAAGAAGTCGAACTCGTCCACTGCGCGCTGCCGGAGATGCACGCCGATGAGGTCGATTCGCAGGTGGAGATCTGCGGAAAGACCCTGCGCGCCCCCGTCGTCATCGCGGCGATGACGGGCGGGACCGATCAAGCGGCGACGATCAACCAGCAGCTCGCCGGGCTCGCGGAGGAGCTGGGCTTGGCGATGGGGCTGGGGAGTCAGCGCGCCATGCACGAACGCCCGGAGACCGCGTGGACGTTCGAGGTCCGGCAAGCGGCTCCCACCGCGCTCATCTTCGGCAACCTTGGACTGGTGCAGGCCCGGGCGATGACCGTGCCCCAGATCGTGGACTTGTGTGGTCGCATTGGCGTCGACGCGCTGTGCATCCACCTCAATCCCGCCATGGAGATCGTCCAACCGGGCGGTGATCGAGACTTTCGCGGCGGGCTCGACACGCTGCGCGAACTCGTCGACAAACTCGAGATCCCAGTGATCGCCAAAGAGACGGGGTGTGGCCTGTCGCGCGCCGTCGGCACGCTGCTGCGGTCCGTCGGCATCGACTGGGTCGATGTCAGCGGGGCCGGCGGAACGAGCTGGGTTGCGGTCGAGGCCCACCGTGCCTCGGGCGACGCGCGAGCGCTCGCCGACGAGCTGTGGGACTGGGGCATCCCCACCGCCGCGTCGCTGGTTGCGTTGCGCGGCTTGGGGTTACGAGCGATCGCCACCGGCGGCCTGCGTACCGGCAGCGACGTCGCGCGGGCAATCGCCTTGGGCGCGAGCGCCGGCGGGCTGGCCGCGCCGGTCCTACGCGCGTTGAAAGAGGGCGGACGCGACAGTGCGGCGGGGTTCCTGCGCGGAGTCGTCCACACGATCCGCAGCCTCATGCTGCTCACTGGCTCGCGCACGATCGAGGATCTCCAGCGCGCCCCGACGATCCTCGGCCCCCGTCTGGCCCGATGGGCACCGTGAGCGATCGTCCTACGCTGCACCCGGTCGCGGAGGCCAACGGCAAGATCATCCTCGTAGGCGAACACGCCGTGGTGCACGGATACCCCGCTCTCGCGGCGGCCGTCGAGCAACGGGTCCGCCTTTCGGCGGAGCCATCGGCGGCGCGATCGACTCCCATCGAGCTGCGCATCCCAGACTGGGATGTGGATCTGTCGCTCGACCCCGGGGACCCGCATCCGATCGCGAGGGCGAGTCTGGAGGTGTTAGCCGCGAGCGACGGACCGGTGCTGGGCTGGAGCATTCGCGGTACGAGCGACCTGCCGCCCCGAGCCGGTCTGGGTTCCTCGGCCGCCCTGACAGTCGCCATGGCTCGGTTGGTGCTTGGCCCCCACGCCCCGGTCCGCTCGATCGTCGACGTTTCGCTCAGCGGCGAGGCGGTTTTTCACGGCTCCCCCAGTGGCATCGACAGCCAGATCGCCGCTCGCGGTGGCGTGCTCCGCTACATCCGGGGAGAAGAACCGACCGCGCTGCGCATCGTCACGCCGCTGCGTCTGGTCGTCGCGCCGACCCACATCGCGCGCAGCACCGCGGACCAGGTCGCCAAAGTCCAGCGCAAACGCGAACAGTTCCCTCGCTGCGCGGACGCGACTTTGCGTGCGTTGGCCGACCTCGTCGACCCCACTGAAACCGCCTTGTTGCGGCACGATACCTTCGGACTGGGCGAGATCTTCACCATGGCGCACCACCTCCTCTCGGCTCTCGATGTGAGTCATCCCCGCCTCGACGAACTGTGTCAGCTCGCCTGCAACGAGGGGGCGACCGGGGCCAAACTCACGGGGGCCGGGGGCGGCGGGTCGCTGATCGCGGTGGTCCCCGACGCGTCGGCCGAAGACCAAGTCCTGCATGCCTTGCGCTCCACCGGTGCTCCGGCCTTTGCCACCGATATCCGCGGCCCCGCGCCGACCTGACGACCATGTTGACTGCCACCGCCCGTGCTCACACGAACATCGCTTTGGTCAAGTATTGGGGCAAACGCGACGGCCTGCCCGACCAAAATCTCCCCGATGTCGGCTCGCTGTCGCTGACCTTGGCCGAGCTGTTCACCGAAACCAAGGTCGAGCCGGCCGCTGCGGACGCGTTGGAACTCGACGGAGCGCCCGCGCAAGCGTCGGTGGCTCAGCGAGCGTTTCGCCATCTAGACCGGGTCTGGAGTCAGTCTCCGCAACGCGACCGCAGCCGGCCCGGGTGCCGTGTGGTGTCGAGCAACCACGTGCCCACCGCGGCGGGCTTGGCCAGTTCGGCGTCGGGTTTCGCTGCGCTGACCTTGGCCGCAGCCACGAGCTTTGGGCTCGACCCCGATCGCGCGGCCCTCTCCGCGCTGGCGCGACGGGGCTCCGGCAGCGCGGCGCGATCGATGTGGGGAGGGTTTGTCCGGCTTGATCGGGGCGTCTTGCCCGACGGCTCCGACTGCCGCGCGCGTCCCCTCCACACGGCGGACCACTGGGACGTCCGACTCGTCGTCGCCCGGGCCACGGCCCGCGCAAAGACAGTGGGCTCGACCGAAGGGATGACCCGCTCCCGCGAGACGTCGGCGTACTACCCCGCATGGGTCGATACGTCGGCCGCCGACCTCGATGCCGCCGAGCAAGCCCTCGCGGCCCGCGACCTGACCGCATTGGGTCGCGTGGTCGAGCGTAGCTGTTTCAAGATGCACGCGTGCATGTTGGCGAGCGAGCCCCCGCTGATCTACTGGAATGCGACGAGCCTCAATCTCGTACAAGCCGTGTTCGAGGCCCGCCAAATGGGACTGGAGGGGTATCTGACGAGCGACGCGGGTCCACACATCAAGGTCCTGTGCCGCCGTGAAGACGCCGCGGCATGGGCGGATCGGCTGCGTCACGTCGAGCGGGTGGTCGACGTCGCGGTCCTGCGTCCCGGCCCCGACGCCACCGTCACATTTGAGACCGCAGCCCGATGAGCAACTCGTTCCCCCGCCCTGTCTCCTGTCCCGCCAAGGCGTTTCTCATGGGCGAGTACGCCGTCCTTCGCGGCGCGCCGGCTTGGCTCGCGGCGGTTGACGTGCGCGCGACCGCCTATGCCCCACGGGCGTCCTTCGGCGAGTGCGAGGCCGTGGCCACGCCGATTGTCGCCGCCGCGACGGACCACGTACGGCGCTACTTGACCGGCCACGCGAGGACCTTCGAGGCCCCTGCCCCGAGCGTCGACACGGCGCGCTTTCATCACGGTGGTCGCAAACTCGGCCTGGGTTCCAGCGCGGCCGTGGCCGCGGCGGTCGTGGGCTACTACCTGCGCGCCGCGGGGCTGTCGGTCGACGATCCTGAGATCCGCGGGGTTGCGTTGCGCGTGGCCACGGCGGCGCATCGCGAAGTGCAGCCCCGTGGGAGCGGGGCCGATGTCGCCGCGGCCGTACTCGGTGGCATCCTCCGGTTCGAAGCGGGCGACGCGGTCGCACAGGACTGGCCCGAGGGGCTCGTGGTCGGCTTGGTCGATTCGGGCGCCCCGGCATCCACCCCCGAGCTGGTCAAGCGGGTGCTTGGCGCTCGCGAACGCGACCCCGCTGAACATGATCGCGCGATCTCCCGTATCCGGGCCGCCAGCGAGCGCTTCGGCAGCGCGTTAGCAGCCCCCGACGGCGGCCCGTCATCCCGACTTGACGCGACGCGGCACGCTTGTGCGGAGCACAATGCCGCGTTGCGGACCCTCTCCGCCCTCAGCGGCGCCCCGTTGATGACCCCCGCGCTGGAAACCATTGTTCGCGCCGCCGAGGGCCTCAGCGTCGCCGCCAAACCGAGCGGAGCCGCCGGTGGCGACTTGGCGGTCGTATTCGCCGACAGTCAAGCCAGCCTCGACCGCCTGGCCGTGCGGCTGCTTCGCGGACACGGCCTCGCCTTGCTCGGCCACGTGCAGATCGGCGCGCCGGGACTGCGCGAAGAGGCCCTCGCCCCGCTGTCCTCACGTGTCCGCGGCTTTTTTGCCATGGGGGTGGCGTCTCGCCGGCAACGGCTGACCGAGGCCACGGGGATCCCGAGCGAGCGGTTCGATGAGCTCGATGCGGGCGGGATCGATCTCAGTGAAGCGGCCCACATGATCGAAAACGTCATCGGCGGGCTCACCTTACCGCTTGGCGTGGCCACCAACTTTCGCATCAACGGTCGCGACTACTTCGTACCCATGTGTGTCGAGGAATCGTCGGTGGTCGCGGCGGCATCGAACGCGGCGAAAATGGTGCGAGAAGGCGGCGGGTTCGTGGCGCACGCAGATCCTCCCTGGATGATCGCGCAGGTGCAGCTCGTCGGTGATGATCGAGACGCGGGTGAGGTCGCCAACGTCGCCCGCGGGCTGCGAAGCGAACTATTGGCGCGAGCCGACGCGGCGCACCCTCGGCTTGTCTCGAGGGGGGGAGGAGCCCGGGACGTGGAGGTCCGGGTGCTCGATGAGCGCAACGTGGTGGTGCACGTGCTGGTTGATTGCCGCGACGCCATGGGAGCGAACCTGATCAACACCGTCGCTGAAGCCGTCGCACCGACGCTGGAGCGAGCCACGGGCTGGCGCTGCGTGCTGCGGATCCTGAGCAACCTATCGGATCGTCGCATCACGCGTGTCACCGCGCGGGTGCCCGTGACGGCGCTCGCCGGTCCGGGTTGGTCCGGAGCCGACGTCGCCGAGCGCATTGCCGCGGCCTCGCATTTCGCGGACTGCGATCCCTATCGAGCTGCGACCCACAACAAGGGCATCATGAACGGAGTCGACGCGGTCGTGCTCGCGACCGGCAACGACTGGCGAGCGATCGAAGCCGGCGCGCACGCGTTCGCCTGCCGTGACGGGCAGTACCGACCGCTGGCCACTTGGTCCGTGCAAGGGGACGAGCTGTGCGGTGACATGCAGCTGCCTACCGCCGTGGGGGTCGTGGGGGGACTGACCACGACCCATCGTTCGGCCAAAGTGGCCCTCGACCTCCTCGGACGGCCCTCCGCCACCGAGCTCGGTCGGGTGATCGCCGCGACGGGTCTCGCCTCCAACCTCGCCGCGCTGCGAGCGTTGGCGACGGACGGCATCCAGCGGGGGCACATGTCGCTCCACGCGCGGACGTTGGCCTTCGGCGCGGGCGCGATCGGCGAGGAGGTCGATCAGGTCGCGGAAAAACTCGTCTCTGTGGGCGAGATCAAGCCCGAACGCGCCGAGAGTTTGCTACGAGAGCTACGCGGTCAAAAGTCCTAGCGGTCCCGTTTCGTTTCGGATGTCGACAAACTGATGGTCAGCGCCACTGAACCCCGACTGTACTGCGTGCCGTCTCCGTCTCACGACGAGATCGCCGAAGACTTCGTTGCTCCCGACGGTGCTCCGCCCGGTCCTTGGGACTTGGACGCGGCGTATCGGTTCTGCGAACGACTCGCCACGTCGCACTATGAGAACTTCCCGGTCGCGTCCCGGTTCCTGCCGGCTCACCTGCGCCGTCACGTGTTTGCGATCTACGCGTTCGCGCGGACGGCCGACGACTTCGCGGACGAGCCGCGCTACGAAGGGCGGCGACGCGAGTACTTGATGCAGTGGGAACAACTGCTCGAGGGCTGCTACCACCGCGAATTGGCGCATCCGGTGTTCTTGGCGTTGCGCGACACCGTGCGGCGCCACAACATCCCGATCCGGCCCCTGCGAGCGCTGCTCACCGCGTTTCGCATGGATCTGACCAAGCATCGCTACGCCTCGTTCGGCGAGCTGCGCCAGTATTGCGAACACTCGGCCCATCCGGTCGGGCAACTCGTGTTGTACGTGCACGGCTATACCGACCCGAGTTTGCACCGCTACTCCGACGAGATTTGTGCGGCGCTGCAAATTGCGAACTTTCTGCAGGATCTGAGTATCGATATCCCGCGGGGTCGTTGTTATGTGCCCGACGAGGACCTCGTGCATTTCGGCCTGTGTTACGAGCGCCTGGCCGCGCGTGAGCATTCCGTCGAGTTCAAAGAGCTGATGCGCTACTCGGTGCTTCGCACTCGACTGCTATTCGAACGCGGCCGGCCGTTGATCCGCAAGGTCGCACCGGGCCTTTCGATGGAGCTTGATACCATCTGGCGTGGTGGCATGAAGATCCTCGACCACATCGAGGATCTCGACTACGAGGTGCTCGACCATCGGCCAAGCCTCGACAAGCGCGACTTCGCCGACATCGCGATTCGTTCCCTGTTCTCGTTTGGACGTCGTTTCATCCGCGGTGAGGCGTAACCGGCGGGCCGCAAGCTCGTGGGTCCCGATCGCAGGGAGGCTCCCCGACCTGCCCGCGCCGTCGGATCCGAGCCCCGCGGCGCGCGTCACCCACCGGCACCGGCTGCGAACGGGCGCTCGGCGACCGGCGGCAGGACCTGCACCAAGACCGCTGACGGCGGCGAGCCCCGCTCGGTTGCGCTTGCGTCCGCCCTCCGCGTACGCGTACAACCGGGGCACGCCGTGGGCTACCTACGCGAGATCCCCCGCTACGGGGCAGCCGTCGTGCGCCGGCTGCGACGGCGCTCCGCGTCGAATTTCCAGCTGGCCTTCGTGTTTTTGGGGCCCGCCCAACGCCAGGCCCTTAGCCACGTGTACGGCTTTTGTCGCGTGGTGGACGACATCGTCGACGACCGCGAAGACACCCCCGTCGGCGAGGCCACGGCTCGCGCCGAGCTGGATCGCTGGCGGGCCGAGGTGGCCGCGATGTTCGACGGCCGCTCGTCCGCATTGACCACCGCATTGGGCCGTCGTCTCGCCGGCGTCATCGTCTCGTACCAGCTGCCGCGCGAGGCTTTCGACGCCATCATTGACGGCGTCTCCATGGACCTTGACCACCGTACATACGCGGACCTCGGCATGCTCGAGCAGTACTGTTACCGAGTCGCCTCGTGCGTGGGATTGCTGTGTTTGGGGATCTTCGGTGACCAAAGCCCCGGAGCCCGGACCTACGCCCACCACCTTGGACTCGCGCTGCAGTACACCAACATCTTGCGCGATGTCGGAGAAGACGCCGCGCGAGGTCGAGTCTACCTGCCGGAGGATCTGCTGGCACGCTACGGCCTCACGCCAGCCGATATTTTGTCGGGCGCCGGCGGCACCCGCTTCTTGGACGCAGCCGATGAATTCGCCGACATCGCTCAACGTGAGTACGACCAGGCGTGGCGGGCCTTCGACGCCGTCGAACACCAACGGGCGCTGCTCCCCGCCGAGGTCATGGGGCGAACCTACCATGCCATTTTGCAGAAGATGCGGCGACGCGACTACGACGTACGGGAGCAAAGAACCTCGTTGCGCCGACGCGACAAGCTGCGCGTCGCGGCTTGGACCGTCGCCCGTATGAACCTCCTCGCCGCGATCGGCAGCGCGGTCCCGAGTCGCCGTCTGTGATTCGATGACACCGCGCCGCGTGATCGTCGTAGGCGGGGGCCTGGCCGGCCTCGCCACGGCGGTGACCGTGGCCGAGGCCGGGACACCCGTGACCTTGGTCGAGTCCACGACCCACGGGGGCGGGCGCGCTCGCTCCTACTTCGATCGCGGGTTCCGTCGCGAAATCGACAATGGTCAGCACGTGGTGATGGGCTGCTACCGCGAGACGCATCGCTTTCTGCAACGGCTCGGAATCGATCGACACGCGGTGATCAAGTATCAGCGCAACCTCACCCTCGACCTCGTGCGCACCGGGGGCACGCGGGTCACGTTCCGCTGCCCGGCGCTCCCCGCCCCACTGCATCTTGCGGCGGGACTGGTGGCGATGCGCAACGTTGGCTTGACACCGAAGCTCGCGGCGATGCGTATGGGCCTGGCCATTCGCGAGGAAGTGCGCCGTCCCAATGACGACGAGACCTGCGACGCGTGGCTCCATCGACTGGGTCAAGGACCCAAGATCCGCGCCGTGTTCTGGGATCCGTTGATTTGGAGCGTGCTCAACAACGATCCGCTGGTCGCCTCCGCCGCGATGCTGCTCGCGGTGATCGAGCGGGCGTTCATGAGCACCCGCGACGCTTCCTGTCTCGGCGTCCCCATGGTGCCCTTGTCCCAGGTCTACGTTGGCCGCGGCCTGACGTTCCTGCGAGAGCACCACGCAGACCTCCGTTTGGGCCAACGTGCCATCGAAGTTCTGGTGCAAGGGGATCGAGTCGCCGGCGTGCGTCTGAAAGACGGATCGACGATCCAAGGCGACGCCGTGGTCCTCGCCGTGCCCCATCCGGCCCTCGCTTCCCTCCTCCCCGATGCGCTCGCACGCCAGCGCGCCTACCGGGGGCTCGAGGGCCTCACCGCCTCTCCAATCGTCAACTTGTGGGCCACCGTGGATCGCTCGCCCTTCGCGGGGCGACCGTTTGTCGGTCTCATCGGGAGCCCGTTGCACTGGATCTTCGATCGCGACCATATCGAGCAAACCCCGGCCAGCCCCGGAAACGGCGTGTTGTTATCCACAACCATGTCGGGTGCTCGGGCGTTCGTCGACGACGACCATCGGGCCCTCCAAGCGTTGTTTCTCCACGAAGCACAGCGCTACTTTCCCCGCACGCCGATCTCGGTGCGTCATTTCCGGGCGATCAAAGAGAAGCGAGCGACCATCAGCCACGCGGCGGGAACGTACGCCCTGCGACCGGAGACTCGCACGCCCCTCGACGGCCTGTTTCTCGCGGGCGACTGGGTCAAAACCGGCCTCCCGGCGACCATCGAGTCTGCCGCGCAAAGCGGCCATCAGGCGGCCGCGGCCGTCCTCGGCCGCCAG
>QKPP01000291.1 GCA_006508105.1 Myxococcales bacterium FL481 | reverse complement strand
CTCCCGCCGAGGCGGTGCTCTACCGTGTCGACACGCGGGTGAGCCCAGACGGCATGGCTGGGAGCACGATGAGGAGACCACCATGCGCCCAAAGACTCCAAAGACCACTCCACGAGGCGGCCTGTCCAACCGTCGCCGTTCCTTTCTGACTGGAGCAGCGGCCACCGCAACCGGCATCGGGGTGGCCGCCGCCGCTGGTTGCGATACCCCGGCTGACTCGATGGAGCCCGGGCGGCACCCCCAGCCCGGGAGGCCGCGACTTTAGAGGAAAGACGGCTACATCTCGGCTGACGCCTTCGACATCCAGGCCGGCTCCAATTTCCAAAATCTCGGTCGAACTGCGAGCTCGGCTCAGCTCGAGGGGACGTGCCGTCGTCGAGCGTGCTTTCGTTCGCGCGGTCGACTGTCGTTCTCGCCTAGAAGCGACGCGTGAGGCAGGGGGCGGTCACGAGTTCTTCGACCCCCTCCGTGGCGGCGATCTCATCTCGGATCTGTTGGACGCGTGGGCTGTCGACGGCTCGAACGAAGAGCACGAGGTCGATGTCACCGGCGACGGAGTCGCAGCGGACCAGCTCCGGAATATGTCGCAAGCGCGGAGCGACAGAGGCGCAACTGGAGGCCAACGTCTTGACGAAGAAATAGGCTTGCGTGCCATGGCCTGCGTCGCCGACGTCGATCGTGAACGCACGGATCACCCCGTCGCGTTCCAGCCGTTGGACGCGGTCGTGGACGGTGGACGTCGACAGGCCCACGGCGGCCGCAAGGGCCTTCAGTGGCGTGCGGCTGTCTCGCTCGAGCAGACGGATGATCGCGTGGTCTTTGTCGTCAAGGCGGGTGGGCATGCCGAACTCTTTCCGGGCGGACCGAAAGATATCTGGTGGAGGAGCGTTCGCTGAAGTCACACAGTGAGCGCGTGTTAGCCCTTCGACCGAACTGCGAACTGTGTGACAAAGACCTCCCTCCGGACTCGCTCGAGGCCCGGATCTGTAGCTACGAATGCACGTTTTGTGCGCGATGCGTGGAGGAGCTTGGCAACGTGTGCCCGAACTGCGGGGGCGGGTTTTGTCCGCGACCGGTGAGACCGCGCGGCGAGTACCGCGAAGGTCTCGGTTTAGAGCACCATCCTGCGTCGGTGCCGCGAAAACACTCACCGTGGAGTCCGCGTGAACGTGAGCGCTTCTGCCGGCGCGTGGCCGCGATCCCGGCGCACGAGCGATAGCCAGAGACGACGCGGCTCGCCCCGACGCCCGAGCTCAGCGGGCGCGAGCTCAAGCCCCACCCCAGGCGGTGCCAAGGTGGGGCCGAGACCTCATCGGCCGCAGGAGTCGTCGCGAGACGCCGATCTCCTCGGGCATCTGGGGCGCCCGCCGAGGGGCGCTCGTCGTTGCACGACTAGAGACGCGACAGGCGGATCAACGCGGTGCGGCTGTCCGGGGTCGCGTACCAGACCTCGAAGCTGAGGCCGTGGGTCGGAATCTTGCGCCCGGCGTCAGGGGCTGACTCGTTCCAGTACGGATGCCAGTCGCGAAAGATGCCGCGACCAGAGGTGTCGTCGTCTTCGAGGTACCACAAGTCGGTCGGGTCATCGGGGCTGCCCACTTCAAGGTACAGCCCATCACTCGGTCGCCAGGAAAACGCCGCGTCGCGCATTTGAAGCTGCGTGTTCGCGGTGGCGATCGGTGCTCCGCTAGCCATCGAGTTCCATTCGAGCGTCCGCTGGTCGGCATCGACGACGCCCAAAAAGCCCTCACCGGGATGTAAGCCGACCCAGTTGTCGGTGTAGCTCTCGTCGACGTACCAGACGAGAAGTCCCGCGTTGTAGCTGACCGGCTGTCCCCACATGCGGGACTTGGCCAGACCCTCGTCGACGCCATTGTGTGAACGCCACTCGAGCAGATAGTAGTTGTCGTGCCAGACGACGCCGTCGGTTGCGACAAAGCCGTTGAGATCAAACAGACCCTCACCCGGCTCGGCCCCGTCGCGCCCGACAATGAGGCCATCGACGAAGAAGGTGACCTCGTCGAGATACAGGCCCGGGTTCGTGACGGCGCCGTCGGTTTGGTAGTAGAAAGACACGGTGATCTCTTGACCCGCGTACGCGGACAGATCGAACGCGACTTCCGTCCAGTCGGACAGGCCCGTGATACCGTTGCCAAGGTTGGTGCCGTTGGGGTTTTCGTCTGTGGTGATCGGTCCCGGAATTGTGACCGCGCCGGTGCCGTCGTCGACGAGCACGTAGGCGTAGTCCCAGTCGGTTTCGATGTCGTACCAGGCTTGAAACCGTACTTCCGCCGTGTCGGCGACCGATGTGAGGTCGACGGTGTAGCTCATGCTGTTGTCGAGGCTGTCACCCGAGCCGCTGTGATAGGCGTAGCCGCCCACCGGTGGCGTCACGACTCGGTCTGACTTGGGCGGTAGGTCCACGCGAACGTAGTCGTTGTATCGGCCCTTGCGACTGGCCTCGTCGAGGACCGCGAACCGGCCCCAAGCGTCGAGATCGAAGGCGTCGACGCGACCACCGACCATCCAGTTCCCGCCGTGCATCGATTGCAGGCTCTCGCGTGCGTACGCGCTGAACCCAGAGGGCATCGACCCCGGGATGGTGCCAGTCCAAGACCCCGAGGACATGACCGACCAGCGAGCCACGGGCTCACCCGCTCCGGAGTACAGCGTGTCGTACTCGTCCGGTAGCCCGAGATCGTGCGCGTGTTCGTGGACCACGATACCGATGGCGGAGTCGGCCGGCTGCATCGTGTAGGTGAAGGCTGCAAGCTGTCCGCCCCAGTACGGCAGGCCCGTGCTCGTTCCCGGCAACGGTAGCGGATCGGGCAGTGCCCATCGGTGGGCCCAGATCGCGTCTTCTCCGAGGCTGCCGCCGCCCATCTCCTCGCCGATGCCCGAGTGGAAGATCAGCAGGTGGTCGATGAGACCGTCCGGTTCGTCCAGGTCACCGTCGCCGTCGAGATCGTACGGATCCTTTTGGTCGAACTGGTTGAGATCGGTGTCTGCGGACTCGGCGAACTGCAGCACCGCCTCGGCCACGAGTTGGCGCGGCTCGCTGTCGTTGTCCGATTCGTTGTTTCCGCCGTAGTACGCGGCGTTCTCACTGGCCATGAACCAGCCGGCGACTTTGCCCGCGATGTCGTAGCTGTACCCCGATTGGGCCCAGTACCAGTTGCGGGCGGTGCGTAGCGCTTCGCCGTTGGGTCCTTCAAAGGTGTCCGGGGCAAAGAGCAACTTCTCATAGTGCTCCGGGGTGTAGTCAGGGTAGTACATCGCGGTTTCTTCGGGCGCGATGCTGTTGTGCGGGAAGTCGGGGAACTCAGCGAGCAGCGCGAGCAGCTGCGGCGTGTCGACGGTGCCGTCGTAGCGCTGAACATCCGAGCGCAGCGACGGGTTGGGGCCGGCGTCTTGCAGCTCGGGGGCACTCGCGGCGGCTTCGGCCTTCTTTCGCTGCGCAAGCTGCCGCTCGCGCCCGAGCAGTTCTCGCCCCTTGGGACCGATGGACAGGCCGTTGACCTCAGCCTGGTGGGCGCGATGCTGCAGGTAGCTGTCAACGGCGATGTCGACCTCGGCGGGCGAGGCCAACGAGGACACCCGACCCTCGCGGACGAACATTTGACGCAAAGCGTCGTGGTTCGCGACTGCGGGATCAAACCCGCCGCCTCCGAAGGGGTGTTTCTGTGGCAGCTGTGGGGTGGCGGCGGGCACCGGCGAGGCTGGGAGTGCGCCCAGATCCTCGTCGTGTGGGGCGGCCGGTGCTGGCTCGTCGTACTCGACGGTCGTGTCGTGCTCGTGGGTTGGCCCGCAAGCGACGCTCGTGGAGCCAAACGCGACCAGCACGGTCACGGCAAGTCGCGCGGGTCGGTCGGATGATGGTTGAAGTCCGGTTCTCACAAGTTGGCCTCCTGGCTGACCGTGAGGATCGACTGAAAACCGGCGCCCGTGCAACCGCTCGAGAGCGCGGTGTTACCGATTGCGCCGAAGGAGTGACTCAGTGATCGATCGCGATGGAGCGCGTCCGCTCCGGATCACGGCTTCGCAGCGCCGGATTGAGCGGACAAGGCCGGTTGGTGATGGATCCCGATTCGCGCCGTACGGCGCTTCCCCTCGAGCGAAGGACCGGGCCGGGTTGCTCGATCGCTTGGCCAACGGTTCGTGCGTTGGCGCGTGTGGCTGGAAGCGCATGGACGGATCGAGTTGCGTGCGACGCTGACCATCCGTCGCTGGGTTGGGTCCCCATCACCGCATGCGGCTCGGCCGAGTCCACCGACCGGCGGGGCCCCTGTTTTTTGGCGGACCGGTCGCGGCGGGCGGTGACGGCATTGGCGGTGCCGCATTCGCACACCAGCGTCGTGAGACGCGCTCGGCTGGTCGCCAGTTCGTCGTGTACCCTTGGGGGGCGTGCCCAAGCCTCGACTCAGCGAGTACGACGCGATCGTGGTGGGCTCGGGGCCGAACGGGTTGTCGGCGGCCATCCGGTTGGCTCAGGCTGGGCGACGGACGCTGGTGGTCGAGGCCGCAGAGCGAATCGGCGGCGGTTTGCGCTGCGCCGAGCTCACGCGGCCCGGCTTTTTGCATGATCACTGCGCGGCGGTGCATCCCATGGGGGCGCTCTCACCGTATTGGCGCACGCTCGCACTCCACGAGCATGGACTCGAGTGGATCGAGGCTCCCGTTTCCGCCGCGCACCCGCTTGAAGACGGACGGGTTGCGCTGCTTTGGCACGGCATCGAGGCGACCGCAGAGAGCCTCGAGCAAGACGGGGCGGCCTACCGCAAACTGATGCAGCCGTTCGTCGCCCACGCCGACGAGTTGTTCGACGATCTGATCCTGATGCGCAAGTGGCCGCGGCATCGCTGGGCCACCGCGCGTTTCGCTTGGCTGGCCCGGCGATCGGCGCGTGGGCTCGCGCGTAGCCGCTTTGACGGCGAACTCGGTCGAGCACTCATTGCCGGATGCGGCGCGCACAGCCTGTTGCCCCTCGAGTTCACACTATCGGGGGCGGTGGCGCTGATGTTTTGCTTGAGCAGTCACGTCCGGGCGTGGCCCGTGGTGCGGGGAGGGAGCGAGGCCCTGGCTCGCGCGCTGGGGTCAGTGTTTCGCGGGTTGGGTGGAGAGATCGTCTGCGGCCAGCGGGTGCGGTCGCTCGACGCGCTGCCGTCGGCCTCGGTCATTCTCTTCGACACTGCGCCACGCGAAGTGGTGGCGATTGCGGGTGATCAGCTTCCCGCCGGCTACCGGCGACGACTCGAGCGCTACCGCTACGGGCCGGGCGTGTTCAAAGTAGACTGGGCGCTGCGCGAGCCGATACCGTGGCGGGCCGCCGCTTGTCGCGAGGCCAGCACGGTTCACGTGGGCGGTACGCTCGATGACATCTGCGAGTCGGAGTCGACGATGTGGTCACGGGGGGTGTCTGAGAAACCATTCGTCATGGTTTGTCAGCAAAGCCATTTTGATGTCTCACGTGCGCCGGCGGGTCAGCATACCGGATATGCCTATATCCATGTGCCCCACGGCTACCGCGAAGACTGTGAGACGACGATCCTCGAGCAAATCGAGCGCTTCGCACCGGGGTTTCGTGATTGCATTTTGGCGAGTCACGTCACCCGTCCCGCGGACTTCGAACGCGGCAATCCGGCATTTGTCGGCGGCAGCGTCACCGGGGGCGTCGCTGATTGGCGCCAGTTCATCACGCGGCCGGTGGCCCGCATCGATCCGTACTCGACCCCGAACCCTCGCTTGTTTCTCTGCTCGGCGGCCACGCCACCGGGCGGGGGCGTGCACGGTTTGGGTGGGTGGTTGGCGGCCGAGTCGGTGCTTCGTCGTCAACGAGGTACCTCGACGCGAGCGCTCGCGAGCGGAGGCTAACGGGCAAGCAGGGCGCGTCCGGCCGCGTCGGACGAGGGGCTCGGCCCGCGCGAGGCACGACCCTCGTTCGGAGCGACGGCGAGGGAGATCGGCGCTGCTTCGCGGTCCGCCCCAGCGCTTGGCGCGGTGAGTGCCGTGAGCGACCGCGACGGCTGATTAAAACTCGGCGAGAAAGGCCATCTCGTCGGCCGAGACCGCCGGCGGGCTATCGTTCGCGGGCTGAAACTCGTCGAAGGCGGGAGGCGCCTCGACGAGCGGCTCGTGCGACGTTTCGGGCGCGGAGATGGGAGGCGGCGGGCTGTGGAAGTCGCGGACGGTGCTGGACCCCAGCCGGAATTGATCGACGATTTGTTTCATCTGTCCCGACTGTTGCGAGAGCTCTTCGGCCGAGCCGGCGGACTGCTCGGCATTGGCGGCGAAGCGCTGCGTGCGAGAGTTCATATCCTCCACGGAGGAGGCCACGGTCTGGACCGACGCGGCCTGTTGGCGAGAGCCAGCTGAGATCTCGTCCATCATCTGTGCGACTTTGATGATCTTCTCGTTGATCTCACTGAAGTTCTCCGAAACCTGAGTGCGCGTTGACAGGCCCTCGTCCGCGCGCGCGATGGCTTCACCAAGCAAGCGCGAGGTCTCTTGCGCGGCCTCGGACGCTCGAATCGCCAGGCTACGGACCTCCTCGGCGACCACGGCGAAACCGCGTCCGGCGTCCCCGGCTCTGGCCGCCTCGACCGCGGCGTTGAGGGCCAGCAAGTTGGTCTGAAATGCGATCTCGTCGATGGTCTTGATGACGTTGGCGGTGGCGTCCGAGGAGGCTTTGATGTCATCGATGGTCTTCGACAACTGCTGCATGTTGGTGGCCGCGGTAGCCGCGGCGTCGCGGGTAGACTCGGCCAGTGATTTGCCCTCTTGCGCCAAACGGGCGGTTTGTTGGGTCATCGAGTTCATCTCGTCGACGTTGCTCGAGATCGCTTGGATGGACGTCGCTTGTTCAGCCGCCCCGGACGCGAGGTCTTGGCTACCAGAGCTGATTTCGCTCGACGCGGTGGCCACCTGAAGTCCTGATGCCGCGACGTGAGACAGTGCGGTCTGCAGCGCTTCGGCGGCCGTGTTCATCGCCATCTTGATCCGCTCGTATTCCCCACCGTACTCGCCGTCCATACGCTGGGTGAGGTCGCGAGCGGCAAACTGTTCGAGTACGCGGGCTGCTTCTCGAACGGGCGACGCCAATGCGTCGAGCATCTCGTTGATCTCTTCGATCAAGTCGGCATAGCCCCCACGAAAGCGGCTGCGATCACCCCGAACGTCGAACCGCCCCTCGCGCGCGGCCGCGGTGAGTTTGCGGATCTCGATGACGAGTCCGTCCAGCGAAGAGACGGTGTGGGCCAAGTTCTGCGAGACGACGTCATGGTCGGAGCGCGCGTCGACTTGGACGGCGAGCTCCCCCGTGCCGATCGACTCCACGGCGGCCGCGACGTCCTTCATGTAGCCGATGGTCCCGCGTAGGGCATCGGCTAGCTCCCCGACTTCGTCTGAGGAAACGAACTTGATCTCTTGGTCGATGTCACCGTCCGCTAGGTTGCGAGCGGCGCGGACCATCTCCGCGATCGGCTTGCCAACGATGCGATCGGCCAAGATGTACGCAACGAAGCAGGCGAGGAGGACTGCGAGTCCCATGCCCAGCAAGGTGCGCCGAATCGCGTCGAACTGGGTGCGCAGGTCGGCTTCGAACAGTGCGACAGCGGCGTTCGACTCGTTGAGGAGATTCACCGATTGGGCCACGAAACCCGTCGCGGCGCTGCGGATCTGGTCGCGGTCCTCGGAGGCGAGGATCGTGTCGATGACTCCTCGACCGGAGTTCCACGTGGTTCGGACCCGATTGAGTTGCGCGAGAACCTTTGCGTCCGCCGGGGCTGGCAGCTCGGGAGCCTCCGCGCCGGCCCCCGGCACGGATCCGCCGTTGATCAGTGTCTCTAGCGAGTTGTCGAATAGCTCTTTCGACGCACTCAGCTCGCGCTTGCGTCGGTCCAAATCCGGGGTGCCCACCGCTTCAAGGACGGTCAATGCCTCTTTGGCCATTCGCTGCGACAGCATGCGCTGGCGCCCCGCGAGGTTGAAGGCCACGCCGTCCTGATCGAGCAGCTCGAGAGACGAGAACGTGGTGTAGGCCAGCGGACTGATCGACAGTGTGAGGCCGGCGAAGATGATGCCCAGTTTGTGCCGTATATGTTTACGCATGACGGTCCTGCGGGTAGCGGCCGGGGACTCGAGGCCCTCAGAACTCTATGAAGATGGGCCGTGTACGCGGCAAGTCGCACAAGTGTTCTGCCCTTGGGCCTCCGTGCCAGTTAGGTCCCGGTGGACTTTTGCTCCAGCGTACCGATCCCGCGATGAAACACGCGAGAGGAGAGGATCGCCCCCGCGATCGCATCGATCGGTAGCACCTGTTCGGCCGCGCCGGCCGCCACCGCAGCGCCCGGCATCCCAAACACCACCGAGGAGGCTTCGTCCTGGGCGATGGTGTGTGCGCCGGCCTTTCGCATTTCGAGCAGGCCCTGAGCTCCGTCGCGCCCCATCCCAGTGAGGACGATGCCGACCGCGTTGACGGTCGCCTCGCGGGCCACCGAGCCCAACAGAGGGTCACCGGCGGGGCGCTGAAAATGGACGCGAGGGCCCTGGTTCAAACGAACAGTGAACCTCGCTCCGTCCCGGACAATCGTCATGTGGTGATCGTCCGGCGCAACGAGGGCCACGCCGGCCGAAACAGGCTCGCGGTCGGTGGCCAGACGTACCGTCATCGCGGAGATGCTGTGGAGATGCTTGGCCAAGGCGGGCAGGAACCCCTTGGCCATGTGTTGGGCGATGACCATTGGCGGTCCAGCCGCGGGGATGCTGCTGAGAATAGTCTCGAGGGCCGGGGGTCCGCCCGTGCTCGAGGTGATCGCCACGAGCTGGTTGGAGATCGACACGCCTTGGAGAAGGGACCTTAGCGGTGCCGGCTGAGGGGCCACGGCTCCGACTCGTCGACGCAGCTTGTCGCGAGAGACGAGCGAGGCCGCGCGAATGGCGTGCACGAGCTCGCGGCCAACGTCGGGGGTCGACAGCCCGCCTCCCGGCTTAGGTACCACCGCGACAGCTCCCACCGACAGTGCCTTCATGGACAGGGGGTCACCGCTTTTGGTCAACGAACTCACGACGACCGTCGGAATTGGGATGTGACGCATCAGCTTGTCGAGGAACGTCAAGCCGTCCATGCGCGGCATCTCGATGTCCAGCGTCAGCACGTCGGGCTTGAGCTTGAGGACGCGGTCACGCGCGACGATCGGGTCGGGCGCGGTGCCGACCACCTCGATGTCCTCGTGTTTGTTGAGTTCGCGGGTGAGCACCTCGCGGACGACCGCCGAGTCGTCGATAACCAGCACCCGGATCATAACGCGGCCTCCAAGTCCGTCCGGGAGAGGACGATGTCCGCGGTGCCGTTGTCGAAGTATGCGCGGGCCCAGCCCGTGACCTCACCGGACTGCACGGCGGCTTGGAGCTCGCTTTCTAGCCACTGCGGTGGCTCGCAAACAACGCGATCGTGATCGCCGAGATCGAACATCAATCGTCCACAGATCATGTTCGCGATCTCTTTGATCGCCTCTTTCGTGGTGTCGCTCGTATCAACTCGCTCTCGGCCGAGCATGTTGGCCGCGATATCGGTCTCGATGTCGCCGTGGACGGCCACAAGCAGCCAACCGTTCGCAGCTCCGTGAAACCTGACAATCGCACCCGTCTGCGCGTCGGTTGTGGCCGTTGGGGTCCCGTGGGCGGGCGTCACCCACTCGTCGGGGCAGACGAAGGCGGCAGCTTCAAAAATCGAGTTCGCTATCGTCGACAATTGTTCCTGGTTCATTGGCGTCCTCGGCAATTCCCGTTCGGGCCACTATCAGGGTGCGGAGTTCTTCCGGTTCGAACGGCTTGGCCACGCGCGGCACGTCGTGTTCCCGCAAGAACGAGTTGAGGGCGGGGGACACGTCGCTCGAGACCGCGATGACGGGAAGCTTCGATGTCTCGGGCTGCTGCCGCAGCGTGGCGATGAGTTGATCGCCGGACATGGAGGGCATGTGGATGTCGACCAAGGCCAGGTCGAACGCGGTGCGTTTGAGCATGTCAAGCGCTTCCCGTCCGTTCTCGGCCTCCTTGACGTCGCCGAACGGCAGCCCGGAAGTTCGAAGGGCACGCACCACCATGGCCCGTGCCACACGATTGTCGTCTACCACAAGAACGTTGAGTGTATTCATGTTCCAGTGCCGTCCGCGTGCTGGTCGAGCGTCATGACGAAGTCTTCGGTGTCGAACTGTTTGTCAACCGCCTGCACGCGAAGCTCCCCGGTTTCGACCGAAAGGTAGAGTGTCCTAGAGTCGGTTCCTCCGACGATCGAGCGCACGATTCGTACGCTGTTGCGCCACAGTAGTTTTTTGGCCATCGCCACATTCTTGCGACCGATGGTCGTCTCGCGTCCGTCGTAGCGAGAGGCGGCCCCGACGATGCGTACGACGGTTCTGGACTTGATCGCACCGAGTGCGTAGGCGGCACGAAACAGCGCCGGTAGCCCGCGGTCGACGAACACCGCAGGGGTTGACTCGGCCCGGGTCGGATTGAGTTCCCCCGTGGGGAGCATGGCGTGTAGGATCCCGCCCACACGCGCCACTGGGTCGTAGATGACGATGCCGAGGCAACTGCCGAGGGCGTACGTTGACAGCGTGACCGTCACGTCATCGGAGACCTCCATGGCCCCGATGCCGACGACGAGTTCGCGGTCCAGGTTGACGGGATCCGCCACTAGATCCTCTCAAAAATGGAGGGCATCGCGTGGCGCAGCGTCTCCGGGCGCGTCGTCAGCGACTCGGTCAGCCCGAGGATGAGCGCACCGCCGGGTCGAAGCAGCCGAGCAAATCGACTAGCCAGTTCGGCGCGCGTGGCCTCGGTGAAGTAGATCATGACATTGCGGCAAAAGATCGCGTCGAACGGGCCGCGCATCGGCCAGGTGGAGTTGAGGTTGAGGTAGCCGAAGGAGATAAGCGACCTTAGCGACGGTTTGACGGTCACCGGGCGGCCGGGGGCGGCGTCGAAGTAGGGCCTGCGCAGAGCCGCCGGCACGTCATCCAGCGAGCTCTCTGGATACTCGCCTCGCTTGGCGATCTCGAGCACCTCGGTCGACAAGTCCGTGGCCAGGATTCGGGCGTCGGTGACGTTGTGGGCCGAGAGGTGCTGACGCACCACCATGGCGATCGAGTACGGCTCTTCGCCCGTCGAACATCCCGCGCTCCAGACCCGGATCCGACTCTCGGATGCCGCCAGCACGCTGCGCAGGTACTCAAACTGCTCGGGATGCCGAAAAAACGAGGTCTTGTTGGTGGTCAACGCGTTGAGGGCCGCGGTGACCTCGGGGGCGGAGGGATCGCGTTCGAGCCGGTCGAGATAGGATTCGAAATCTGGGCAGCGAGTCGCTTGAATGCGGGGGGTCAAACGCGAGATGACCAAGCTACGCTTGCCCTCGTTGAGTGAGATGCCTGTGGCCTGGTGCACGAACTGGCACAATCGGCGAAACGTGGCGTCGGAGAGGAGCGGGCTGGGCATGCGGGAGCTTCGTGAGGTGACGAGATCGGTCAGGACGGCGGGGGAGGAGGCGCGCTCGAGGGCGCCAGGACGTTCTCGAGATGCAAGAGCACCAGCACGCCCTTTTCAATCTGCGCGAGGCCACTGACGTAGCGAGGATCGATGTCGAGGTTCGCCGGTGAGAACGGTTCCACGATGTCCGGCGGCACCGCGGTCACGTCGGACACGCGATCAACGATGAGTCCGGTGGTCCGATCGTGAATGCCTTCGACCACAACGATGCAAGTGTCTCGTGTGCGCTCGTACGTGGACATGTTGAGTCGTTGACGCAGATCGATCACTGGGATCACGCGGCCGCGCAGGTTAACGACACCGGCAATCGGTTCGGAGCTGGTCGCCACAATCGTGATTGGTGGTAGCGGAATGATCTGTTGGACAAAGCGAACGTCTAGGCCGAACCGTTCCGCGTCGAGATAGATCGTCAGGTACTTCGGATGGCGTGCCGTTCCGGCGGGTTTGCCGGCGAGGGCGGTGGAGTTGGCGAACGCGGCGACCATGGAGGGGGAACTCAGGCCGCGACGGCGGCACCTTCAATGTGGGTTTGCAGAGCCATATTCGATATAGCAGTGGGGTCGAGTATGAGTCCGACACGACCGTCGGGCAAAATGGCGCTACCGGCGATCCCTGGAGTGCGACCAACGCCTTCACACAGCGGTTTGGCGACGACTTGCTGCTGGCCGATCAACTCGTCCACCATCAAGGCGAGTTCGCCTTTTTCAACGCAGTTGATCACGACGAGGAGTGATTCGTGAGGGGCGGGATCGCTGGTGTCGATGCCGAAAACCCCCGCCAATGAGACGATGGGTACGACGCGGCCCAAAACGGTGACAAAACGACCCGACTGGGCGATAGTCGACAGTTGGTCGACGCGGGGCCGAAAGCTGGTGATGATGTCGACGGTGGGGATAATGTAGCGATGGTCACGGACCCGCAGCAACATGCCATCGGTTAGCGCGAGCGTCAGAGGAATGTGGATTTGAAATGTAGTTCCCGATCCAGGGGTGGAATGAATGTCGATCCGACCTCGCAGCGCCTCGATATTCTTACGCACGACATCCATTCCTACGCCGCGTCCCGAGACCTCCGTCACGCGGGCGGCGGTGGAGAAGCCCGGAGAGAAGATCAACGAGAATACATCGTGGTCAGACATACCATCGTCGTTGTCGATGAGCTTGCGCTCGACGGCTTTGGCCACGATTCGGGCGCGATCGAGGCCGCGACCGTCATCGGACAGCGTGACGATAAGTTTGCCGCCCTGGCTGCGGGCGGCCAGTCGCACTTCTCCTCGCGGGGGTTTGCCGGCGGCCCGTCGCTCGGCGGGGACCTCGAGCCCGTGGTCGATGGCGTTGCGTACGAGATGGACCAGCGGGTCTTGCAGCGCGTCGACCATGTTGCGGTCGATCTCCGTCTCGTCGCCTTCGGTTTGGAGCGAGACCTCTTTTTCGCACTGTAGTGAGACGTCGCGCACGAGACGGCGAATTCGCTGAAACGCGTCGCGCAGTGGCACCATCCTCAGCGACATGCCGACGTCGTGCAGCTCCCGCACGATCTTGCCGACGTGGAGCGCCTTGCGGCGTAGTCCGGGATGAGACGCCGAGTGCAGCGCGGCCTCTTGGCGTAGCATTGACTGCGCGATGACGAGCTCCTCGATCATCGCCAATAGACCGTCTAGCCGGTCCATGTGGACGCGTACGACCGATCGATCCTTGCGGTTGTTCCGATTGTTCGCCGTCGTCGCTTCGGGGGCGGGCACGGGGCCGGCGGGAGAGCTCGTGGGGGGTTCCAAGATAGGGGCGGGCGCGGCAACCGGGTGTTCGCCCTGGGCGAGGCGCAATAACTCCGCGCGGACAGTCTCGACTGTGTCGGGAATGACGTAGGTGCGGTCCTCTTGCGCATTCTCGACGGCGCTGAGAAATCCGCGCACGATGTCCACCGAGCGCAGGCAGGCCTGTGCGATGCTCGAGGTGAAGTTCAGCGCACCGGTGCGAACCAGTGACAGTACGTTTTCGGCGTCGTGGGCGAAGTCGGTCAGTTGCGTGAGCCCGAAGAACGCCGAGGTGCCCTTGACCGAGTGGACGCACCGAAACGCGTGGTTGATCGCCTCGCTATCACTCGGGTTGTCCTCGAGCATCATCAAGGCCTCCTCGGCGTCGACGCAATGCTCTTTGGACTCGGCGAGGAACGACGCGAGCAGGTCGTCGTCGAGGTCTCCGGGCAACGTCGCGGTGCGGCCAGCGTGGGTCTCGGCGGGCGGGTTCGCGTCGACGTCGGACGGGTCTGGCGATGTGAGGGGCGCAGCCGAGCCGACCGAGTCGCGTCGCGCGACCGACTCGGAGCTTGCGACGTCTTGGGTGCGGGTTTCGATCGCGGCGGTCGATTCCAGAGCCGGCGCCGACTCGTCCTCGGCGGGGTGTTCGGCGGTGGCGACCAGCCCGACGCGTGTGGCTTCGTCGAGCACGGACTCGGCTCGCGCGAGCTCGGCCGAGTCCTTTTTGCCCCGTTCCAACGTGTGCCGCAGTTCGATCAGCGCTTCCACCAGCGCGCCGCGAAGCGGCGTGTCCCGTTCCGCATCGAGAAGACCCCCGGCTCGCAACGCCAG
>QKPP01000244.1 GCA_006508105.1 Myxococcales bacterium FL481 | reverse complement strand
CCGCCACGATCACGTGGCCGCCTTCGAGCCGCGCGCGCTCGGCCGGCGACTCGTCAACAACCCGCCTGATCACCACCCCATGCCTCGAATGGTCGCGGTGGCAATGTCGACGTTTGCTCCGACGCTCGGGGTAAACGCCGAGCGCCGCGCGCTGAGAACGGTCGACTGTCTCCACCGCGGCGAGCTGCGTCTGACTGTCGCCGGACGCGTGGGACGGGCTCCACATACCCACCAGGGCATGCGTGCCAAAGCCGGCGCCGAAGCCAGCCAGCGCGCCCGCAACCAACAGGTGGCCGACGGTGATTCGGTCGGCGAGGCGTTGGCCGAGTCGTTTACGCTCTCGCTTAGTCGTAGCCAATCCCGATGGGTACTCGTCGTTGCTCATGTGTGCTCCCGCGTGCTCCTGGGGAGAGAACAGCGCCACGGACCAGCTATTCCATGCCTCCCACGATTTTGACTCAGCGATGTCGGCGCCGCGACTGAGCCCGTCAGACCCCGAAACCAAGCGTCACTTGATGGGGTCGTGATCGGGAGCGGTCGCGTGTTGCAGCGTTGCCAGAAACTCGGTCGCTGGAGCGCCCGGCTGCCACACGGGAACCTTGGCCATCACCGTGGTGAAGGCCGGGTGCGCGAGCATGGCGGCCCACCATGCCACCAGCGGGCCCAACGAGAGCGAGGAGAACCAGGCTCGGTCGACGGCGGCGAACTGGCGCACGAACGGAAACAAGGCCGCGTCGAAGTACCCGGGCGCTTCCCCCCCGAGATAGGCATCGCGGCAGAGCTGCTCGTCGAGGCGTTGAAGGTGAGCGAGCGCACGGTCTTTCGCGGTTGCCACCTCCGAGCTCCCGGGAAAGCGGTCGGGGTATTTGTACTGGTCCAACGCTCGCTTGAATGGCCCGTCGTTCGCATCGAGCAGTCCCATGAGACGCGGGTCGTCTCGCTGTGCCAGCCAGCCCTGCGGATCGCGACGACGCAACGTCCAGTCCATGATCTCCACGCTTTGCTCCAGTACCGTCCGATCTGGTAGGACCAAAAGCGGGACCGTTCCTCGTTGCCCGGCCTCGAGCATGGCCTGCGGCTTGTCGCGCAAGAGAACCTCTCGCAACTCGGCCGGTTGACCGGCCACCGCCATCGCCATGCGGGCCCGGATGGCATACGGGCAGCGACGAAAGCTGTAGAGCACCGGGAGAGGCGTGGACACGGTGGGGGCGGTCAAGAGCATGCCAGTGGGCTGACCCCGCGTCAGCCCGGCGCCCCCGCCGAACGCGATCGCGCGACGCTGGTCAAGGTGGCCCACGTCGAGGATCGCTGGCGAGCCCGGGGCCGCGTCGCGGGACGGGGGCGAGGTTGGCCCGGGCGCGACCTATCGGCGTCGTCCACCCCGGCGGGTGGTCACGCGGCCCGGGAAGCGCGGCCGGGCTGAGTCGGTCGGCTCCACCGGGCGACTCCGCGCGGGTCAGCGGGACCCGGGGGGGCGTTCCTGGCATCCTTGCGGTCCATTTTATCGAGCCTTGCCATGCCTGCTTCCCGTCTCCCGAAACCAAGCGCGGCGTCCGTCCTCCGCGAGCTTCGCAGCATCGGCGACCCGGACATCGCGGCTCACTCACAGCGGTTCTTCAAGACTGGCAAAGGGGAGTACGGAGAAGGCGATCGATTCTTAGGCATTCGCGTGCCAAGGTTGCGGCGGCTCGCCAAAACCCACGCACACGCCTTGGACGCCGATGCCGTCCTCAAGTTGCTCCATTCGAAGTATCATGAGGCGCGACTGTTGGCCGTCATCGTCTGGACGCTGCAGTTCAAGCGTGCGGCCGCGCCCGAGCGGCGGGCTATCTACCGAGCGTACCTGGGCCACACCGAGCCCATCAACAACTGGGACATCGTTGACGCGTCGGCCCATCTCATTGTGGGCCCGCAGATTGAGGTGGACCCGTCGGTGCCGGGCAAGCTGCGGCAGCTTAGTCGCTCGTCGAATCTATGGGAGCGCCGAATCTCGATGATGGCGACCTACCACGAGATCAAGCAAGAAAGATTTGCGCTCGCGCTGGACATCGCCGAGCGACTCGTGGATGACGAGCACGATCTGATTCATAAATGCGTCGGCTGGATGTTGCGAGAGATCGGGAAGCGAGACCGGGCCGTCGAGCTCGCGTTTCTTGACCGACATGCACCCACGATGCCGCGCACGATGTTGCGTTACGCCATCGAAAAGCTGTCGGCGGCTGACCGTCGCGACTACTTGACCCGGCGCTCGCCGGCGGCGAAGTCACCGTTGGCCTGACGCATCGGTTCACCGCGCGGCGCGGACCCAGTGCGACCATCTCGGGCCGCCTCGCCGGCGTCGGGGGCGAATAGCCCGTTGAGGGCAGCGGTCACGGCCGCGCAACCGGACACTGTTCCGCGGGACGCTAGGGGACAGTGCGCTTGGCGTGCGGTCTGGGCTCAAACGGGTAATTCCGGAGTGGCGTGGCCTTTGCGGTCCGGGCCAGACGTGACCCGTCGCGGGCGGCCCTAGCCCCTTTTGGGCATGACCGTGGACGACCAGTACACCCAGCACGATAAGACTTCAGTGTTGACGATAGGGGACGATGTGATTGGCCACGCCGTGTACGGTAAGTGCTTCGAACTTTCCCAGACGTTGCTCGCAGTTGTCGGGCATGATGGGTATTTCAAGCAGCTCAATCCCGCGTGGACGGAGCGCTTGGGCCACTCACTCGATGAGCTATGCAACGTTCCGGTGCTGGCGTTCGCGCACCCGGATGACCAGGCTCAGTCCCCGCTGGCATCGGCGCGGCTAGGGTCGCTGACGGGGGAGCCGACCGGGTTCGAGCTGCGTTTCCGCCATCGAGACGGCACGTTCCGGTGGCTGTCCTGGCGGGTTGCAGCCGACGCTGAAGACGGGATCGTGCACGCCGCGGTCGAAGACCTCACATCGGCCAGGCAATTGGAGCGAAGGCTGCGGCGTAGTGAAGACATGCTGCGCCAAACCGGAGAGTTGGCCCAGGTGGGCGGTTGGCAGTTGGAGGCCAAGACGCACGCGGTGACGTGGTCGGAACAGACCTTTCGGATCCACGAAGTGCCGGTTGGCGACCAGCCGCCACTCGACCAAGCGATCGAGTTTTATGCACCTGAAGTACGGGCCAAGGTAGCGCACTTCGTCGAGCGCGGTCTGTCCCACGGCGAAGGATGGGACTTCGAAATGCCGCTGGTCACCGGCAAGGGGCGACGGACCTGGGTGCGATCCGTCGGCCGGGCCGAGGTGGTCCACGGTGAGGTGAGGCGGTTGTTCGGGGTGTTCCAAGACATCGGTGACGCCAAGCGAGCGCGGGCGGAGCTCGAGACGGCCCGTGAGCAGGCCGAGTCCGCGGCGCGGTCCAAAAGCGAGTTTCTGGCCTCGATGAGTCACGAAATCCGGACGCCGATGAATGGCGTTATCGGAACGGCTGCGTTGCTGCTCGACACCGAGTTGAGCCACGAACAGCGCGAGTATGTGGAAACAATCTGCTCGTCCGGCGAGGCGTTGCTCGTGGTCATCAATGACATCCTCGATTTGTCGAAGATCGAGGCGGGGAAGGTCGACGTCGAGGTGGTGCCGTTCGATCCGCGCGGTTTGGTCGAAGATTGCCTCGAGCTGGTCCAGATCTCAGCCCGAGAGAAACAAATCGGCTTGGCCGGCGTCGTTGCCGACGATGTCGCGGAGTCCGTCGCAGGCGACCCGGGTCGGCTTCGCCAAATCCTGTTGAACTTGCTGAGCAACGCGATCAAGTTCACGTCCGATGGCGAGGTGGTGATCTCGCTGAATGAGACGCGCGACGCCGAGGGTCAGATGCTCACGTTCTCGGTCCGCGATAGCGGCTGCGGCATCGCGCCCGATCAGATCGAGCGTCTGTTCGACAAGTTCGAGCAAGCCGACGCGTCGACGACTCGTCGTCATGGCGGTACCGGTCTCGGTCTCGCCATCTGCCGCCGCCTGGCCGCGTTGATGGGCGGCGGGGTGCAAGTCACGAGCGAACCGGGGCGAGGATCGACGTTCACGGCGACGGTTCGCGTCAAGCCCGGTGGCGAGGGTCGTGCGTCCCTTCCGGACGCGGCTCGGCGCGTGCTTGTAGTGGATCCCTACGACGACGAGCGCGCGATGGTGGAGTCGCAGCTGCGAGCCATCGGCTGCGAGGTGGTCGGCGGTGCCGAGCTGGGGGCGGCTGTAACCGCGGAGGTCGACTACGCGTTTGTCGATCTCACGCTGGTCGAAGCTCCCGGTTTCGCCGAGTTAGCGGCGAGATTGGGAAGCGAGCGCTGCGTGGTTACGACGTCCACTCGGGCGGGGGGGACGCAGCTGCCCCCGCATCTTGATACGATCACGCGAATCGTCGGCAAACCGAGCAAGCGATCTCGGCTGCGCAAGTTCATCCAGGCCCAGGATGACACGGGGGTCTTCAAGCGACAGATCCCTCGGCGCGCTCCAGCCCGAGGCTGTCGTATCCTGGTCGCGGAGGACCACCCGGTCAACCAGCGCATTGTCAAACGCCTGCTCGAGAAGATGGGGCACGACGTCGTGGTGAGTGAGGATGGAGCGGCTGCCGTGGAGCGAGTCCTCGTGGGCGACATCGATCTCGTGCTGATGGACTGTCATATGCCACACATGGACGGTTTCGAGGCCACGGAGGCCATCCGAGAGGCTGAGGGGACACAACGCCACACGCCGATTTTGGCGTTGACGGCCAGCGTCTTGGCCGAGGACCGGGAGCGTGCCGCACAGGTCGGAATGGACGGGTTTTTGGCCAAGCCCATCGACGTCGACGCCATCGGACGGGCGATCGAGCAGTGGGCTCCAGTTGGCGCGGACGCCTCGCGGGTGGCCTGAGGCCCCGCGGCAACGCAGGATCTCCCCGGCTCGGTGGTCAAGCGCGGTCGCCAAGCGCGGCTCACCCCACACGGCAGCGCGGCCGTCGATCGATCGACGGAGCGGCGCGAGCTGGTGACGCCGCTCCGCGGGCGCCACGATTTGCGCTATACGAGCGGGAATCATGCCGCTGCCGTTCGAGCTGCTCGCCACTGACCTTGCTTCCGCAGCGCGGCGAGGGCGGATTCTCTGTGCCCACGGACCCATCGAAACGCCCGCATTCATGTCGGTTGGCACGCGGGCAAGCGTGACTGGGCTCGACTTGCGCGATCTTACGGCGGTGGGGACCCAAGTCGTGTTGGGGAATACCTATCACCTCATGCTGCGACCCGGTGTGGAGCAGTTTGAGCGAATCGGCGGGATCCACAATTACATGGGCTACCACGGGCCAGTCCTCACCGACTCGGGGGGCTATCAGATCTTCTCGTTGGCCGACGACCGTACCGTGAACGAAAAAGGGGCCCGCTTTCGCTCGTACGTCGACCAACGCTATCATCTGCTGTCTCCGGAGCGGTCGATCGCCGTGCAAACAGCTATCGGCTCCGACATCATGATGGTGCTAGATGTGTGCATCGACTCGCGGTCGAACCCGTCGGAGATCCGGGCGGCGATGGATCGCACGCACCGCTGGGCGCTTCGCAGTCTTGCGGCCCGAGAGAACCCGCAGCAGGCGCTTTTCGCCATCGCCCAAGGAGGCCTCAATCCAGCGTGGCGGCGGGAATCGGTGGAGTTTCTCGCGCAACATCCGTTTGACGGGTTCGCGGTCGGGGGCCTGGCCGTGGGGGACACGCGGACCGAGCGGGAGGCGGTGACGGGGAGTACGGCCGAGCTGCTGCCCGCCAGCCACCCGCGTTATCTGATGGGCGTGGGCACGCCGGTGGACCTGCTAATCGCGGTGGGAGCTGGGGTTGATCTATTCGACTGCATATTGCCCACCCACTTCGCGTGGCAGGGGACGGCGTTCACCTCGCAGGGTCGGGTGAAGATCCGTCGCCAAAGCCACGCCGCACGCGATACGCCACTCGATCCGGCGTGCCGCTGCCACACCTGCCAGCACTATTCTCGCAGCTACTTGCACCATTTGCTCAAGTGCGGAGAGCCGCTGGGCTACCGCCTGCTCTCACTACACAACCTGACGTACTACAATGATCTGATGGCGCGCGCTCGGCAGGCCATCGAAAACGGCACCTACGCGCGGTTTGCTGCCACCACGCTGGAGCAAATCGACGGCTACGAGCACAATCTGCGACCCGAGCTCGCCTAGCGACCGGACGAGACCACAGCCGGTCTGCCCGCGCCTTCGTCCGAGTCAGCTACCAAAGCGTGCGGCGGCTCGTAGGCCCCGCCTACTCGATGTCGATGACACCGGGCATCAGTGCCAGTGGGCGATCCTGGTCCAGGTACAGCATCGATAGCGGCAGCTTGGCCCGCGCTAGGTCCACCACCATGGGCGTCGGGCGCTCTTTCATTTTGGGGCTGCGTAGCCACTGCGGAAGCCCCGCGCTTTCCAGGATCATCCCCAGCACCGTCGCGCGACTCGGGGCCACGCGGATCCGGGTCTTTTGACCGCGCCGTAGCCCGGCCCGAGCGCGGACGAGTTCGATCGCGTCGAGGAGGCCGCCGGCCTCGTCGACCAACCCCAGTTTTCGGGCGTCGACCCCGGCGTACACCCGACCGCGGCCCAGCTCGTGTACCTTCTCCGGCGTCAGATTGCGGGCGGACGCCACTCGCTGGCGAAATAGTTCGTAGGTGGCCTCCATCGACTCACGCAGACGCTGCTTTTGGTCCGCGGTGAACGGGTGGTACGGCTCGAACATGTCGGGGTTCTCCCCTCGCTTGAGGGTATCGACGGAGATGCCGAGCATCTTCAGCAGCCCGGATGCATCGAAGTGCTGGCTCACGACGCCGATCGAGCCGGTGATGGTGAGGTCGGAGGCCAACACCGTGTCGGCGCCCATGGCGACGTAGTAGCCGCCGCTTCCGGCGATATCTCCCATCGAGACGACAATGGGCGGTGAGAACTTGGGGTCTTTGTCGTGGGCCTCTCGGGTGCGCTGAACCTCGCGCCAGATCACGTCGGACGCCAGGGCTGAGCCCCCGGGGCTGTTGACGCGCAGCACCACGCCTTCACAAGCCGGATCCGACCGTAGGTCGCGCAGCGTCTGCACGATCGTGTCGCCCCCCGTCATCTTCGTGCCCAGTAGCGGCAGCTCTACGCTGTTGCCATCGATGATGCTGCCTTCGATGAGCACCACCGCGATGTACGGGTGCTTGCTCCAGGTCGGACGTTCGGGACCCGGCGGATCGAACTCGGCGAACTCGACGTTCGCTCCGATACGCTCGGAGACTTCCTCGATGACCTGGTCGCGGAACAGCACCTTGTCGACAAATCCCCGCTGCTGCGCCAGTTTCGGCGTGTGCGGGCTGTCTTCGATGGCCTCGGTCACCTCGGTGATGCTCAGCTCGCGGCCCCGAGCCATGTCGTAGCGGATCTGGGTGTAGACCGCGTCGAGAATGGCGTCGCGTTGCAAGCGGTCCGGCTTGGACCGGCTCGAGCGGGAGTAGGGCTCGTGTGCGCTCTTGAATTCCTCGATGTGGATCGCCTCGACGGCGACGCCGACTTTGGCCAGCGCATCTTTGTAGTAGAGCGTGGTCGTCGACAGGCCGGGCATCGACAAGCCGCCAGCTGGATGCATGAAGACGGCTTGCGCCGCCGATGCCAGGTAGTAGTCCTTGGTGCTCGCTCGCTCGAGGTACGCGAACACGTGCCCCCCCGCCTGACGGAGGTCGATCACGGCCTGGCGCAGCTCTTGGAGGGAGGCCCACCCGAGCTTACTCCCGCGGGTGTCCAAGACGATCACGCTGCGCTCGCCTGCTTCTTTGGCCCGGTGCAAGGCCGCGAGGGCCGACAGCAAGTCCCGCTCGTCGTTCAGCTCGCCGATGTCGATGAGCTCCGCGTCGACCGACCGCGGCCAATACGTACGACCCTGGCGTTTGGCCGAGAAGCGCACCCCGAATTCGTAGCCGCCCAAACTCGGGCCGAACGCCGAATGAGCCCCACCAAACACCGCGGCGTAGTCCCACGCCAGGGCGAGGCCGACCGATCCGCGCCATCCCTTTGCGTGGCGCAGGACGGCGTAGCTCTCGTCATCCAAGACGGTGGTGCGGACTTGCTGGACTTCGCCGGTCACCGCGATGCCCTCGTGGCGCAGCGCCAGGCGGGCCCGCGGCAGCCAGGTGGCGGTTTGGGCTTGGCCATCCACCTCCGGTACCGGCAAGTCGGCCGTGACTCCCCCGGCGACTTCGATCTGACGCGTGCCCAGCGGTCGAATGGCGAGTTCGCTGGTGAGGACCGTCGTGGCGTCGTCACCCTCGCGCGACACTGGGGCGAAGCGCGCCACCACCCCGAGCGAGGCGAAGTTGGTCATGCGAATCAGCGCGCCGAGGTCGACATCGGGAGCTCGCAGACGTTCGCCACTGACCCGAGAGTTGTGCAAGCTCACTCCGAGGGCCCCCACCTCGGCAGCGCCCAGCGCCAGCCCATAGCTGAATTTCGTCAGGGTCGGGTGCCGCGAGGCATGCTCGTCGAATTGGTCGTGGCGAAAGCCGGGCGAGACCCCTTGAATGCCAAAACCCATGGCCACGCCCACCGGGAGTCGCAGCGAGACGAACCCGCCGGTCCCGCTGCCGCGCGCGAAGTCGGCGTAGGTCCGGTAGTGACGCACGACCAGATCGAGGTCGGGCGTCGCCGACAGCAGCGCTGGATTGAGCTCGAGGCTGCTCGCGTCCCCTTCACCGCTGTAGTCGTGCACGGTCCGATCCACGCCGTCGGTCCGGACGCGGCCTTGGGCGATGGGGTCGTCGGCCGCCGCTCGCAACGAGGTCAGCGAGCCGGTGACCAACGCCAAGCAACAGGCGATCCGGGCGAGGAGGTGGGTTGTGGTGGGCATGGCCAGCACCTAGCGGGTGTCGAGGGAATGACCGCTGCTCCGGGTGATCCGGCGCGCGACGAGATCGCCGGATGCCCCGGCATCGAGAGGGAGCAGCACGTTTTGGAACCGACCGGTGCGACCGACGAGGCAGTCGTTGCGCTTGGAGGGGCCGTTGATCAACACGGTCTCGATTTGTCCCACGCGGCGGTCGTGGCTTTGACGTGTGTAGTGTTCCTGTCGCTCGATGACCTCGCGCAAACGACGTTGCTTGATCTCGGGCGGGACGTCGTCGACCAGCTTACGTGACGCGTACGTGATTTCACGGTCGCTGTACGCAAACATGAATGCACTATCGAACTGGACCTCCTGCAGCAGCGAGAGGGTTTCTGCGTGATCCGCCTCGGTCTCGCCGCAAAAACCCACCATCACGTCGGTGCTCAGGGCGATGTCAGGAACGGCGTGGCGCAGTTTGGTCACAAGGCGCATGAACTCCCCGCGCGAGTACCCGCGCTTCATCGCGGTCAGCATGCGATCGGACCCCGATTGCACGGGCAGGTGGACGTACGGACACAGCTTCGGCTCGTGCGCCAACGCCTCGATCACGGCATCGGAAAAATCGATGGGGTAGGGGCTCGTGAACCGGATCCTCTCGATGCCGTCGATCTCGGCCGTTGCGCGCAGTAGATCGGCGAACGACACGCCCTCGTACCGGTACGAGTTGACGGTTTGCCCCAGTAGCACCACCTCGCGGTAGCCCGCCGCGGCGCTTTGTCGCACCTGGCGAAGCACCTCGCGGGGGGCCACGCCGCGCTCGCGACCGCGGGTGTACGGCACCACGCAGAACGTACAAAACTTGTCGCAGCCGCGTTGAATCGTGACAAACGCACTGACGCCGTCGTCTTGTGAGACGCCGTCGAGGCCCGTGTAGGTTTCGGTTTTGTCGAGGCTGACGTCGATAGCGCGCTCGCCCGCCCGGGCCCGGTCGACCAGCTCGCCGATTCGACGGTAGCTATCGGGTCCAGCCACGAGCTGCACGTGCGGCGCTCGGGTGGTCAGCTTGTCCCGCAGGTGCTCTGCCATACACCCCGTCACGCCTATGACGAGATCCGGGTTGTGTCGGCGATGGGCCAGCAGCTGCGAGGTCCGCCCGTACACGCGTTCCTCAGCTTTTTCGCGCACGGCGCAGGTGTTGATCAAGATGACGTCGGCGTCGTCGGGGCGCGGGACGGGCTGATAGCCGCTTCGCTGGAGCTGTCCCACAATCAACGCCGAGTCGGCTTCATTCATCTGACAGCCGAACGTCTCCACGTAGACTCGAGCGCCACCGCGGTTCACCTTGTCGGTGGGGGTGGTTTCGCTGGCGCCAGGGCGACGCCGGATCTGCACCAGGCCATCCATTGGCGCGCCATCCTATACGAAAACCGGCCCAAACCGCCCGATTCCGGGCACCTTCCGCCTCTGCGCCATCATCGCAACCGTCGGAGGCTCCCCGCGCACATGCATCGGCGGGGCGTGGGTGGTTGGCGTTGTGGGCGAACACGGATAAAATCCCGCGCTACTACGGGAAAACGTACCGCCCAGGAGAACTATGCCGCGCCTATTGCCCATTTTCATCGCCCTAGCCGGACTGTCGATCGCCGCTCCAGCGTGCACCCCGGCTAAGAAGGCCGATGCTGACAAGAAGGTCGCCAAAGACGACAAGAAGGCCAAGAAGAAAGCGGCCAAAAAGAAGTCCGACCTGACCGACAACACGCCGTTGGGTCGCGTCCCGGATGGGCCCGTAGCACTCGTAGACGGCGATCCGATCTCGCGCAAGGCGTTCATGGACGTCTTCTCGCTGAAGCTCAAAAAGTACGAAGAGCGCGACCGCAAGATTCCGCGGTCGGCCGATCGTCGCTATCGCAAGTCGATCACCGAGCGACTCATCTACCAAGAAGTGCTGCGTCGCGAGGCCAAGGCGCAAGGTGTCGAGTACGACAAGGCCAAGCTCGCCGAGCGTGAAGAGCGGCAGCGCAAGGGGGTCGACGACTGGGCGAAGCGCTTGAGCCGGCGAGGCGAAAGCGACGAAACGCTGCGCGAGCAGTTCATCGCCACGTTGCGCGAACAGGCCCTCCTGGAGAAGAGCGGGGCGCTCGCGGTTTCCGATGAGGACATCAAAGCCGAGTACGAGCGGCTCAAGCCCACCTACGAGGACGACAAAGATCGCGTGCGAGCGTCGCACATCATGGTCGCCGTGGGGCCGAAGGGGCCGGAGAGTGCCAAGGCCAAAGCGGAGGCTTCAGAGGAAGAGAAGAAGAAGTGGGAGGAGGCCGCCGAGAAGAAGGCCGCCGAGGTCCACGCCAAGGTGACCGCCGACGGCGCGGACTTCCAGGCCCTCGCCAAGGAGCTCTCCGACGGGCCGAGCGCCGGACGTGGTGGTGACCTCGGCGTGTTCAACCGTGACCGGATGGTCAAAGAGTTCAGCGACGCAGCGTTCAAACTCAAGCCGGGCAGCGTCTCGAAGCCGGTTCGCACCAAGTTCGGCTTCCACATCATCAAGGTGTTCGAAAAGTACCCGCCCGGAGTCTTGCCGCTCCCAGCGGTCCAAGACAACATCAAGACCCGCCTCGAGGGCCGCAAGCTGCACGAGGGCAAGCGCAAGCTCAAAGAAGAGCTTTTGGCCAAATACAAGGTCGAAAACAAGATGGAAGCGCACCTTGGGCCCGATCCTCGCAAGGAGCGCCGCAAGAAGCGGGCCGAGGAGAAGGCCAAAGCGGCGAAGGCCAAAGAGGCGGTCGCGAGCGCCGACAAGCCGGCCCAAGCGACCGGGTCCGACGAGGCGAAGGCCGCCGAGGGGGCTGCAGGCAAAGACGGCGGGGCCAAGCAAGCGAACGCCAAAGCGGGCGACGCCAAAGCAGCGGACGCGAAAGCGGGCGATGCGAAAGTCGCCGATGCGAAGCCGGCTGCCGATGACGCCAAGAAGGCCGGGGCGAAGGCCGCGGAGGCCAAGCCAACTGCCGACAAGAAGGCGGAGGGCCAGGCGGGCGACGCATCGAAGACCGCCGCGAAGGACAAAGCCGACGGTCACGGCTGAGCGGCCGTCTTGCTCGGACAACAAGCCCGGTCCCGTGACCGGGCTTTTCTGTAGCCTAGGACCGGTTCTCGACGCGGAAACTGCGAGGCACTCGTCGAGCGGGAGCCCGTTCGAGACGAGAAGTCGGTGTCATGGCGGGGCCTTCCTGCGCCGAGAACACGGCTCCGGCGTGCGGATTGACCGATCGTCCGCTCGTAGATCGTAGTGGGCGTTTCTGCCGGCTAAAACGAGCCCCCGACGTGCAGCCCCGCGATCAGTTGGTGGACCGCGACGACGTCGAGCGGGCGCTTGTGGTGGCAGTTTGACTCATCGCCACTGCGCACACAGACGTTGCGGTGGAGATTGAAGGTCAGATCTGCTTTGCCGCCAAGAAACCACCGTCGCCCCAGCCAGTAGTCGAGCGACACGCCGGGCCGCAGGGCAAAGCCTTGCGAGTAGGTGCGATTGTCTCCGCTCTCGCTGCGCAAGACCACTCGGGACACCCCGGGGCTGAGCTCGAATCCGAGATCAAACCGGCGAATCGGGAGGATGCCGCGCGCGACCAGAAACAACCCCTGTTGGTACGCGAGACGCGGCTGCTCCCCGCTGTCCCACTCGTACCGAGGATCAAAAAAACCTGCGGCGTAGCCCACTCCCATCAACAGCGAGCGACGGAAGCGATAGCCGAGGTTGATCCCGAGCCCAACCATCGGCGCGGTGCGCCCGGACAATGTCGCATCCTCGTGACGGCAGTTGGCCGCGCCGGGAACACAAGCAGAGACGCCCGAGATGAGCTCGACTTGTCCGCCGGAGCGATGTGGCCGGCGGGCGTGCGCCGCCGATGGCAGCGCGACGGCCCCGATCGCACTGAGCGAGAGGAGGCGGAAGGAGACGACCGAAGCGGGCGCGAGCATGCACCAGTTGACGCCGACGAACGCCGAAACTTCCAAATTTCTGGCGTGCGACGGACCCCGACGCCCGCGCCGCGAGTTCGTTCGGCGTTCACGCGCGACGGTCGACTCGTGGCCCCGGATCGTGGGCGATGGGCCCTCGACCGGCGTCACCGCGCAGAGGGGGCTACTCGGCGTTGGCGATGTTGAGGGTGAAGGGGCCCGCGCGGGTGGTCCAACCGTCGACCACGATGATGATCGACTGGGCCGCGGCGAGCTCGAGCGTCACGGACGAGTCGCGGTCCATGCTGTTTTCGATGTCGTCGCTACACGCGAGCTCTTTTCCTGCGCAGTCGCCTTCGAGCACGTACAAGATCGTGTCCGGATGCCCGGCGGTCGACGACCCTCGCGTATCGATGGTGTAGAGCCCCGCGGCCGGTGCCGTCCATTGGTAGAGCAGGTCAGGGGCTCCTCCGAGGCAGCTGCCCGTCATCGAGTTGGTCTGGTCCGACGTATCGCCCGACACGGAAACGGGGAGGGCTTGGCCCATCTCGATGACGTGATCGGGACAGTTTTCGCCGTCGAGTCGGCTTGCGGTCAGCGTGAAGTCGTACGGGGTCGCGTCTTTGCTATCGACCAGTACGATCACCGTTTGTCCCGCTGTCAGGTACCGGCTGGCTTGAGACTGCCGGATGGGCGGCTCGTCGTCGTCGTCGTCGTCGCCGGTGTCGCTGGAGGTGCTGGAGGTGCTGCCGGTGCTGCCGGTGTCCGAACCGGCGGTATCGTCGTCGCCGGTGCTGGTCTCGCTGCCCGTGCCGCCGGTATCCGTGCCAGCGGCCGTGTCGTGGCTCGTCGAGGTGTCCCCGGTGGCCGTCTCCTCACCGCTACCGCCGGCCGTGTCGCTCGCGGGGTCGGTCATCGTGTCGTCCGCGGTGGACGAGGGGTCCCCGCCGGTGCCCCCGGTGCTGGAAGCGTCTAAGTCGAGTGGCCCCGCGACCGTGGGTTTCGCTACGCGGCGGTCGGCTTCGTCGATCTCGGGCGAGTGGATGTCATCGTTGCACGCAATGATGGGCCCGCCACAGTCGTCTGCGCTGTCGATAATGGCCAGGGTCGAGTCAAACGCACTATCTGGAGCGTCGACCCGGAAGTTGTAAAACCCATCCGAGGGGGCGGTGAACGTGTAGGCCAGCTCGTTGCCGACCGTGTGGAGGCCGATCGGTACGCAGATCTGCTCGAACATTGCGAAGCCGAGCGACGTGTTGGCGGTCACCGCCGTCTCCAGTGTGAGCACCCCATTGGGGCAGGTGTAGCCATCGCCATCGCCGTCGCCGTCGCCGTCACCATCACCGTCGCCATCAC
>QKPP01000169.1 GCA_006508105.1 Myxococcales bacterium FL481 | reverse complement strand
CCTGCGCCGGTGGGGACGATTCAGGCGGCGCCGACTCGGGCGGCGACGACTCGGGCGGCGACGACAGTGGAGGAAACGGGGGAGATCCACCGCCTGCGGCCAGTTCGTGCGCCAACTATGGCTGCCAATACGGCGCCAGCCAAGCTTGTCAGTGCGACGGCAGCTGCCCCGACTACGGGGACTGCTGCGAAGACTTCGAATCCGTGTGCGGATAAGACCATCAGCACCCCCACGGAACTCGAGCTATCGGACATTGGCGGACACGACCCGGGGAGCGCTGGGGATCCTGACAAATCGTTGGGCGTGGCAGATCGCTCAAAACGGCACACTCGGACACGTGGATGGAGAAGAACACCGCGACGCTCATGCCCACTCCCACTGACTCCCACTGATCGCGGGCTGGCCCCACAACGCGTGCGGTCGTTCTAAATGATCTTCGCCCACCCCGTACGGCTCCGCCGGGTTGCCACCGACCGGCGGGCCGCACACCACCGTGGCGTCGGGGTCGAGTTCACAGGCATGGCGCGACGACACGGGACTCTCTGAAGCTGTGGCGCTGGTACCCGGTGCGCATCGTGATCGCTGGGATGAGGCGCGGGTCGGGGTCAGTCGGGGGCTCTAGCCCCCGTAGGGGTGTTCGATCACCTCGTTGAGAGCATCGTCGAGTACCTCCGGCGTAAGGCCGGGCGGTGGTCGACGAACCCGAACATTGGCGTTCGCGTCCACGATGAAACCGTATGGAATGGCGTCGAGCGCCGCTTCTTTCATCAGTTCGTCGATTTGGTCCTCGGGATCAATCCAGATCTCGTAGGCATCGTCGATCATCTCGTCGCGCCACTCGACGCAGACATCCGTCGTCGGCGACGAACCGGGGTATTGGCTCTGATGCAGCACGTAGACGAATTCGATCTGCAGATTGCGATAGTCGGCCGCGATCTTGGCGAAGTGTCTCGCCTCGCTCATGCACGGTCCACACCAACCCGCGCCGAGTCCGATATACAGACCTTTGTTGTACAGCCCATTGTCTTCGCGCCGGCCGAGGAACTCGGCAAGCTCGCGCGGGTTCCCCTCGCAGTCCATCAGCTCGTAGTTTTGCAGGGTTTGGTGCGGCGCGTAGCCGTAGTCGTCTGAGTCGGGATACCCTTCGCAAGCGGGATTGTCGGGAATCAAGCAGTTCTCCGGCTTGCGGGGACGCAGCTCGGCCCAGTCCGGGAACTCACTCGGCCCCGCCACGTCGAACTTGGGCTGGTCGTCGGTGGGATCGCCGTTGGAATCGCCGTCGCCATCCGGGTCATCGTGCCCTTCCGGATCGCCCATATCGTTCTCAGCCTCGTCTTTCCCGTCCCCTTCGCCGGTATGACCCACGCCGAGCAGGCCCGACTTGTCACAGCCGCTGATGGCGAAAACGAGAACAATGGCGCCGCAAACTGCAAATCGTGTCGGGTTCATGCCCCCTCTTGTGGCGATCTGGCCGATCCCGTCACACAAATTGCCCGTGGCCCGCGGGCGGAGCCGACATCGTCGCGTCACGGTCGGCACGCCGCCTCCACCCGCTGGTCGTGCAGCGAGTGGGGATAGCGGACCCGGAACGTCGCGGCCACCCGCCGACCTCGCATGAAGTCTCCGGCGCGGCACAACACCGTCGCCTTCCAAGCGTGAGTCTCCTCAGCCATCACGCCCCGCGGAAACCGGCGCTCGTGTTCGGCGATAAGCTGCAAGGCTCTCGCGTGATGGTCCGAGACCATGGCGTCCTTGATCCGGGTGATTAGCCGCGACTCGGCCATGACCGCCTGCGCATCCGATGGCGAGGTCTTCGACGGCGGCGAGGCCCCGGCGGGTTGCGACGGCGCGTCACGTCGTCGGCGGGTCCGGTCGAGTGAGCCGCCACCTTCCCGCACGGTCGCGGACGCGTCGACGGGACTCGTCGGAGTCGGATCAGATCGCACGTCGCCACGCTTGCGAGCTCGGGCCGGGGCATCAGTGGCCGGTTTGACGGAGGAAACGCGTCCGCTGGCCGGGCTGGGCGAGGCCAGCGGGTCGCGACGCCCCGTCGGCTCGAACGGGAGCACGGACACCGGCCAAGGCCCGTCGCGGGGCCGCTCGTCGGCGGATCGCGACGTCGGATCCGTCGACGGATCCGTCGTCGGATCCGTCGTCGGATCCGCCCCGGTGGGGACGCCGGCTTGTGGGGACTCGCCGCGCCGGGTCTGGTGCAACGCCCCCCGTGAACGCTGAAACTCAGCCGCCGCCGGAGTCAGCGACGGGCGGCGCTGGGCCCACTCGGGCAGAACGAACCAGAGCAGCAACGCCGCGGCCGCGGCCGCCGTCACCACAGCCACCGTCCAGCGCCCGGCCCCCACTCGGCTGCCCCGCCCCTCGCGGAACGACCCGCGGCCAGTCGACCCTCGCAGCCGTGGCTCGAGACGACGCCAGCCCCGGCGCACACGGGCCACGCCGGGGCGATCGGCCCGGTAGGCGGCCAACAACTCCCGCGCCTCTCGGTCTAGCTCATCCACTACGAGACTCCCGGTGGTCGATGGCTCGCCGCCGTTTGACGTACGCGGCGAATCGCTCACGGGCGAGACGCAACCGCGAATACACGGTGTTGACCGACACGTCGAGCATGCGCGCGATCTGTGGGGCCGGGAGGGCCTCGATCTCCGCGAGCACAAACACCTGCCGTTGGTCGGGGTCGAGACGATCGAGGAATGCTTGCACCACGTCCGCCGCCTGACGTCGTCGCAGCGCATCTTCGGGATCGGTCTCGCCGGCCACCAGCGGTGCTTCGGGCGGGCTCCCATCACGCAGGCGTTGTCGACGCCGATGCTCCCGCTGACGCTGCTCGCCGTGCTTGCGCGCGATCATCCGAGCGATCCCGTACAGCCACCCACGCAGGTCACGACCGGGGTCGTACTCCCCGAGTCGCCGATGCAACACCATGAAGACCTCCTGTGAAGCATCGTCCGCGCTGCTGTCGTTGAGTCCCATGGCACGCAATGAGCGCCATACGAACGCGTAGTGCCGACGAAACAGCCGTCGAAACGCCAGTGACGCGCCGTCATCGTGGTCGCTGGCGGCGCTCACCGGCATCCTTCCGCCCCACGGGCCGAATCCGTCACAGAAAGACCCATTCGATGCCGGCCCCTCCGCGCACGGCAAGGGGACCCGAGCGGTGCAACTCGCCGAGATGCGTGGCCACGAACCGGGGGCGGATCACCATCGCCAGGGTGTCCACGCCGATCCACAGCCCGAATGCACGAACGGGGTGCCACGTCGCAGCGAAGCCACCGCCCAGTCCCAGCCAAGGCCGGCGGCTCGTGCGGTTCTCGGCCAGACCGCGGCCGCTCCCGCGGATCGCGCCACCGTGGAGGACCGCACACAACTGGGCTTCGATCGGTTGTACGCGCCAGCGCGGGCAGGCTCTCGTCGCGGCCATCCACGCGTCGAACTGAGCCCCCTGTCCATCGGAGCGCTGCATCTCCTGGGGGAGGTGGTAGCCGGCGGCGAGCTCCAGGCGCACTCGGGGCCAAACGCCCGCGATCGCACCACCCAGCGACGGGCTGGACCGCGGCAGCGGCCCGAATGCCGCACTGCCCGCCAACCGCAGGGCCAACGCGAACCGACGCGGAGGTTCGTCCCAGGTGAGCGATGGTGACGCGTGGCGCAGAGCCGGACCGGGTGGCTCCGACGCCATGGCCCGGGGCCTGCGTCCGCGCGCACCCGCGGCCGGGTTGGCTGCCGCGCTTGCACCCGGCGCGTCTAGAGGCGCGATCGACTGGCCCCTCGGCGCGCCGTCGCCCGCGGACGTGTGGCGCACGGTCGCGGGGCGGTCGAGATGGATCGGCTCGGACGGCACCACGACCTCGGCCGCGGCCGCGGCCCTCGTTCCGTCGGTCG
>QKPP01000100.1:29591-42610 GCA_006508105.1 Myxococcales bacterium FL481 | reverse complement strand
CGCCTGCTTCTTGCTCGCCTGCCCCGCCCCCGCCTGCTTTGCGCTGGCCTCCCCGGCACGCGCCTGCGTCGGGCTCGCCTGCTTCTTGCTCGCCTGCCCCGCCCCCGCCTGCTTCGCGCCGGCCTCCCCTGCGCTTGCCTGCTTCGCCCCCGCCTCCTTCGGCTCGGTCACCTCGCGCGCCGACGACGGCGCTCGACGACTCGCACGCTTGCGGGGACGGGCCGGGGCCGCGTCGGTAGCTGGAGCGAATTGCGTCAGGCACAATCGAAGCCCCCAGGCGACAATCCGACGGCGTTCGAGCTGACCGTGGCGGGACCACGCCGCGATCTCCTCGGCGAACGCCGCGAAGTCCGACGAGACGGTCGTTGAGCCGGCGCAAATCGAGCCGGCCTGCTCGGCCGCCTCCGCCAGCCGCCCGACGTCGTCGATCGCCGCGAACTGGTCACGCGCCAAAGCCCGAAGCGTCGCGTGTAACCGCGACCAAGTCTTGTCGACCATCGCTGCGCCGCCGCGTCACTGCGGGGGCTGGAACGAGAACATCAGCTCGTGCTCACACAAGTGGCACACGCCGCCCTCTTCGATCACCAACGACTCCACCCGAATGCCGCCCACTTCGATCCCGTTGGTGCTCCCCAGGTCGCGGATGACGTACTGACCGTTGGTCCGGACAATCTCGCAATGCTGGCGGGAGATGTTGGCGTCGCGAATCGCCAGGTCGGCGTGTTTGGCCCCCCGTCCGATCACGAACCGGTCCTTGTCGACCATGTGCCACTCGCCCTGCAGGCAGACGAACAGAGGCCCCGCCGTTGCGGCCGCCGCGTGGACAGCCGCGCCGTTGCTCGGACTCGTCGCAGCCTGAGCTCCACGTTCCACCGCCGATTGGGCGGCGACCGGTGGTCGAGTAAACAGTCGTACCAACGCGGCCTCGAGCACCTGATCGGGCGTGAGCCCCCGCCGCTCGGCCAGGGCTTCCACGCGCACCCAAAGGTCGTCACGGCAATGAAACTGGCGCGGTGTGGACTGCATCGTTGGGCCTCATTGTGCCGTTTGGTCCACGGCACGGCGCATCCTAGAGCGACCCGACCGACACGGTCAACTCGCGCCATCCATCGCCGCACGAGCCCGCCACTCGCTGCGTTCCCTGCTGTCGCCGACCCGGCGAGGGATCGGGGAGTCGATCGGCGATGCGAGCCTGACACGGGGACCCCCGACCGCCAGCCAGATCGGGCCGGGCGATGTCCCGGGCCCGGGCCGATCTAGCCGCCGGGATGCGCGGGGCATCGGCCGTGAACGGGCGCTTGCGTGGGCTTCAGGGTATGCTCGCCAGCCAATGGCGCAATCGCGGGCCGGCGAGCACCAACCTGCACGCGTGCAGCCGTCGTCTGCGGTCGACCGCGCGGCAGCCCGGCCCGTGAGGCGAATCGGACCGCCGCGGCTAGCCGCGCGGAGAATCGGTTTATCGCTCCTGACCTGGGGCCTTTGCTCCGCGCCGGCCCTCGTCCGCGCCGCCCCCGGGATCGGCTCGCGTCTGGTCGGGCCTCAAGCCCAAGGTCCGGCCAGCGCAGCCGTGAGCGCGCTTCACCACAACCCCGCGATGCTGGCGGCCTTGCCCGGGCTGCAAGCCACTGTGGCCGGGTACGGCGGCATCGATCAACTTCGAGTGGATCCCTTCGACACCGACGCACGCGGCCGCCCGATCGGAGAACCCCGCGGTCGTGTGGGCTTGATCAACCCCGCGCTGGGCTACTTCTTGGGCGCCAGCTATCAACTCGACCCGGTCGCCGTCGCGGTCGGCTTGTACGAGCTTTCCAGCCGTCGGCGACCGTGGAGCAGCGACGCCCTGCGCTACCACCTGGCCCGAGATCCCGACGTCGGCTGCTCATTGGACCTCGGCCGAGCCTGCCCCGAACGCACCCGGAACGGCGGAGCGCACGAGATCCGGACCGACTTCTCGCTCGCGGTGGCGTGGACGCTCGCCGATCGCATTCGCCTGGGCGCAGCGCTGCATGTGCCGCGCTTGCGGGTTCAATTGTCGCACGACAACGATACCCGCCTGCTCCCCGCTTCCGACGGCGGCTGGGCCTGCGGCGTTGACGATGCACCGGTCGGGGATCCACGCTGCGCAGAACGACTCAGCTTCGCCGGTCGCAGCCGCTTGCGATGGTTTGGCATCGCTCGACAGGACGGCACGCGGTTCAACTTCGCCACGACATTCGGGATCGCGGTCCCCCTGGGCCGGCACGGCCGACTGGGGTTTCGCTACCGCACTCGCCCGTGGCTTGACGGCGGACGCATCGACGTGGTCGGGCACGCTCGCGTTTGTCGCAGCGACGAGGCGGTCGACAGCGACCCGTCGGGTCTGCCCGCCTGCGCCTTGTCGGGCACGGTGGACGCTCGGCTCAGCCAACCGATCCCTCGGGAACTGGCGGTCGGCCTGGCTTGGACGCTCGGCTCCCGCCGTGCGTGGCAATTCGATGGGCAGCTGTACTGGCAAGACGCTTGCCCCGGAAACGCGATGCCGGGCAGCTGCGACTACCGCGACGCTCGGGAGCTCAGCCTCGTCGGTCTCGACCGCCGAGCCGCGGTCCTCCCGGAGCTCGAGCTGTATCGCGGGCGCCAGGACATCTACGGCGGGCAAGCGTTTGTGGGCTACGATCTGTGGAAGGTCACCGCCGGACGGCGCGAACGCGAGTTCGTGCCCCCGCGAGTGTCCTTGTCGCTCGGCGCCGGCGTCCAGTCACCGGGCACCCGCCGAGCGGCGTTGACGGCCGCGGAAACCGACGGGTGGCTGCTCTCGGTCGACGCTGGACCACGCATCGAATTGATCCGCCGCCACGGTTCGTGGATCCTGCTTCCCGGATACGGACTCGACGTGCTGCTCCCCCAGCGCGTCGGCCCCGGCGGCAGCGCTCCCGCGTACGATCCACAAGCCGCGCTGGACTTCTCGGCCGCGAGCTCCGACCTCCATGCCCCGTCCGCCGCTGCCGTGTTGCACGGGCGTGGTCGCCCAACGAACGCCGGCGTGTACTCGGGGAGCACGCACGTGCTCTCGTTGGCCCTGCGCTGGTCCGAGCGGGGCTAGGAGCGGGCTCACGGCGGGCCATGGCGCCGCGGCAGTTCCATCTGCGCTGCGTGCCGGGCAACGCCGATCAAGTCCGCAGTTGGCTCGTTCGCCCCCCGCCTCGTAGACTGCCATGGTGACGGTGATGAACCGATTTGCGCGAGCGGCCCTGCTCAGTACCGCGTTGTTGGCCGCGTCAAGCGGCTGCAGGACGAACGCTCCCACCCAGCCACCGACCGCGGCCGTCCCCACCGCGATCACGACCGACGCCGCCTTGGTCGACGGACTCAACATCTACGCGATGCTCGCCGAGAACGATCCGGCGCGCCCGGCCCTGCGCAAGGCGGCGGTGGCCTACCTGCTCGAAGCATCGGCTGACGCGTTGGCCGCCGGTGACCACGACCGTGCCCTGGGGGCCATCGAGCGCACCGTCGATCTTTGGACTCCCCAAGAACTGCGCGCGCAAACCACTCCTCACGCTGACCTCGCCAACGCGGCCTTGCGCCTCTACGAAGTCGCGTCACGGGAAGGACGTGAATTTCCCGCAACTTTTGCTCTAGGCGTCGTCGAAGCGTTCGGCGATCCGCCACTGCAAAAAAGGGCCCGGCACGAATGGCGACTACTCGTCGACTGGCTCGAAGGTGGGCGCCAGTACCCGGCGGACTTTCGCCACCCGCCCATCGAGGTACAAGACGTCCTGGAGCAAGCTTGCGCCGCGTTCCCATCACCATGGCTCACCGACGAGCTCGCCACCATCTACCGCGCGCAGATCCCCATTTTGCGAGCCGTTGATGACAGCCGCGTAGAAGACCGAGCGTTGCCGGCCCGGGGGGAGTTCGCCGGGTTCCTATTGATCCGCGCCTACCTGCGCGCGGACGACTTCGACGCGGCGCGAGAGTCCCTGCCGCTTTTGGGGCAACGCACGCAGACCGAATCGTTCCGCACCCTGGTCACCGCCGCCACGGCGGGCGACGACGACGTGCAGCCCCTGCTGGATCTCATCGCCTACCTTCAACCCGACGACGACTCCGCGAATCTGCCCCGATGGCTCATCACGCAAGGCTGGGGCATCGTCGACAACATCGCTCGCCGCGCGCTGCTTCGGGATCCCGAGAACGTCCACGCCAATCTCGCGCGGGCCCACAGCTTGCGCCAACTGGGGCTCGTGGACGCCTCGATCGTGCACCTCGAGCGAGCCATCGGCGCGCGCGAGGACCTGTTCGACGCCTGGTCGCTGCTCGCTGAGCTGTATCAGGAGCGCATCCAGCGAGATAGCGCACGCGCCCCAGAACGCGGTGCCGCTCGCTTGGAAGACCTCGAAGCGTTCCACCGTCGCGCCGCCAAGCTGTGGAGCGATCGCCCGATTCGCCCAGGCTTGCCGGACGCCTACCTCACCGTCGCCACCGCGCACTTCGACGCCGGCCGCCCCGATCTCGCGCGACCGTTGCTTGAACAAAGCACCGCCATCGAGCCGCTAGCCGGCGCGCTCGATCTGCTCGGCACCATCGAGCACCGTGCGGGGCAACTTGAGCGCGCCGCCGGCCACTATCAGGCGCTGCTCAAGCTTCCATTCGTCGACCAAGCCGAGCGCATCGATTGGGAGATCCAAGCCCGCACTCAACTCGGCCAAGTCGCGCTCGACCAGCAACAAGCCCGTCGAGCTCGAGACCACCTCAAAGTCGCCTTGCAGCAGCTGAACGTAGTGCTGTCGACCCCGAGACTGCCCGAACGGGAGTACAGCGTGCGACTGGTCGAGCGGTATCGCGTGCTGTTTCTCCTCGGCGAAACCGACCTTGCGATGGACGATTTTCGCAACTCGGTGGCCGCGACCCCGGACCAGCCGGCCCTGTACGCCCAGTGCATGCTGCTGGCCACCAGTCACGCCCGCTACGAGGCCGCCTACGAGATCTACCGGCGTGCCATGGTTCGCGACGAGGTACCGGACTCCCTCAAGCTCTACTTCAGCCTGTGGCTCTTAGACCTCGCCGAACGAGAGCACCGGCCACTAGACCCCGACGCGACGCGATTCGTGCAGGCCTACCACGGGGAGCCCTGGCACGTGCTGCTGGCCCGGCACAGCCAAGGTCGCGCCACGCTTTCGGACCTCGAGGCCCACGCAGAGAACACGGGCCACCGCGCCGAGGCCTACTTCTACGAGGGTCTGCGGCAGTGGCGTCTCGGCAACACACGGCAGGCCGCAGATTTGCTCCAACAGGTGCTCGACACCAACATGATGTCATTCTTCGAATACGAGATGGCGCAGGTGTTCCTGGCTAGCGAGACGCTCGCGCCGTACGGCTCGAGAGCCGCACAACCGTAGCGAGCCGCCCTCGATGGGTGGGCCGCAGAGCCCCTCAAACGACGAACGGCGAGCCATATTCGGCTCGCCGTTCGTCGTTTGAGGCCCGGGCCGGAATCGAACCGGCGATGGAGCTTTTGCAGAGCTCTGCCTTAGCCACTTGGCCACCGAGCCAGGCTGGGGTGACCTAGCACGGGGCCGGGTGCGCAGACAAGCCACTCGCTACGGTGGCTTGGGCGTGGGCGCGTTCAACGACAGGCGCGGCACAAGACAAGCCATGAACGCACGGCTGAGCAACGGGGACGCTGGCCCGAACGATGCGATCGACGATCGACGAGCCACCCGATCTGCTGCGGTCCGCCGACAAGCGCCGCGATGGCCTCGCGGCCCGACAACGGGTCTGGACTTCACGCGGAAGCGGTCTAACCCAGCGGGCTGTCACCGCCGCCAAGCTTGATCTTTTGCCGGCGTGGTTTGGTGACCGGCGGCGGCTCGACCTTCGGCTCTTCGGCCTTGGGCTTGGACTTCGGCTTACCCGAGCGCTTGCCCGCGTTGCTCCGACTTCGACGCTTCTTTTTGCCGACGTTTTTCGCCGCGTTCTTCTTTTCGCTCAACTCGCTGTCGAGCGCCGCCTGCTGAGACTCGAGTTTCGCCCGCTCTGCCTCGAGCTGGGCTCGTTCCGCCGCGGTGGTGGCAGCCGCCAACTTCGCGTCGAGTTCAGATTGCTGTCGTTTCAGTCGCTCACGTTCTTGCTGGACTCGTTGCAGTTCGGCTTGAACCTTCTCGCGTTCCTCCCGTTCCTGCTCGACCGCTTGCTGCTCCGCCAAAATCGCGGCCTCGGACTCTTGCTGGCTTTGGTACGCATAGAGCCCTCCCCCGAGAAGCGCTGCGGCCAACCCGGCCGCGACGCCGTACAGCCACCGTGGCGTCTGCTTGCGCGCGGCCATCTTCACCTGCGCATCGAGTCGCATCTGCTCCTCACGCAGACGGGCCTCCTGCTCGACTTGGGCCCGTTTCTCCGCCTCGGCGAGCCGCATTCGCTCCTCGCGTTCCTTCGCCTCGGACGCTTCGCGCTCGCGTTCGGCCTGAGCTTGTTCCTCACGACGAACCCGCTCTTCCTCCTCACGTTGGCGTTGCTCTGCCTCGGCGCGCTCGCGAGCCCGGTTGGCCTCTTCACGTTGACGTGTGGCCGCTTCTTCGGACTGACGTTGTGCCTCGAGCTGGCGCAGCTCCCGAAGCGCCAACAACGCTGAATTCTCACGGGACATCGAATCGACCTCCGCAGTCTTGCCTGGTGGGGGGCGCCGCATCGCAGCGCCACAAATGAGAACGACGAGTTTCGCCGGAGGATCTATCGACTGCTGCCGCCACGTCGCCCACTCCGGCTGATTTCTAAAATGCCGGAAACTTGCCCGAGTTTCCAGCCCATCGGTAGCGTGCGGTATGGCATCGCCACGGGACGAACCACCTCAGCGCGCGCTCCACCGGGTGGAACCGCGCCGAGCGCGTAGTCGGTGTGGAGTCATGTCGCTTCGACCCGGTTCGCTTCGCGCCGCGGCCCTACTCTTCGTCGCCGGGTGCACCGGCTTCGCAGCTATGCCCGGCGTGGCCTTCGCGGGGAAGGCCGCGACGTTCGGATCCGGCGAATTCGCGGAAGATGCTGAGCAACGACTCCTTCGCTACCCATTCGCGCAGGTTTGGCCCACCGCGATCCGCTTCCTCCGCCTCGACCGCAACTACCGCATCACGGAACAGGACCGGGACGCGCGATACGTCATCTTCGAGTTCGATCTCGACGGGGACCGCACGGGTCAAGGCCAGCTCGAGCTCTTGGTGGTCCGAGACCCGGCGGGACGACCGAGCGTACGGGCCTTGCTCACCACAAGCGCCGGCCCTCCTCACCTTCCGTACACCCTTTTGGACGGGCTGGCGCAAAAGCTGCGAACCGAGCGCGGACAACCGGCTCCACCCCCAAAGAAGAAGCGGAAGAAACCGACGAAGAAGCCGACGGCGAAGTCCGCTGGTGTGCACGAACCAGACGCGATCGCGTCGCGAGCCGAATCTCGGGAACCGCCTGAGCCCGACCGAGCTGCTTCTCGTCGCGACCCGGCCTGGACCGGCGAGGCCAGACTCTGCGGCGCCGAGAACCATGAGCCCGCCCGAACCGAGCGGGCTGTAGAGCCCGAACCGAACGTCTGACTAGAGCGTGAGCTCGCGCGCGCCAGGTCCGGCGCGCCCACCCGTTGACTAGAGCGTGAGCTCGCGCGCGCCAGGTTCGGCGCGCCCACCCGTTGACTAGAGCGTGAGCTCGCGCGCGCCAGGTCCGGCGCGCCCACCCGTTGACTAGAGCGTGAGCTCGCGCGCGCCAGGTTCGGCGCGCCCACCCGTACACGGCGAGGAGGCTAATCGGCTACATCCGAAACGGGTAGCTGAAGCCTTGCTGCGACTTGCTGAACTTGTCGAACTTCGCGCTCTTGGCGGCCTTGGCGACGCAGTTCCCAAGGGGCTTGCCGGACCACGGTGACTGGGCCGTCGCCGACGCCACCCGCCCGGTCGAGCCCTGCACCGAGAAGCGAACCTTCACTTTCGTGCCGGCTGGGGCCCCGTGTTTTTTGCCGCAAGTGGCAGCTTGAGCCTTCACCGCTTTCAATCCGGCGAGAATCGCGGACTTGCCCAGTTTCTCGGGAAGCGCTCCGCCCGAGGAGGACCCGCTCCCAGTTGCAGCCGGCTTCTTCTTCTTCGGTGCCTTTTTCGTATCTTTGCACGACGCCGGATCGAGCAGACAGTCCACGTCTGATTTCCCGCTTTTGGACCCACCGCTCGAGCCCGACGACTTCGGGGGCGTGCTGAGATCCGCGAGGATGTCGCCGCCACTCGAACCCGACGACTTGGGCTTGGACTTCGAAGCGGCAGACGAGGACGAGCTTGTCTTCGTGGACGACGCTCGCTTGGACTTGGTCGATCGCGAGGCCACTTTCGATTTCGGCCGACGCTTGCTCGAGGACTTCGCCTCCGCGCTGTCGGCCTTGCCGTCGTCCGCGGCGCTCGGTGCGTCCTCCTCTTTCTTCGCCGCCTTGGCCTCGTCTTCGTCCGCGGCGTCCTCGTTCTTTGCACCCGAGGGCTCGGCTTGTTTGCTCTCGCCGGCTTTGCCGTCCTCGTCCGCAACTTTCCCTGGAGCGGCCTGTTGCACCACAATGCGCTCTGGCTGGGGGTCCCGGTTCGACAACGAGACCACGTAGATCACCAGGCCGACGACGACCAAGAACATCGCCCCCATCATGGTCCACATGACGGTCATGCTCTTGCCGCCGGATGGCCCGTCGGCCGCGGGCGGGGGCTCGACTACGAGTGGCTGGCTCACGAGGCCGCCGAGCGTTCCTGTACCGCCGAGGGTGCCGCCCCCGAAGCTGGGTAGCGCCTCCTCTTTTTCCGGCGTCGCGGGTCGGGCGGCGGGGGCCGCGAGACCGCTGAGGGCGCGAATGTCAATGAGCCCAGAGCCCTCGCTGGTCGGCGCACTCGTTGCCAATCCCAATGCGGGGGCCGCCTGCGTGTCGGTGCTGGCGGAGGCCATGGCTCGCAGGTTGTCGAGCGAGAACAGCACGGAGTTCTCATTGCGCTGGGCCGTCAATGCGGCCGCGTCGACACGCGGCGAGGGCAGCGACTCGGCGCTCCCGCGCTCCGCCACCGCGCCTGCGGCCGCGCCCACGAAACCGGACACCGCCGCGGGCTCAGCGCCGACGGGGCTCGTTTCGGGCTCCGGGAGGTCATGGAACTGGTCGACGTCCCCTAACGCGACCCAGTCCTCGAAGCCCTCTTGCCAGACCGCGGTGTCTTTGTCGATCTCGCCAGCGGCGTACCGCTGGCGCAGTTCGTCCTCCGAGACCGGACCGACCGTCTCGCCGTCGATCGCAAGGTGCCAGCCGGGATCACCGGCTGCTTCGTCGGCAGGTGCCTCAGCGCTCTCTCCGGCTTCCGCAGGTGCAGCGGCGTCCTTGTTGCGGACGATAATGACGTTGCCACATTTCTTGCAGCGAATCTTGAACGTCTTGCCGCGAACCTTCTCGTCCGCGATGGAGTACTTGGCCTGACACTTGTCGCATTCGATCTTCATGGGCGCTGATCCTCGATCAACCCACGGCCGTGCCTCGCACAAACCGGCACTCGTCGTAGGTTCGCGGACACCGCGAGTATAGGGAAAGGGGCGTCACCGGACAACACTAACGGTTCGGCCCGGCGATCGATCTGCTTTTGCACCGTCGGTCCCCGAAACCGCCCGCGTGGCGCGCGGCGCTACCAGATGGCGAGCCCCGCCTCGGCGGCGTGAAGTCCTAAAACGGCGTCGTGACGACGATCGTTTGCTCGCGATCCGGCCCCACCGAGACCAGCGTGATCGGCACCCCGACCGCTTCGGCGACGCGATCCAGGTAGGCGCGGACGGGCACCGGCAGGTCCGCAAGACGACGGGCCGCCTCGAGCCGACCGCGCAAAGCGGGATCGTCCCAGCCGGAGATCGACTCGTACACCGGTACCGCCGCCTCCAGCCCATCGCGGCCGGGTTCCACTCCGTCCCGGTAGCCCACGCAGATCGCGACATTGGCCAGGCCGGCGAGCACGTCCAGCTTCGTCACACACAATCCCGTCAAGCCGTTGAGCCGTGCCGCGTAGCGCAGCGCCGGGAGATCGAGCCAGCCACAATCGCGTGGTCGACCGGTGGTGGCCCCAAATTCCGCACCGGCGCGACGGATGGCGTCGCCAGCCGCCCCGTCGACCCGCGTCGGGAACGGCCCCGCCCCAACCCGGGTCGCGTAGGCCTTCGAGATGCCCCAGACGCCGTCGATCAACGTGGGTCCGATGCCCAGTCCGCTGCAGGCCGCCCCCGCGATGGTCGAGGTGGACGTCACAAACGGGTAGGTACCGTGGTCCACGTCTAGCAAGGCCCCCTGCGCCCCCTCGAACAGCACCGGCAGCCCATCCACGACCGCCTGGTGGACCAGCGCGCCCACATCACAAACTGCTGGCTCAAGCCATGAGCGCCATTGGTCCGCCTGGCTCATCACCGCCTCGACGTCGACGCCCCGCCCTCCCCCGAGGCGCTCGAACTCGGGCGCCAAAACCCCTCGATTGAGCTCGAGGCGAGAGCGGAGCAACTCGGGGTTGAACAGATCACGCACCTTGATGCCACGCCGAGCGGCCTTGGCTTCGTAAGCTGGCCCGACGCCGCGCCGCGTGGTCCCGATCTTGGCGTCCCTGCGCGCATCCTCACGAAGTCCATCGAGCTCGCGATGGTACGGCAAGATCAGATGGGCCTCGTAGGAGACGCGAAGCTCACCACTTTGCATCAGGCCTTGGCGCTCCAACGCGTCGAGTTCTTCCCGCAATACGTCACAGTCAACGACCATCCCCGCCCCTAGAACACACAGCGTCCCGGGGTACGCACATCCGGATGGCACCAGGTGCGTGATGATCTTCTTGTCGCCGATGACGAGCGTATGGCCGGCATTGTTGCCGCCGGAGAACCGTGCGACGACTTTCGCCTCCCGAGCGATCACGTCGACGACCTTGCCCTTGCCTTCGTCGCCCCATTGCGCACCGATAACAGCGAGTGTGCTCATTTTTGACCCGAGGTGTGGAGGTTGATTGGCGACTCACCGAGTCGCTGGAGAGCCTGTGCACCGACGTCGCGCCGCCACTGCCCTCCGTCAAGAGTGAGCCCTGCGAGGCCCTCGTACGCTCGACTGAGCGCGATTTGAATCGATTGTGCCTTGGCCGCCACGCCGAGAACCCGGCCGCCAGCGGTGAGCCAGGTGGCGTTCTCGCGGCGCGTACCGGCATGAAACACGACCACGTCGTCCCTTCCCGTTTGCGCCTCACCCAATCCCTCGATCGGCACACCGGTGGTCGACGACGCGGGATACCCCGCCGACGCAAGCACGACCACCGCGCTCGCGTGGGCGCGCAGCGAACCCGGCGTCAATCCACCGTTCGCCGCGGCGATGAGGTGCGGCACCAAGGGTTCGTCCAAGCCGAGCAGGAGCGCTTGGGCCTCAGGATCACCGAAGCGCACGTTGTACTCGATGACAAACGGCTCACCGCTTGCATCCACCATCAAGCCGACGAACAACACACCGCAAAACGGCCGCCCCTCGAGTCGGAGCCCGGAGAGGGTGGGCTCGACAATCTTCTCCATAATGCGAGCGTGCACTTGCGGCGAGCACACTGGAGCCGGGAGGTACGCGCCCATCCCCCCGGTGTTTGGGCCGGTGTCGCCGTCGCCTAAGCGCTTGTGATCCTGCACCGGCGGAAACGTGACGGCCGCACGACCATCGGTCACGACGAAGAACGAGACCTCTTCGCCTTCGAGGCGCTCTTCGACGACCACGGTGTCCCCTGCCGCGCCGAAGCGGTGGTCGGCCAGACACTCGCGCAGCGCGGTCTCGGCCTCGGCAAACGAACCGCAAACCACCACGCCCTTGCCCGCGGCCAGCCCGCTGGCCTTGATCACGGGCGGCCGCTCGAACGCCTGCAGCGCGACCAGACCCTCATCCAGCGTACCCACCGTACGGTAGGCTGCGGTGGGGATGTGGTGCCGAGCCATGAACGCCTTGGCGGCGGCCTTGCTGCCCTCGAGTTCCGCCGCGGCGGCAGACGGCCCAAATGTCGCCAGCCCCGCTAGCCGGCACCGATCGGCCAGCCCCTCGACCAAGGGCTGCTCGGGTCCGATGAGAACCAGGTCGACGCCCTCGCGCACTGCGAGCCGCACCAACTCCTCGTGGTCACGCACCCCGATGTCGAAGCGTCGCGCGACCGTGGCGATCGCGTCGCTGCCCGGTGCAGCCAGCACCTCGTGCCCCTCCGTGGCACACCGCCAGGCTAGCGCGTGCTCTCGTCCACCACCGCCGACGACCAAAATCTTGTGCTTGCGCTGCATCTCCGCCTGACCCCGTGCAAACTCGACTCGAGAGTACCGTTTCGTCCCCTGATGACGCCGCTGGAGCCGATCCGCCTAGTGACGGAAGTGCCGCTCGCCGGTGCACAGCATAGTGAGGCCATGCTCATCGGCCGCGGCGACGGACTCGTCGTCGCGCTTCGAGCCCCCGGGCTGAATGACCGCCGTGACCCCGGCCGCCGCGGCCGAGTCGACGCTATCGCGGAACGGGAAGAACGCGTCGGAAGCCAGCACGCTCCCTCGCGCCCGCTCCCCGGCGCGGCCGAGGGCCTGCCGCACAGCCTCCACGCGTGAGGTCTGACCTCCTCCGATGCCGACGGTGACTTCACGTGTCGCTAACACGATCGCGTTCGAGCGCACATGCTTGGCCACGATCTGGGCGAAGTCCAGCGCGACGAGCTCATCGTCAGAGGGAGCACGGGACGTCACACAGCGGGCCTCGCCGGCCCGGACACCGACCGCATCCTCGCGCTGGACCAAGACGGCGCCCGAGACCGAGCGCACCCGTAGTTCGGGAACCGTCGCCGCCGAGCCCAGCTCCGGGATCTCGAGCACCCGAAGGTTCGCCTTGCGATCGAGCTTCTCCAACGCTTCCGGGCGATAGCTCGGTGCGACGACGACCTCAAGAAAGGTTTCGAGCAACGCCTCGGCCGTGTCCGCGTCCACCACCCCCGTCAGCGCCACGATTCCGCCAAACGCACTCTCGGAGTCGG
>QKPP01000100.1:11349-29581 GCA_006508105.1 Myxococcales bacterium FL481 | reverse complement strand
GGTAGCGATCGTTCGTTGCATGCCGTTCTCCTTCGGAGTCGGCATCGCGAGCGCGACGATAGATCTCCGCGAGCGATTCGCCTGCCCGCCCGAGTGCCGCACCGCACGGACACAAATGCTTGAACACCGCGGCTGCGGTCCCGACGGGAGCCAAGTCGCGGACCAGGCCCAATGCGGCATCAGCATCCAAAAGATTGTTGTAGCTCAAGGCCTTGCCCTGGTGTTGACGCGCCCCGCCCAAGCCGCCGCCGGGGGACCCGAGACCCTCGCAGGCAAACCACCGCGCCGGCTGGTGCGGGTTTTCGCCGTATCGCAGTGGGGGCATCGCCGTGCCGGACAGCGCCAAGACGTCGGGGACGTCTCGGGGGTCGTGGGGCTCGCCGTCCTCGTCGCGAAAACCGGCGAGGTAGGTCGCGATCGACGCGTCGTAGTGCGCCGTGTGGACGAACGCCTTGCGGGCCCATTGGCGACGCACCGCCGTCGCGAGCGTGCCTTGACCATCGGCCAACGCCTTGGCAAGCGCATCGTAGTCGTTCGGATCGACCACGATCCCGACCCGCGACCAGTTCTTCGCCGCGGCACGGACCATCGTCGGCCCGCCGATGTCGATGTTTTCGATCGCGTCCGCCAAACTGCAGCCCGGCTGACGGATGGTCTCCGCGAACGGATACAGATTCACCACCACCAGATCGATCTCGCCGATCCCCTGCTCCGCTAGCTCGCGGCGATGCCCGTCCTCGCCGAGCGCCAAGATGCCCCCGTGGATCTTCGGGTGCAAGGTCTTGACCCGACCCCCGAGAATCTCGGGGGCCCCCGTGTAGTCGCTCACCTTGACGACCGGAACGCCGAGCGCCGACAAGGCGCCGTAGGTTCCACCGGTGGAGAGGACCTCGATCTCGTGTTCGACCAGCGTGGCGGCAAGCTGCGCAAGGTTGGACTTGTCGCTGACGCTAACCAGCGCGCGACGGACCCGCGATGACGGACTCACCGAGCCGCCGTAACACAGCTTCCCCTCCGCTCGCTACCCGCAGCGGGTGCCCCGCCGACGCAGCGTGGGGTCATCGACCTCCGCTCACGACTCGCGGACTCTCCGCCGAACAAGGGAGCGGCCGACCGCCGAGCTGCGCCCCGCAGCCGAATCACCCACCGCAGCCGCGGAGACCAGGCCCCGGGAACGTCGAGCCGACACCGCGCCGACGCAGACTACCGCGACGCCAGATAGCTCAACAGCTCATCACCGCCGGCCTCGCGCAACGCCATCAGGCCTCGCACCTCGACTTGCCGGATCCGCTCTCGGGTGAGGTTCAAGATCTCACCGACTTCCTCGAGCGTGATGCCACCTTGTTCCGCGACGTCGAGCGCACAACTGTGTTTGAGCTCCCACACCTCGCGGTCGGGGAAGTTGACCTTGATGCTCCCGGTTGTGGGGTTGACGTCGATGTACAAGTGGTACTTGCAGCTGACGTACGGACACGGACGAGCGACGTTGGCACAATCGCCTCGGCTGCTCGGGCGCCAGTAGCTGCGCTCGGGGTAGAGCAACGCGCCGATGCGCAGCTCTTCTTTCGTCAGGCGCTTCATCGCGATGGTCTTCGCCTTGGTGCGGCGAACGATGGGTCGTGGATCCGACGGCAGATCTTGGGACAACGGCTCATCGATCGGAGCGGTGCGCGATGCGGCGGAGGTGGCGGTAGACATGCGGCGACTCGTTTCCTGATTTACGGTGGTGGTGGCGTAGGCCATGGACCTAGAGCAACTCAGTTGGGCTGGCGGCTCCGCCCCCTCGCGGGCGACGGGCTCCACCGGCCGACACGATCAACTTCTCGAACCGGTGAACTGCTTTGAGCAAGGCCCCGGCCGAGCCTTTCAGCGACGTGAGCTCATCAGCGAGACGCTGACGCTGCGCAGTTGGGGGCTGGGACTCGAGCCGCGTCTCGAACAAGGCCAGCAAGTCGGCCAGTGCTTCGTCGAGCGTCTCGATGCTGTCTTTGAAGGTGAGAAACTTGTCTTGGATTTCTTCGAGCGTGTAGCGCTCGCCCATCAGACGCTTGATGGTGTTGATCCGCCGAACCGCCCGAACCGGATAGACTCCACGCGATCCTGAATGTTTGCCTTTGGTGCCGACGCGACGCGAGCGAGGCACCAGCTCGAGCTGCACGTAGCGACGTAAGTTCGCCTCGCTGAAGTTGACGCCGTGACGTTGAAAGACGTCCACGAGCTGCTGCGACGTAAGCCCCTCGGCGTGTTCAGCCTCGATGGCTCGAAGCTCGGCTTCATTGAGAGCGGCGGACGACATGGGTCAGCGGGCGTACGGATCGATCGCCGAAGCGTGTAACTATCAAGTACAGTATCTTGAATAGATCAGCAAAGCCAAAAGCGTCTCAACTGAAGCACTTTTTTAGCGCCTATGACCGCTATGATGTTCAGTATGTGACAGACGACCGCGGTCTCCGGACGTCCTGCGGCCAGGCGATCGCAGCCGCGATCACAGAGTGGAACGCAGTCAACGCGACTTCACTGAACACCCGAGTGGCAGCGCGAATTCGGGCACCCGGCTTTCAGGCCGAGGCATCGGTGGGCATCCCTCTCGCCCCCCGATCGCGTGAATCGATCCCGGACACGAGCTGAGCGGCGGTTCGACGACGGCTCCGGTGGTCACGGACGGGGAGCCGCTACGGGGCCGCCGACACGTCGAACCGTCCGTCCCCCCGGATGGTCACAGTCACGGGCTCGCCCGGACGGACCCGCAACCGGCCGGCGGGTCGCCAGGAATCCCGGCCGCGAACCCGCCACTCCACCAGGTGCAGACCCGGCGACAACTCGACTTGACGGGCGACTCGGAGCGCCAACTCCTGGCGCTGATCGACCCGAACCTGGAGGACCCGCGAATCTCGCGCGGTGAACCGTACGGCCACGGGCGCATCGGTCTCGTTGGCGGCTGCACGCTGGCTGGCTGGGTCCATCCCCCGGCCGCTCGACGCCGCTGCTGGGAGGGTGGCCTCCGTCGCGCGCCGATCCTGCTCCGGCGACGCGAACGGGTCGAGCGACGACCGTCGGACCGACAAGTCAACGGACGCACGCCCCCCCGCCCCCGCGCGAGTGCGTCCGCTGGACGGGGTCGACGCGACCGCAGCCCCCGTTCGCTCGCCAGGAACGATCTCGATGCCGGCGAGGGACGGAGGCTGCACACGTAGACGCGATCCAACGGGCTCACGCCACGCGAGCCCCCCCACGACACAGACGGCCACCAGTCCACTCACGGCTAACGAGAGTCCACCCGGAGGGCCGAAGCGGCGCCGCGAGTCTCCCATCGCCAGTGACTCGCGCCCCCCGGAGGGCTCGACGTGAGGCCGAACCGAGGGATGGGTACCCGTGGTGCGGGTCGCCTCGTTGGTCGCCGCAAGCAGCTGAGTTTGCTCTAGCACCCCCTCCCGCCGTTCGGTCCCCACGCGGGGCCGCATGGGACGCGAATTGAGACCGCGGCTTGCCGCGGCTGTCCCCGAGGCCACTTGCGCGACCCAACGAGCCAGCGCCGCCGTAGCATCCGCGTAGTCGGACCAGCGCAGCACTTGCTCGCGCGCGCCAAGAGCGGAAGGACGGGATTGAGGATCGAGCCCGAGCAGGGCGCGGCGAAGCTCGTCGACCTCGTGTGGGACGTGCACCCGAAGCTTCGGAATCACGCCGGCCGCAACATCTTCCCGCATTTGTGCGTCATTACGACCGGCCCGAAACCGTCGGCCGTCCAAGAGCTCGTGCAAGACCGCTCCCACCGCGTACACGTCGGCGCTCGCGGATGCTTTACGACCCAGCGCCTGCTCTGGCGCCATGTACCGCAACTTGCCCCGCACCTGCATGCCCGTGGTCGCGTCGACCGAACGCCGCGCGATGCCAAAATCCGCGAGCTTGACCTCCCCCGCCGCCGACAACAGCACGTTGTGCGGGGTGACATCACGATGCACCAGTCCTTGCGGCTCCCCCTCGACCACGAGTTGGTGGGCGTAGCCTAGACCGCGAAGAAGCTCGGCGATGACGTAGCCCACCACGTCGAGCGGTAGGCGAGCCTCGTTCGCGTGGCACCACTTCGCCAAGCGCCCGAGATCGACGCCGTCGACCCACTCCATGACCAAAAACAGCACGCCGTCGTCGCTACCAGCATCGAACACCTGCACGACGTTGGCGTGCGACAACAACATCGACAGCCTGGCTTCGCGCAGAAACCGACCTCTGGCGTCGTCTCCCTCCGCGGCTGGATCGAGCACCTTGACGGCGACCGTCTTGGTCGCACCGCCAAGGCCCCGACGCCGCCCCAGCCAGACGCGTCCGCTGCCACCTCGCCCGATGGGCCGCAACAACTCGTACTCGCCGAGCCTGGCCACGGGCCCGAGCGTGTCCGGCGGCCCGAGACAACGTCAAGCGATTTGTGGATCGCCCGCGGCTTGGCTCTCGCCCACGAAAAAGGGCCGGCACACGGGCCGGCCCCTTGCGAACGCCGAAGGAGCGCTACTTCTTTTCCTCGAACTCGGCGTCGATCACATCGCCACCATTCGAAGACGAATCACCGCTCGCTCCGGCCGTCGAGCCGCTCTCGGTCGGCTCACCCCCGCCGGCACCACCGCCATCAGCCGCAGGCTCTTCGCCGGGCTGGCCGTACATGGCCTGCGCGATCTGATGAGACGCCTTCTCGAGACGCTCTTTCGCCGCCGCAACCTGATCGGGCTCAGCCGACTCGATGGCCTTCTTCGCCTGCTCGATGGCGGCATCGACCTCGGTCTTGGCTTCGGCCGGGATCTTGTCGCCGTTTTCGGCCACAAGCTTCTCGGTCTGAAGGACCATCGCCTCGAGCGCGTTGCGGTTCTCGACCGCGTCCCGCCGCTTGCGGTCCTCTTCCTCGAACTTGCCCGCGTCGTCGACCATCTGCTGGATCTCGTCCTCGCTGAGCCCAGAGCTCGCGGTGATCGTGATCTTCTGCTCTTTGTTGGTCGCCTTGTCCTTGGCGGACACGTTGACGATGCCGTTCGCGTCGATGTCGAACGTCACCTCGATCTGCGGCACGCCCCGCGGAGCCGCCGGGATGCCCACCAAGCTGAACTTGCCCAACGTCCGGTTGTCGCCGGCCATGGAACGCTCGCCCTGCAGCACATGGACTTCCACCGAGTTTTGGTTGTCCGCGGCGGTGGTGAACGTCTCGGACTTTCGAGTCGGGATCGTGGTGTTGCGCGGAATCAGCGCGGTCATGACGCCACCGTAGGTCTCGATGCCGAGGCTCAGCGGTGTGACGTCCACCAACACGATGTCGGAAACATCGCCCGACAAGACGCCGGCTTGCACCGCCGCCCCGAGTCCCACGACCTCGTCGGGGTTGACCGTTTTGTTCGGCTCTTTGCCGAAGAACTCCTGGACGCGTTTTTGCACCAGAGGAATCCGTGTCGATCCACCGACGAGCAGCACCTCATCGATTTGGTCCACGGAGCGCTTCGCGTCCGCGAGCGCCTTCTTCACCGGCTCGATGGAGCGCTCGACGAGATCCGAGATCATCGACTCGAACTTCGCACGTGACAGCTTGATCTGCAGGTGCTTCGGGCCACTCGCGTCGGCGGTCAAAAACGGCAGATTGATGTCGGCCTCGGGTTGCTGCGACAAATCGATCTTGGCCTTCTCGGCCGCGTCTTTGAGCCGCTGCATCACCAATTTGTCCTTGCTGACGTCAATACCAGAGTCCTTTTTGAACTCGTCGATCAGCCAGCGCATGACCACGTTGTCGACGTCGTCGCCACCGAGGTGGGTGTCGCCGTTGGTGGAGATGACCTCCACCACGTTCTCGGCGACCTCCAGAATCGAGATGTCGAACGTGCCGCCGCCGAGGTCGTAGACCGCCACGACTTGCTCTTCTTTGCCGCCTTTGCCACGTCCGTAGGCCAGCGCAGCCGCAGTCGGCTCGTTGACGATGCGTTTGACCTCGAGCCCGGCGATGCGTCCCGCGTCCTTGGTCGCTTGGCGCTGAGAGTCGTTGAAGTAGGCTGGCACGGTGATGACCGCGTCGCTAATGGACTCGCCGAGATAGTCTTCGGCCGCCTTCTTGAGTTTCATCAGGACGCGAGCACTGATCTCGGGCGGTGGGTACACCTTGCCGCCGACTTCGATGTGCGCGTCGCCGTTGCTGGCGCGAACGATCTTGTACGGAACGCGTTCGGCCTCTTGCTGAACTTCCTCAAAACGGCGACCGATCAACCGCTTGGCCGAGAACACCGTGTTCTCAGGGTTGGTAATCGCCTGGCGGCGAGCCTGTTGACCAACGAGCACATTGCCGTTGGCTTCAAACCCGACGACCGACGGCGTCGTACGGCCCCCCTCTTCGTTGGTGATGACGACGGGCTCGTTGCCCTCCATGACGCAGACCACAGAGTTCGTCGTTCCGAGGTCGATGCCGATAATCTTGCCCATTCTTCGCGGTCCTTTCGTGCTCGGCTGGAGCTGGCGCGTGATACCAGGACTCCGGTCGGCGCCGGCGAGAAAGCTAAGGCCCCCACCTAGCGTGTCAACCGCTTCGAACCGGCTTTAGCCGCCGGTTGGTGCGGTGTCGCCGTCGCCGCGTGCGTCGGACGCAGCCGTGGCACCTTGGTCGTCGCTCGGGCTCGAACTGTCTCGCTGCGCGAACGCGTGCTCGAGCAAATCGTGGACGTCGTGGCAAAACACGATCTCGACGTCTTCGCGGATTTCCTCCGGCACGTCGACGACGTCCTTTTCGTTGCGTTCTGGTAACAGGATGCGGCGGATGCCCGCGCGGTGCGCAGCCAGCAGTTTCTCTTTGATGCCACCGACCGGCAGCACCAAGCCTCGTAAGGTGATCTCGCCGGTCATTGCGACATCGCTACGAACGCACCGCTCAGTCAACAACGACACCAACGCGCAAAACATCGACACGCCCGCAGACGGCCCGTCCTTCGGGATGGCCCCGGCGGGCACGTGGATGTGAACGTCGTGGTCGACGAGACGGGACCGCTCGATCCCCAGGTCGGACAAGTGGCTCTTGACGTAGCTCATCGCGGCCTGGGCCGATTCTTTCATCACGTCGCCAAGCTGCCCGGTGAGCATCAACCCACCTTTTCCGGGCATGCGCGTGCACTCGAGAAACATGATGTCCCCCCCCGCGGCCGTCCACGCCAGCCCCGTGGCCACGCCCGGTTGTGACGTACGATCGGCGACTTCAGGCAGGTACTTCTGCGGGCCGAGATAGCCCGAGACCTGGTCCTTATCGACCTCGATGTGCCCGGTCAGCTCGCCTTCGACCACCTTCACCGCGACCCCACGGATCACCGCCGACAGCTCGCGCTCGAGGTTACGCACGCCCGCTTCACGGGTGTAGCTGTCGACTATCTCCATCAATGCATCGTCGGTCAACGTCAGGTCGACGGGGTCGATGTCGGCCGGCTTGGTCGCCGGTGCTTCTTCGGAAGCGTCGTCACCCGAGCCACGCGCCGGGCCCAGCCCGTGCTCACCGACTTGCTTGGGCAACAGGAATCGCCGGGCGATGGCCTTCTTCTCCTGCCGCGTGTAACCGGGTAGCTCGAGGATCTCGAGGCGGTCACGCAGCGCCGCCGGAATCGGGTCGATCGTGTTCGCCGTGGCGATGAACATCACGCGCGACAAGTCAAACGGGACCTCGAGGTAGTGGTCGCTGAACGTGTGGTTTTGCTCGGGATCGAGGACCTCGAGCAACGCCGACGCCGGATCGCCTCGGAAATCGTTTCCGAGTTTGTCGATCTCGTCGAGGACGATGACGGGGTTGTGAGTCCCCGCCCGCTTGAGACCCTGCACGATGCGACCCGGGAGCGAGCCCACGTAGGTCCGGCGATGGCCGCGAATCTCCGCTTCGTCTCGCACGCCACCGAGACTGATGCGGACGAACTTGCGACCGATGGCCCGCGCGATGCTCTTGCCCAGCGAGGTCTTCCCCACCCCGGGTGGGCCCGCGAGGCACAAAATCGGGCCCTTCTTGGACGCATTGAGGCGCAACACGGCCATGTATTCCAAGATCCGCTTTTTGACCTTCTCCAGGTCGTAGTGATCCTCGTTGAGCACGGTGCGCACCGTGGGGATGTCGAGGCGATCTTCGGTCGCGACGGACCACGGCAGATCGACGAGCCACTCCAGATAGGTCCGTGTCACCGTGTACTCGGCGCTCGAGGGCTGCATCTGCTTGAGCCGGTCTAGCTGCTTGAGCGCAACCTTCTCGGCTTCCTCCGGCATCTCGGCCTCGGAGATCTTGCGCTGGAACTCCTCGACCTCGGCGTTGTCGTCGTCCATGTCGCCGAGTTCGCCCTTGATCGCCTTGAGCTGCTGACGCAACACGTACTCACGTTGCGAGTGGCCCATCTCCTCTTGGACCTGCGTGTTGATGCGCTCGCGGATCTTGAGAATTTCGAGCTGGCGGGTGAGGAGCATCAGCACCCGGCGTAGCCGCTCCGCCACGACGTCGGCCTCAAGCACCGATTGTTTTTCGGCGGTCTCGATGTCCAAATTGGCGATGACCAAGTCCGCGACCTGCCCCGGTTCCGCCACGCTGTCGAGCAGCGCGGCTGCCTCGCGAGGCAGCTCGGGGACCAACGAAATCAGCTTTTTAGCGGTTTCGCGGATGTTGGCGACCAGTGCCTCTCCTTCGTCCACCGAGACCGGCAGATCCAAAATCGGGGACACGCGCGCTTGGTGGAATGGCTCGTCCGTCAACACGCCATCGACGCGCATCCGCATGACGCCTTGCAGGATCACGCTGTAGTTGTCTTTCGCCAGCTTGATGACTTTGAGGATGCGGGCCGCACACCCGACCGCGTACAAGTCGCTCGGTTCTGGCTCTTCGACCGCCGCCTCACGCTGCGTGACGATCCCGATGATCGGACGCTCCGTGGCGATGGACTCCTCGATCAGTCGTACCGACTTGGGTCGCCCCACATCGATAGGAATGATGGATCCGGGGAATAGCACCGAGTTCCGGAGCGGGAGGATGGGCACAACCTCCGGCAGCTCAGTGTTCTCAGGGGCGTCTTGGTTGTCGTCGGAGGCCTTGATCATCGCGGTGGCGCACGCCAGAGAAGCTGCGCAAACGTAACACCGCGGCTTAGGCTGTCAACACGCCTCCCGAGGACTCGGGCGAAACTGAGTCGCCCCTCGACCCGCGCGCCCCCGATCGTGGCTGGGACCAGCGAGAGCGTCGTCACGGGGACCAAACGGGACCCCGTCACCCGCCAGCCGCCACGTGCTCGCAACCGCGATGCGCAGAAGCGCAACCGCGTCGCGTCTCGATCTCGAACCCGTCGCGTCTCGATCGCCAACTCGTCACCGGACTCGACTCGCGCATCCGCGAGCCGCTTCACCGCGCCGGTTTCCGTCCGCCAGGACCCGGCCCCCCCGATCGTGCCGATGCCGCGCGATTGTGCCCGCGAGCCGGACCCCTCCAGCCGCAGGTTCGGCCGGTCGGCGCCGGGTGACGGGACCGACTCCGCAAGTGTAGCTAGGCGCAGATCTCCGGCGCGCGGGGCCCTTTCGTTGTTCGCAAGCGGATCGAGTTGCAGATCCGAGAAGCCCTGCCCCAACGATGCAACGGCCGCGGGGCCCGGTCGATGGGGACGGCATGCAAACCAAATCAATCGCGCTTTGTAGCCTCCTGGCGACCCCTGCCTCCGTGCAAGGCTGTGACCACGAACCGCCGCCGATCGAAGACGGCGACAATGGCACCGGAACCGGCACCAGCCACAGCGATTCGTGGCCGGAGGTGGATCCGCCCGATCCCGAGGACGAGCCGGACGCGCCAGGTGACGGTGACGGTGACGGTGACGGTGACGGTGACGGTGACGGTGACGGTGACGGCGACGGCGACGGCGATGGCGACGGCGATGGCGACGGCGACGAACCCAGCGAGAGTGGCGACAGCGACGAAGCGGACGACAACAATCCCAGCGACAGCGCCGACCCGACCCCAGACACCACCGAAGACGGGACCGAGCGCCTTCACCAACTTCGCATCACCGAGGTCGTGGCCGACCCCGACGGTGCAGACGGAACGATCGACGCGCCTGAAGTCGTGGAACTGCGAAACAACGGCAGCGTCGCGGTCCCCCTGGACGAGCTCGAGATCCTGGCGCGGTCCTGGCCAACCGTCGATGCCGACGATCTCGGCATCCGCGGCCTTGGCCTCGATCCTGGGGGCTACCTTGTGGTCCGACGCTTTCGCCCCGATGCCGGGGCGGACGTGTCACCGGTCGTGTCCGACGGGGTCGTTCAAGCCGCGTTCACAAGCAGCGGCGCCCTGCGAAACGTCGACGGAGGCGTGCTCGTGCGGGACTCCACCGGGGACCACATCGACGTCCTCGTCTACGGCACGCTCCAAGCTGCGCCCTACGACAATCCCGCCGACTGGAACGGTGACGCGATACCAACGCCACCGTCCGGATCCAGTTTGTGTCGGCCGCAGGTGGAGCTCGATGACAACTCCGCGGCCGACTGGAGCCAGTGCTCGGCCACGCCGGGGACTGCACCACAAGAGTCGGACCCCGCCGACGACGACGGCGGGGACACATCCGGCACCGATGAGCCGCCCGACGCGTCCACGACCGAGGACCCGAGCCCGGAAGACACCGATCCCGACGAGCATGACTCGCCCGACGAGAGCGATGAGCCGGAGTCCAGCGACGACACCGGTGACAGCACCGGCGTGGACGACGGCGACGACCCGGATGACACCGGCGACCACGCGGACGACGACCACGGGGATGATGACAGCGACGAAGCCACGGGTGACGACGCGGCGGACGACGACAGCGACGACGGAGGTGACGACAGCACGACCGGCGACAACGACGACGACGCCCTCGCCTCACAAGGCCTGGTGCAAATCACCCAGGTGCTGGCCAATCCGGTCGGCCCCAGCGCGGACGAGAAACACCTCGAGTACGTCGAACTCACCAACCTGGAGGCGTTCCCGGTCTCGCTCGACGGCTGGCACATCGCCGACGATGAGGCCAGCGATGCCTCTGGTGCCGATCCGTTGGCGTGGGCCAGCGGGGCCTCGACTTGCCGTCCAACGCCCTGCCTCGATCCCGGCCAGGTGGCCATCGTGGTCGGTTCGCAATACGAAGGCGCTAGTGAAGGACTGGTGTTCGTTGTCGACGACACGACCATCGCCGATTCCGGTCTGACCAGCAGCGAGCCCGTGGTCCTGCGCGACGCCATCGGCGAGATCGTCAGCACGTATCGCGTCTGGGAGGATCCAAAAGCGGCTCCGTATCCGCTGCACGACGAACGACCCGTCGCTCGCCTCGATGTCGCCGGGCCCGACGAGCCCGCGAACTGGGACTTCGTTGCGACCGGTCGAGGCGAGTAGCTCACGGACGCGGAGGCGAGTAGCTCGCGGACGCGGAGGCGAGTAGCTCGCGGACGCGCCGGACCGGGGCGCTGGGCAACGCCGCCCCGCCCGGGGCCCCGCGACGGGCGGATGGCGGGACGTTTCACGCTCGCGGGACGCCTTGCACTCGGGCCGAGACCGGCGAGCAAGACTCGCCGCACGCAGCAACTGTGCGATGCCGCGCGTCAGTCGAGCGGCAAGTCCGGTTGCCTGCGTGCGGTGTGCAAGTCGAAGTTGTCCGCGGCGTCGAGCTCCTCAAGTAACTCAAGCTCGTCTTTGCCGAGCTCTTCCCGGTCGGCGCTCGCTTCGCGACACAACTCTTCAAAGGAGGAAAAAGCGCGGCGAAAGTAGCTCATCGGTGGCATTCCTGAGGGCGGTTCAACGGCGGCGACGTCGGCCAGCCGCCCCAGAGCTACCCGACGCCCTACATGTAGGCAAGAAACCGACACACACGAAACCCTCGCCGAGTGGTAAAGAAGCCCACCGGTGGCGACCCAGGGCCGTACTTCATCTTCGTGCCGCGTGTTGGCGGTCAGCAACCAGAAAGGCGGCGAGGGCAAGACCACCACCGCGGTCAACCTCGCGGCATCGTTGGCAGCCGCCGAGCACCGGGTGCTGCTCGTCGACCTCGATCCGCAGGGCAACGCGAGTTCCGCCGTGGGGCACGCTCGAACCGAGGCCCGACGCGGGACCTACGACCTGCTGTTGGGCGCCATCAGCCTCGAAGAGGCGATTCACCCCACAGAACTGAGCACGTTGTCCGCGATTCCAGCCACACCTGATCTCGCCGGAGCGGAGATCGAACTCGTCGATGTCGAACACCGCGAATCGGTGCTAGCCCGCGCACTGCGCCGGTCGAGCACCGCCGTAGCCGATTGGGACTACATCGTGCTCGACTGCCCCCCGTCACTGGGCATCCTCACGCTCAACGCGTTGGTGGCCGCCGATGCCGTGTTGATCCCGATGCAGGCGAAGTACTTCTCCCTCGAAGGGCTTGGCGCGCTGGTCGACACGATTCATCGCGTGCGAGATGCGCTCAATCCTCGACTCGAGATCGAGGGCATCGTGTTTTGTATGTACGATCGACGGACCAACCTCGCTCAACAGGTGATCGCCGAGGTTCGCAAGCACTTTCCGACGTTGGTGTACGACGTCGTGATCCCGCAAAACGTCCGCCTCAGCGAGAGCCCGAGCTTCGGCAAACCCGCATTGCTGTACGATATCGAGAGCAAAGGAGCGCAGGCGTACCTCCAGCTCGCTCGCGAAGTGCTCGCCCGCCGCGAGGAGCGGGCCCTCCCATGACGGCCAATCGAGGGAAACGTCAGGCGCTGGGTCGCGGACTCGGCGCGCTCATTCCGCCGGCCCGGCCCTCGTCCGCCGTCCGCGAGACGCCCGAGCGCGACGGCCTGCGAACAATCGCCATCGAGCAGCTCGAGCCGAACCCCGAACAGCCACGCAAGCACTTCGATCGCGGCGCGCTCGAACAACTCGCGGCAAGCCTGCGGACCCAAGGCTTCATCCAACCCATCGTGGCGGCACCCATTGCGGATGCCCGGGACCGTTTCGTGATTCTGGCCGGCGAGCGACGATGGCGCGCCGCGCAGCTGGCCGGCATCCATGACGTGCCCGTCATCGTCCGCGATACGCCGCACCACGCTCGCCTCGAACTCGCGCTGGTCGAAAACCTACAGCGGGCCGACCTCAACCCGATCGAGGAAGCGCGCGCGTTTCAGCAACTGCTCGACCTCAACGAGATGACGCACGATCAACTCGCGGAACGCGTGGGTAAAGATCGCAGTACCGTCACCAACGCGTTGAGACTGCTGCGCTTGCCAGAGCAAGTCCAAGAGATGGTGGTCGCGGGCGACCTCTCGATGGGCCACGCCCGCGCCCTGCTCTCGCTGCCCAGCGCCAGCGAGATGGTGGCGGTGGCCCATCGCGTACGCAGCGGCGATCTGAGCGTGCGAGCGACCGAGAAACTCGTCCGCACCCAACTCGCCGCCGACAAGCCGGCGGCCGACGAGCCGCCCGACGAAGAACGCGATCGACACGGGATCATCGTGCGGGATCTCGAGGACCGGCTGGGTCGCCGCCTCGGGGTCCGTGTCGCGCTCCGCACAGGGAAGAACCCGCGCGGCCCGGGCCGGATCGAGATCCCCTATCGAGGTCTCGACGAGCTCAACCGCGTCCTTCACCTGCTGCTGGAGGACGATTGAGTCCCCAGCCCCCACGGCCGTCGCACAGCTCGCGTACGTCGCCACGCATCGGCACGGTGCTGGAGGTGCAGTATCGCAACGCAGGGCAGTTCCTGGTCTCCTACTGCACGAATCTCTCGCGCGGAGGATTGTTCGTCAGCACCCCGACCCCGACCCCCGCGGGCAAGCTACTGACCTTGTCACTGCAGATTCCCGGACGAGAAGAACCGGCTCGGTTGTCCGCCCGGGTGTGTTGGACCCGCGCCGAGGCCGATGACTACGGCCCGGCGGGCATGGGCCTCAAGTTTGAGCAGCTCGACGAAGTGATCGGGGCGCAAATCGACGCCCTGGTCGCAGAGATGAAGCCGCTCAAGTTGATCCTCATCGGTCGAGCGGCGTCTGCGTGGAGCCATATGGCCGCCATGCTGTCGTCGATGGCCTACTGCACCCCGAGAATCGTCGACGTGGGACAAGCGGATGCGGCGATGCTCCGGTCGGCCGATCTGTTGATCGTCGACATCACGAACGATCCCGATGCCACGGTCACGCTACTGGAGCGGTTGGCGGGGATCTCGGATGTCACGGTCACCCCCGCCATCGCGCTTTGCGGCGCATCGGCAGCCGACTCGTTGGTCCGGGCAAGTCGACTCGCCAGCGTGATTCGACTCCCAGCGGACACCTTGGAGCTACAAGGCCGCATCTTGGAGGCGCTCGGACGCGTGTGCGCGTCTCGCTAGCGGGAGTGATTCCGCGCGAACCCCGGCCTTGCCAACGTCGACGAAGGGTTGCAAAGTCCCGCCACGCTACCCACGCACCGCGATGAGTAAAGACGATCAGATCGAGTTTGAGGGTCAAGTGACGGAGGTGCTGACCGGGGGCATGTTCCGTGTGCAAATCGATGACGACCACACCGTCATCGCCCATCTGGCCGGGAAGATGCGCAAGTTTCGTATCAAGGTCGTGCTCGGCGACAAGGTGACCGTGGCGGTCTCTCCGTACGACCCCAATCGCGGTCGGATCATCTACCGCGCCCGCTAGTCCCCGTCACGCGGCCGCCACGGCCTCGCCCGGCCCGGCCACGAGGTTGGGACCGGCGGCCTGGCCTGGCCTGGCCTGGATGCCGACGACATCGACGACTCGCCCGGCCGGCCACGACGCCGCTAAGCGACCTTCGCCGGCGACAGCAGGCGCGCGATGATCCGGCCGGCCCCCAACCGCAGCAACGTGTCGGCCACTGCTTCGCCGAGGGCGGCCGCGTGGTCCGGACGACCGGCCTTGGTCACGATGAAACAGGGGCGGCCCGAAGGGTCCGCCACCACGCCGTTGACCGTGAGTACATCCTCCGCACGCAACTCCGCGTAGCTCCCGAGCGGAATCTGACAGCCTCCCTCGAGTCGAGACAGAAACGCCCTTTCGGCTCGAGCCGCCACCTCCGTTGCTTCGTGATTGAGCGGAGCTACCAGACGTCGGGTCACGTCGTCGTCGTCGCGGGCCTCGAGGGCCAAAATCCCCTGGCAGCAAGCCGGGCAGAAGCGTTCGGGCTCCAGCACCTCGCCGATCCGGCCCTCCAAGCCGAGCCGTTTGAGGCCCGCCGCGGCCAAGATCACGGCGTCCACCTCCCCCGCGTCGAGCTTGTTGAGTCGAGTCTGCACGTTGCCGCGGATCGGCACGATCTCGAGACCCCCGTTGAGACGCAGGGCCAGCGCGGCCCGACGCAGGCTCGAGGTCCCGACGCGGGTCCCTCGCGGGAGTCGGGCCAGTTTCACATCCTCGGTTCCAGAGACAACCACGTCCTTCGGATCCTCGCGCTCCGGGGCCGCCACGATGCTCAACCCGGGGGGCAACTCCGCGGGGAGGTCTTTCATGCTGTGAACGGCGAGGTCGACGCGCCGCTCGAGCAGCGCTTCTTCGATCTGTTTGACGAACAGTCCCTTGCCACCCACGGCCGCCAGCGGCCGGTCGAGGATCTCATCGCCGCGAGTGCGGATCTCGACGATCTCGACGGTGAGTTGGGGACCCCAGTGGTCGCGCAGGGCGTCCCGCACCCAGTAGGTCTGCGCCAGCGCGAGCGCGCTGGAGCGGGTGCCGATCCGCAGGGTGTGGGGTGAGGTGAGACGCTGCCCGGTCATCGGTGACTACTCCCGTCCCCCGTCGCGCAGATCGAACAAGCGCTTCGCCGCTTCGGCGATGCCGTCCACATCGCCGCGTACGGCCTCGTGGCGCAACGCCTCTTTCGTGGGATGTAAAAGCTTTTGGGCGATCGAGCGCCCCATCGCGCGGACGACATTTTGTTGTTGCTCGTCGAGGTTGGGCAGCCGGGCCAAAGCGCGCTCGACCTCAGCCGCCAACACAGAATCCGAATGCGCTTGAATGCGGCCGATCAGAGGCGCGACCCGACGCGTCCGCTGCCACTTGAGAAAACCGTCGACCTCTTCGTCGACGACCGAACTCGCGTTTTCGCAGTGTACGAGCCGCTGCGTCATGTTCTCTTGCACGATCTTTTGCAGGTGGTCGATGTTGTACACGAAGCAGTGTTCGATCTCCGCCACGTCCGGCGCGATATCACGCGGCACCGCGATATCGACGAAGAACACCGGTCGTCCCCGCCGGGAGCGCGCGACTCGCTTCGCGAGCGGAGCATCGATGACTGGCGCGGGCGAACCGGTGCTAGCGACGACGATGTCCATCTCGCGAAGCTCACGTTCCAGGTGAGCCCACTCCACGTACCGCCCGCCGAGGTCCGACGCCAGTGCTCGGCCACGATCGGTACTTCGGTTCACGACCGCGAGATCGCGCACTTGGGCGGCCCTGAGATGCACCCCCGCTTGGGCCGACATCTCCCCCGCCCCGAGCAGCAGTGCGCGACATCCACCAAGCTCACCGAAGATGCGGCGCGCGAGGTCGACCGCCACTGCAGGCACGCTAGACCCACCCTCGCCGACCCGTGTCTCGGTCCGGACCCGTTTCGCGCCGCGAAACGCCGACGTCATGCAGCGGTTCAGTACCGCGCCAACCGTCCCCGCCTGCTCCGCGACCCGGTAGGCGTCCTTGACCTGACCAAGGATCTGTGGCTCGCCGACCACCATGCTCTCGAGGCTGGCGGCCACGCGAAAGATGTGTCGCGCCGCATGAGCCTCGTCTCGCGCGAAGCAGTGGGAAGCCAGCGTGTCCGGTGCCACCCCGCGCATGTTCGCGAGACCGCTGATGATGCGCCGCGGATCCGCGTGGTCACGAGAGACGCCGTAAACTTCCACGCGGTTGCACGTCGATAGAAGCATCGCTTCATTGAGCTGCGCTAACCCCATGAGACGACTGAGGTTTTCCCCGAGATCATCGGCCGGTATGGCCACTTGCTCACGCAGCTCGACCGGCGCCGTGGCGTGGTTGAGTCCGACTGCGAACAGCTTCATGCGCGCACTCCGTACGTCGCGAGCACGACGAGCACCCCGAGCGCCGCGAGGACCGTCAGCCACGCCGCCCGCCGCCCGCGAAGCCCCCAGATGGCTCGCGACGTCAGGACGGCGACACTGGCGAGGAACGCACCGACGGAGGCGACGACCCGGGCGCTAAACAGGGAGTCCCCACCCGTCTGCACCGCCACGACCACGCCGGTGGCGACGGCCAAGGCGAAAATGGGGGTGACCACCGCCATGACCCAGTAGTGCAGCTGGTCGAGGCCCATCAACGAGGTGCCGCGAGAAGTGGCCGGAAGCTCGTGGTTGCGAAGGCGACGCTGCATCGACAGGTAGAATCCGGCGACGCCGGTGGCCAGAGCAAAACCGCCCACCCCGATCGTCGCAAGCGAAATGTGCACTCTCAGCAGCCACGGCGACTCTCGCGCAGATTCAACCGCTTCGGGGTTTGAGACCACGCTGGCCGTCACGGAGACGAGCGCCAATACCGTGGCCGCGGCCGCGACCGGCCGCATCACGCGATGGCGACTCGACAACGCGAAGTACCCCGCAACGGCCAGCCAGCCCCCGACGCTCATCGACAACTCGAACGAAGCGAGGGGATGGCGACCCGCTAGACACTGGGAGCCGATGACGGCGAGGTGACACACCCCAGCCAGCGCCAACACGCCGCGAGACAGGCCGGCCCACGCCGAGGTTCGCGGAACCGGAGCGACAAGACTCGCCAGCGCGGCGCAATACGCCAGGGCGACGCAAACGAACAGCGGGAGCATGACAAAATCAACCAGCAGCGGTGATCAAGCCGCGTCGACGACGTCTTCGATAGCGTACAGCAATTTGAGCCAGCTCGCGTGATCGAGGCTGGCGCCCGGCGCCGGCAAGGGCTGCGCGAGGAAGCCGGGGACCACGGTGTACGCACATTCTCCGACGACCACGCTGTGGTCCACGTGATCGCCCCCCATCGCCACCAACTCCTGACCGGTCTTGACCGAGCCAACAACGTCGTACGGGTCCTCGCCGCCCTCGTCCAACCGCACGAAGTACACGGCGGCCACGGTGCGCAACTGCACGCGCGGCGCGGCCGGGAAGCGCATGAGGTCCCCGTCGAGCGCCACGACATCGCGGCTGAGCCAACGATCGGCGAGCGCTTGGGCGACGAATAGAGGGGCCATGCGACGTCAAGCGTAGGACCAGTCGGCCACGCTGGCCACGGCGCGGGCGCTTGGCGC
>QKPP01000100.1:0-11339 GCA_006508105.1 Myxococcales bacterium FL481 | reverse complement strand
GGCGCGACATCGTGCAGCGACACCATGAGGTACGCCATCACGCTGCCCTCGCCCTTGGCGCCCGCGCGCTCGCCAACGTGGCCGCCAGGGGTTGCGCGCCTGGACCCCGCGTCCCATAGTCGGTCTTCGCGGCGGAAACCCAGCCCAACGGAAAGCAAGCGATGGCTTCTGACAAGATCACCAACACCTCCGACGGCACCTTTCAAACCGACGTGCTCGACTCCCAGGTTCCGGTCCTCGTTGATTTTTGGGCCACCTGGTGCGGCCCCTGTCGCGCGCTGGCACCGCATCTCGATGCGATCGCCGACGAGCTTGACGGACGCGTGCGTATCGTCAAGCTCGACATCGATTCGAACTCCGCCACCGCGATGAACTACAACGTCCGATCGGTTCCGACGCTGTTGATGATCAAAGGCGGGTCCGTCGCCGGCCAGCTGGTCGGCAACCCCGGTTCGAAAGCGAAGATCAAAGAGTTCGTCGAATCGCACCTGTAGCGGCGAACGGGCGTGCCCGGCCAGATTCGAGCCACGCCCGTCCACCGACAACAGCCCACGTAAAAAGAGCCGCGACTCGCCATCGCGGCTCTTCTTATTTGGCCGGCTTCGGTCCGCTGAGGCCCATCCGGCTGGGATGTGGCGGACCGGACCGCAGCGGTCGGTTCCGGAGTACGAGCGCGGACTAGAAGCGAAAGCCCGCCATGGCGCCGTACCCCGTGCCCGATTCCCCCACTCCGACCAGCGGCCCGATGCCGAGATTCGAGACGTTCATCGCTCGCTGCGTCGCGAGGTAGCGCTTGGCCGCGGCCCGATCCTGGTTGATGACCACCAACAGCACACCGGACAGCAGCACCGTCGCACCCAACGCCACATCGCCGGCCAACGCACGCCGACGCACCTTGTCGCCGGCCTCTGCGACGGCACCGGCCAGTTCCTGATAGCACTGCCCACTCTCACAGTCCGTGTCCGCGGGGCTGGTGGAGCTGAGTCCAGAGCTCGCGAGGTCGTCCTTCGCGGAGTTCCACCCGCTGCGCCCCGCGAGGGCCAAGCCATAGAAACCGAGGGTGGCCAACGCGCCAGCACCAGCCAGGCCGAGCGTGGCCCAGGCCCGCGGCTGCCAGTACCCGAAGAACGGGCCGCGGTTGCAGTCCGGCCGGAGGTCACGAACGGTGTGCTTCGTCCCGTCGAGGCTCTCTTCAACCTGGTCCTCGCGCGGACCCTTGCGACACAGGGCCTTGAAATCCCGCTTCAGATCGATCTCGCCGAGCACCGCGTCGGGGTTCTCCGCGAGCTCTTGCTCCCTGGCCTTCGTCGCGTCGGCCAAGATCCGCTCCTCTTCCGCGATCTCCTCGGGCGTCTTCTCAGGCTCGTCGAGCGTGGCGATCTGCTGCTTCTCCTCTTCCGTGAGCGGTGGCGGCGGCTGTTGCAGACGCGAGAGCTTGGTGGCGACCGACCCGGGCAACACGATCGGCAGGACCAGGTCGTCAGCAACCGGAGAGATTTCGACCCGCAGGTACTCCGTCGTATTGGCGATGTCGTACACGACGATCGACGCGGTGTCGGCTCCGTCTTCGCCGGCAACAAAGAGGTAGTAGTCGAACGGCGTCTTCGCGTTCTTGTTGAGATACTGTCCGATGCGATCGAGGCACGCCGCTTCCGCCGCGTCACACTTGACCTTCTTCGCCGCCTGGTCGACCCCCATGCTCACCCCTTTGGTCTCGAAGCCCGCCCCGTCCAGGGCCTCGACCAGCTCGCCACGAAGCTGCGTGGCCCAGTCTGCACTCAGATCGGCCCGCAGTAGGGCGACACTGCCACCGCTGGCGGCGGGGGAGTCGGCGGTCTCCGCTGCTGCGGCTTGCGGCTCATCGGCCAGGGCGATCGCCGGAGTCGAGGCGGCCAGTAAAGATGCCGCGACAGTCAGGTGCGTGCAAACGCCGAACAGGGAGGAACGTGAATCGAGGAGAGCCTGCATGCAATGGGGCCTTGAAGCATTCGAAGTGCGGCGCTGCGGTTGCGCGGGGCGCCGGACGGCGGGGATGATAACGATCCGAACTGCGGCGCTCAACCACGCCGACGGGTTGTCTGTGCGGGCGGGCACCGGGCGCCAGGTTCTCCGGCGGCGAGTTGCGACCTCACCGCGGTGGAGGCCGCGGCCGAAGGCGGCCCCACTCGCACGCCAGGACCGCGGTCCGCTCTCGTCGAGTCGCAGCCCGCGTCTCGGCGGATCGGGCCTCGCAGGCCGTCAGCGCCGCAAAACGCGAAAGCGCGGCGTCTTCACGCGAGCCTGCTTCCAGCGGAGGCGTGCAGCGAGGGGGCTCGAGTCGCCTCCGCCGGCCCGGCCCGCTAGGGTACGACCGCCGGAGCCGGCGTACGCACGGCAACGATCGTTTCGCGCGGCACGATCTCGAGATCCGCGACGAGCTCGGACGGCAAGGCGGGATCCCACACAAAGGCCACTCGAACCGCGGGCGCGGACGATCCGACCACCGGCTCCCCAAGCACGGCAAGCAGGGGATCGGCCACCCCACGCAGTTGGTTGAGCGCCGGCAGGCCACCGCGCACCGTGACGTCGACGGCCCCCCGCTCGAGCTGGTTCGCGTCGCCCGGCATCAACTCGGCCGCGCGCGCCCGCCAGACCGCATCGAGCGCAACGGTCCACGTACGCTCGCCGATCTTCGGTCGCACGGCCACACGTACCTGAACCCGCGGCGGACTGGCCGCGACGAACTGCACGCGGGGGTCGGGTCGTACCAACGCCACAACGACGTCCAAGCGGCTCGTCGCGCCGGCCACACTCACCCGCTCCGTGGCCAGCTCGGCGACGCGCGAAAGCGCCTGTTCGCCGCCGCGGACGTCGGCCCGACCGGGTTCGACGTGAACGCTCGCAACCTCGTAGTCCGCATGAACCTGACCGGCCAGTGGCGCGACGACGGGCAAGCTGCGTTGGATGATCGGGTCGAAACGCAACTCGAGTGCAGGCGCTTCGATTCGTTCGACGAGGACGCCAGGCGGGACCCGGACCGCGTTGCTCTCGAGGGACATCGGTCCCGCGCCCACGGTGCGCAGGTCCAACGCGACGCTCCCCAGTTCCGCCATCCCCACCCGCCCCACCTTGGTCCAATGACCGTGCACGACGACGTCGACCCGGTCGGGTAGCTTGGACATCAGCACCCGGCTCGGATCTTGCGTCACGCGCAACGGCAACGAGACCGTACGTCGCACGTCGTCGCGCGTCACCACGAACACGATCAGCGTCACCGTCAACGCCGCGAGCTTCGTTTGCCAGTCGTCGATCAGTTTCGACCAAAGAGCGACCGCCCACCGCTGACGGGCACCCGCCGGATTGGGTGCGTCCGTCACCGCGCCCCGCCTTCGCTGGCCACCGATGCGTCTTCGGACCTCGCGGTCGACCGTGGCGTGAGCGAATGGGACGCCCCATCGGTCCCCGCCTCGAACCCGCTCGCCGACGTGGCGGCGGAATCCGTCGGGCGGTCAGCGGTGCCCCCCGTCGGCACCGCCGGACGCTGGTCCACGCTCGCCAGCCAGACGTCGATCTTCGCCCGCAGCTCGCCCGGTTCTAGCGGATCTGAACACTCGCCGAGATGCACCGCCCGCACTTCACCCCGCTCTTCACTGATCACGATCACCAGGGCATCACACTCTTCGCTGAGACCAATGGCGCCGCGATGACGGGTCCCGAATCGAGGATCGAGTCCGTCGCGACCGCTGAGGGGGCAGATCATCCCGCAGCGCACGATGTGTCCCCCTCGCAAGAGCAACGCCCCATCGTGCGCCGTGTTGACGGGGTGCGGAGCGGCCAACGCCACGAGAGTACTCGCCTTCACCGCCGCATCGACCTCCACGCCGGGGTCACTGCACACCGCCGACGCCTCGAGATGGCCTTCGAGGACGATCATCGCCCCAACCCGGGCGCGCCGTAGTCGATCGACGGCGGTGACCATCTCGTCGAGCGACGATTGCATGGTGCGGCGCCGACTACCTGGTAACAAGCGCTGGCCCAAGCGGAGCAGGAAGCGTCGCAGTTCCTGCTGGAACACGACGATGAGAATCATGATGATGTACTCGAGAAAGTAACGCAAAACGGTGGCGACCGCGACGAGATCGAGAGCCCGCGCGACGAAGCTCATGCCGATCAGAAACGCCACCGCGAGCAGGACGGGGACCACCCTTGTGCCACGCAGCAGTCGCAACGCGCCGTAGGTGATGAGCCCGAGTAGCCCGAGATCGAGGCCATCGCGCCACGAGAGGGCCGCGAAGAAGTCCGGTACCCCCATCGCGGCTGCTTTCTAGGGCGAGCGCCGCCGACGGCCGACGACAAACCGGCCGGGCCCGAGACAGATCAACGCCACGAACACGATGCCGGCCTCGATGGCGTGGGCGGCCCCGGCCAGCCCATCACCCGACCGTAGATGCATCGTCGCCGCCACGATCATCGTCGCGGCCAAGGCCCCGGCCGCGGGACGAAACATCACCCCGAGAGCGAGGAGGATGCCGCCACCGAACTCCGCCATCGCAGCGGCGAATCCCCACAGCTCCGGATAGACGCGCACGCCGATGTGACGCATCGCTTGACCGAGTTGCGCCCAGGTCTCGCCACCACCTTCGAGTTTCGGCCACCCGTGGACCACGTACATGGCCCCCAAGCCGACGCGCAGCCACAGCAAGCCAATGTCGCGCCACCGCGAGTCGACGTCGACCGCCATCGTCCTCAGTGTCGACCCGCCCACGCCGAGCGTCAACTTCGGTGCAACTCCACCCGAAGAGCCCCCCTCGTCACCACCCGCTCGGCGCGAACGACCGGCGGGGTCGGCGGCGACCGGCGCATCCTGACCACGCCGGCCGATGGGCGTCGCCGTCTCCCTGACTCCCGGAGAGGTGACGGCTGGCCACGAAAAGGCCACGACCGGCCGCACTCACCCACCCCCGGGCCCGGTTCCACGCCCCCGGTTCGTTCGGGTTCAGAACCCTCAAGGGAGCCTTGTCCTCGGCCGATTGGCGGAGGTGTTGCGGGGTCTCGCATCGTGCTCGCTCGACCGCGCGTTGGGGCTGACCGCTGGATTGGCGACGGCCACACTCGCGGCCACCCTCGTCGGCCTCGTCGCCGGGGTCTCGGCGACGTGGATCGGTGCGGCCGTCGCGATGGGGTGGTCGAGCCAAGTCCTCGGGCTCGTCGCATGGCGGCGATCATGGGTGCCGCGCCTCGTCCGGCTCGAAAACGCTTCGGCCTCGTCCGGCGAGCTGGTGGGGGACCCCCAAGCCTACGGCCCGTGGTCCGAGTTCGCCTTGTCGCAGCTGCGGGTCCATCGATTGCTGGCCGAGGCCCGAGCCGACGCGCAAATGTTTCGCCTCGATCGCGATCAGATCCGCCGCCGAGCCCACCGAGCACAACAGCGCCTACTCGACGACCTCGGCCCGTCGACGATGTGTGCGGCAGCGATGGTGCAGCTGCTGTCCGACTCGCCCCTGACCCCCGAGCAGCGACGCTACGCCGAGTGCACCCGCGCCGCGCTGGACTCTCAACTCCTCCGGATCCGACGCGCACGGTCCCGCGTACGCGCCCGAGACTTCGACAACGACGTGATGGCCGACGTGCGTCGATGCGTCGAGCACGTCGTCGAGTTCTACGCGCATCGAGCTGAGACTTTGGGCTGCCCGCTGCTGTTGAGCTACGGCCCCCTGCCCGCCCGCGCTCGCTCGTTGGACGCGCTGTCCTTTCGCCAAGTGCTGTTTGGATTGGTGCGGCGGGCAATGGCCATGGCGATCGGGCCGGTGCGGATCGAAGTCGCTGTGCGCCACCCCCCATCGCCGCATCAGCTGGGTGTGCGCATCCAAGTTACCGCCACGCCCGACGCCCACCGCACCGCCGCGGCCACGCTCGCCTGCGTCGCCCCGAATCGCGGCGCATTCGAGGCTCTGCCGACGAGTTTCGATCTCGCGACGACCCGGCGGATCGTGACGGACATGGGAGGCGAACTCGAACTCGACCGAGGTGTGCTCGATGGCACCACGACGTTTTATCTGCTTGTGCCGTGCGACTCGTCGGCCGCGGAGGCGGCGAACGTCGGCGAGTACGTCACGGAATCGGCCAGTGGCGACGAGATCGCCCCCGCGGCGAACGACGCGGGCCCGACTCGCGCGCGGGACCAAGCCGCGGGCGAGCCGGCGATCTGAATCCGCGGCGGTCGTCCCTCGCTCACCCGCGGTCGCCATCGCGGGCGGCCCCGTTGGCCGCGATCTCGACGCGATGGGCGTCAGTAGGCGGCCAAGCTCATCAGAGCCAGGCCCGGATCATCGGCTTGCATCAGATGGCGACCGACCACGACCGCATCGATGTCACGTCCTCGCATCGCGACCACCTGCCCGTGGTCCGAGATGCCGCCGCCGACGATGAATCCAAACCGTCGGGGTACGCTCGACCGAAACGAACACGCTCGCTCGAGGTCTAAAGAACCGGTTGCCGGTTCGCGCGCGCTGACCTCGAGACAGGCGATTCCCGCCGCCAACGCGCGCTCGATGCCGGCTTCGTCGTGAACCCGCCCGACGGGGGCCAACCCGAGGCGTCGGGCGAGCACAGCCAGTTCGCGGAGCCGCGGCGGCGGAAGAGCGAGGACGGTCAACACCACGGCCTGGGCCCCGGCCCGTCGGGCCACGACCAATTGTCGCGAGCTGACCACCAAGTCGCTCCACAACACCGGGACCGCCACCGCACCGCAGGCGGCCGGTAGATCATCGATCGGGCCGCCGTCTCGCTCGCTAGTGCAAACCGAGATCAGCGGCGCACCGGCGTCTGCCAACGTGGCCGCGAGATGAGCCGCGGAAAAGTCCGCCATGTCGGGATCGCGAGCGCGGCGCTTGATCTGCGGAATCACCCGTGGGGCTGGACCCGCGCGGAGACAGGCGAGCAGATCGACGGGATCTCGAGCGTCAAGCAGCTGCGGATCGAGGCGGACCTCGCCGGCGTCGCGTTCACGCAACACGACCGTTGCGATCGCATCGTCGAGATAGGTTGGCCCCGATCGGCTCACGCGGGCCCTCGAGCGAATCGTAGGAAGTTCGCCAACAAGCGATGGCCGTTTTCGGTGAGCACGGACTCGGGATGAAACTGAACGCCAAACACGGGAAGACGAGAGTGTGCCACGGCCATGAGCTCGCCCGCAGCCGTGCTCGCAATCGGCCGCAGTGAGGGCGGCAACGATCCTGGATCCACCACGAGACTGTGGTAACGGCCCGCCATCAGCGGAGACGGCACCCCGTCGAACAGCGGATGTCCATCGTGTTCAACCGGCGTGCCTTTGCCGTGCACGATTCGATGCGCGGGCCGAACGTGCGCCCCGGCTCGCAAACACAAGGCTTGATGGCCCAGACAGACGCCTAGCAACGGTGGCGTTCGGCCCGCCAGGGCCAGCTGACCCAGTTCGAGGCAAACGGGGACGTCTTGCGGTCGCCCGGGGCCGGGGGACAACACGAGGTGACTCGGACGGCGGGCGAGGATGTCGGCGGCGGAGCACGCGTCGTGGGCCACGACGTCCACGCTCGCGCCGAGTTCGAGCATGTACTGCACCAGGTTGAACGTGAACGAATCGTGGTTGTCGACCATCGTCACGCGGACCCCCGCCACCCGTCGCTCGACCATCGGCTCGTAGGTCACAAACGGCGCCAGCGGCCCGCGGCGGGGCGCGCCGGGCTGCGCCGCGGGTCGGCACCCGGCCGGGCGCGCACGGACCCAAGGCCCTGGCACGTGGTCGAACACCGCGGCACGATAACGAAGCCCAATGCCCTGACAAGGGCCGCGAAGCCGCGGCGCGCAGGTGACGCGGCGCCGCTACCGGTCCCGGAAACCTTTTGACTCCTCACCCGACTAGCGTGACAAGGAGCCCCCGATGTCGATCCACGAACCCGCGCTTGCACAAGCGGATCCTGAGACCTACGCGCTGGTGCAACGAGAGGACGAGCGGCAGCGCGAGTGCCTGCGATTGATCGCCAGCGAGAACTACGCCTCGCGAGCGGTGCTCGAGGCGTGCTCGTCGTCGATGACGAACAAGTATGCGGAAGGCTACCCGGGTCGGCGCTACTACGAGGGGGCCGACTTCATCGATCCCTTGGAACAGCTGGCCATCGATCGCGCGCTCGCGCTGTTTGGGGCCGATCACGCCAACGTGCAACCGTACAGTGGTTCCCCGGCCAACCTGGCCGCGCTGTTGGCCTTGGCCGAGCCGGGGGACACGATTATGGGAATGTCGCTCCCGGCCGGCGGACACCTCACCCACGGCTGGAAGGTCAGCGCGACGGGGATCTACTACCGAGCCGTGCAGTACGGCGTCCACCAGACCTCGCATCGAATCGATTTGGACGAGGTCCGCCAGCTCGCCCAAGCCCATCGTCCGCGCTTCATCTGGGTCGGCCACTCCGCCTACCCAAGGGCCCTCGACTTCGCGGGGTTTGCCAGTATCGCCCGCGAGATCGAAGCGCGGCTCGTCGCCGACATCGCTCATCTCGCGGGACTCGTCGCGGGGGGGGTCCACGCCAACCCGGTCGAACACTGCGACGCGGTGACCACGACGACGCACAAGTCTCTTCGCGGCCCGCGAGGCGGCATGATCTTGTGCCGCCAAGAACACGCCAAAGCCATCGACAAAGCCGTGTTTCCCGGGCTGCAGGGAGGTCCCCACAATCACATCACGGCCGCCAAGGCCGTCGCGTTCCGTGAAGCCGCGACCCCGGCATTTCGCCACTACGCTCGCGCCGTTGTCGACAACGCGGCGGCGCTTGGCGAGGCGCTGCGTGACCGCGGCTTCGAGCTGGTCACCGGCGGTACCGACAACCATCTGGTGCTCGTCGACTTGACCAATCGGGGCATCTCGGGACGCCAGGCCGCCATCGCCTTGAATCGATGTGGCATCGAGCTCAACGCCAACTCGATCCCCTTCGATCCGCGCAAGCCCTTCGATCCTTCCGGGGTTCGCGTGGGACTATGTGCCCTTACCTCGCGCGGGCTCACGTTGGAACAGATGCCGACCGTGGCGGACCTGCTGCAAGCAGGCATCGAAGCCACAGTAAGTGGCCACGGCGACGTGGACCCGGCCGTAGCCTCGCGCCTCCATGGCCAGGTGCGAGAGTTCCTGTCCGGGTTTCCAGCCCCCGGCCTGTAGCCATCAGCGCCTCACGCGAGTGGGGACGGACCGCGAATCCGTTGCGGATCCGTTGATTTGCCCAGCAATGATAGCGCTCGAGCCAAGCGCCGCCGGGCTTGCCGCGCGCGTGACTGGCACTAGACTAAATTGGCTTCGGCCCTCGTGATGCCTCCATCGCCCCCAGCTCGGCTGCGGGAGTCGCCATGGCGTCTACTTCGACGCACCGTTGGCGATGCTCGCGCCATCGCAGGCAAGCTCTATCGACTTGCGTATGCGCTTTGGTATCTGCTCGCTCCCCGCGGGGAACGGCAACGCAGACTCGAGCGTGCGCGTTCACTCGGCTACCTGGAAACCTTTCCCAAACGAACCCAGTTGATCGCCGGATCGATCGACATGTTCCGGTTCTTCATCATTCCGGCCGCCGACGACTACTACCGCAGCAAGCACTTCTCGTTCGGTTTTCACCAGCTCCTGCGATTCCTCGACGACCCGGCCTCGATGATCGATGCCACCGGGCTATCCAGTCACCCCGACGCCATCATCGGGCACGTGATGCAGGTGGTTCACGCCGACCCGGTCTACGACCTGCAGCTGTTGCGATGCGTCGCGCCCGACGACGCCGGGCTAGCCGAACTCGAACGTCAGTGTCGCGAGATGGTGGAGGGACGGCACCCTCGACAAGCCTCGATCGGGGCCATCGTCGAAGACCCGCAGTACCACGCGCGACTGCTCGACTACGTGGTGGCCTTCCGGCGCGACCCGGACCGCGTTGAACCGATGCTCCGCGCCAATGTGGTCCATCACCCCGAGTTGGCCGACATCGCACGGACCTTCGGCAGCTTCCCGACCACGATGCGGTACTTTCACACGCTGCCACGCAATCCCCTGCGCGCCGCCTGGCACATCCTCCGTTCGCGCTCGTTCCACGACCCGTCCCGCGAGTCGACGAACGACCCCCACGAGACGATCGCGAACGGAGCCGAGGGCGGGGCGGCCCGCTAGCTCCTCCGGCTCGAGGCCGCAGGCACCGGCGTACCGGCGACGGGCACCCGCCCGGACCGGATCGGGACCCCAGCGCCTGCTAGGCTGGTCCCGTGATCCGCCACATCTCGGCCCGTGCCACGATCTGCGCCTGCGTGTGGTGGAGCGTTTCGCTGGCGGCGGTCACCTGCACTCGCGAACCGCGACGCCAAGACGCCGCGATCGGCCCCACCTCGCCCGCGCCGGCCCAATCTCGCCTCGAGCGACGCTCTGCCGCCCATCAGGCCGCGGCGGAGCGCTTCTTCACGGCGGCCCAGCAACTGGCCGAGGTCGACGGCTGGTCGACGCCATTGCCCGCCGAGCCGCTTCGCGTGCCGCCACTTGGCGCGCACCATCACTCCCAGCTTCGAACCGCCTACATCTCGGCCGAACGCGAGCGCCACGGCCTCGACCCCGGGCCACTGCCCCGCCCGTTCCGGGTCCGCGTCACCGCGTACGACCATCTACTACGTCGCGTCCGGTCGCGCCTCGACGGCACGCTCCCCGAGCGAGACGACGCCACCTGGTACGTGCGCCGGCTTCAACCCTGGCTCGGGATCGTGGCTGAGCGCAGCGCCGAGGGAGCGGGCGATTCGAGTGCCGCGTTCGTGCGGGAACTGGCCGCGACGATCGAGCGCGTGCCGGCGGAACTCGGCGCCGCAGATCCCGAGCATCTCGCGGCCGCGGCCGCGGAATTTCGCCGATTCAGCGCCACGCTCGGTCGCCTGGGGCACGCGACGACCTCGACCGATCTGCAGTTCTCTGTCACGAAGCTGCGGGAGGCCGTCGAGCACACCGCCACGCAGCTTGTGCGGTTGACGGACGCGGTGGCAGCCGCGGCGCCGATCAGCCGCGCGCGAGCCCGACAGCTCGACCCGAAGCCGGTTCCTCGACGACTCGACGGACCGCTCGGCCGAGACGAATTTCGGCGACGCGTTCGTTTGCGCTTGGGCCTGGCCGAGGATCCGGCCCGCCTGATGGCGCGCGCCCAACGAGCCGTGTTGCGCTACGAAGCAATGCGCGAGCAACTCGGCGAGCCGCCCACACCACCGCGTCACTCGCCGGCCACGGACTGCGCGCGCACGTGGCAACGCGTCGCGGAGTGGGCGAGTGCGCGACCCGACGATCTCGTGGCCGACCGCGACTGCGCGCCGCTGCTGCGATACCGGTG
>QKPP01000208.1 GCA_006508105.1 Myxococcales bacterium FL481 | reverse complement strand
TCGTCATCGTCGTCATCATCATCGTCATCGTCATCATCGTCATCATCATCCACCTCCTCGCCAAAGGCGTCCGCCGCCTTCTTCGCCACGTCGAGAAAACCGGCCCAGTTCTCTTCGCACGCGGGTACGATTTCATCCGGCGGGAGGATGAACCCGTTGCCTGATCCACCGCGCAGCTCAGGCGTAAATGAGATCGCGTCGTGTTGGATGGCGAACCAGTCTTGTGCCAGTCCGCCAGACGGGTTGCCCTGGCCGGGCTTTTTCAGACCGTGCGTCTCGCCATGCACGCCACTGATGATTGAGGCCATCGCTTGGCCCCACTCCTGCTGGATGTCCTCGTGGGGACCGGGGCTCGACGTGTACGCCAGCGGAATCAAGATCGTGGCAATCGGCGTGTGATAGTCGAGGAACGTGACCACCTCGTACTCGTCGGCGAGGTCGCGGATCGCTGCGGTTTCGTTCTCCGAGAATGCTCCTGCGCCTGGATAGGTTTCCGACCCCGGTTGGGAGCCTTGCGTGCCAGTTCCCCACTCCTGGCCCCAATTGCGGTTGAGGTCCGTGCCGCTGTTGTTGCGGTTGAGCCGCCACATGCGATCGTAATCCCAGCTATAAACATAGCCGTCGGGGTTGACGATGGGAACGATGACGAATGTCAGTCGGTCGAGGAGACCCGTGATGGTTTCGTCGTCGCCGTAGCCTTGAATCAGCTCTTGGGCGAGACACGTGGTGACCATCGGCGCGGCCCATTCACGGGCGTGTTGGGTTCCGATAGCCAACACGGTCGGTGCGGCGCCACGGGAGATCTCAAATCCCCGAATCTCGCGGCCTTCATGCGATTCGCCGACGACGATCGCCTTGACGAGGTCGGGGTTGAGCGCGGCTAGCTCGTCAAGGTACTCCTCGTGTTCGTCCCACGGGTGAAACTCGTCAAACCAGCTGCCGAAGCGAGAGGGCGACAGGCGCGTCGCCGTCGAGGCCTCCTGCGCGATCGCCTCCCCGAGGTCCGCGTGCACGACGTGGAAGGGGAGCCGCTGGGCTTGAAGCTGCTGAAGCGACTGGACCGAGATCACATAGTCGAGATGGGTGTCGCCGGCATGGCCGCTAAGCGCACGCAGCACGTGGGGGGTCACGGCGTCGAGCGTGGCGCGTGCCGTCATCGAAACGCGAATGAGCGCAGTGTCTTCGTAGGAAGTAGGGGTGATAGCGAGGCCAAGCCCCAGCAACACGGGCAACGTGAGCATCGTGGATCCAGCGGTGGGTTGTCGGTGGGTGTCGTGCGACAACGAGTCCTGCCGCCGCTACCAGTACGTCGGCTGGCGGACGGTGACCCTGCGCTTATCCAGCGTACTCGCGCAGACTCGGGGCGACTAGCGGGGGCGTGATGAGTCGCCTCACGGCGGAACCATCCGGCGGTGGGCTGGAGCAACCGCGGCATGCATGCGAAGAGGCGGCCGGCGGCCGCGCCCAGGCGAGGATCAGGTGTAGCCCGGCCTACAGCGCATTCACCTTCATTCGATTCCTGCAACGTTGCAGCCGGACTGTGCGAGTCAGAGGGGCCCGCGGCGAGCCGCCGGGAGCCGATCGTGCTCTCCGTTTCAGAGGGGACTTGGGAGCCCGCGGCCTCGACGACGCCGCGGCGTTCGACACCTATGTTGAACCGGGGCGCAGCGGCAGGATCGCAGCAAATCTCACATCAGTGAGCGCGGACGGGTCCGTGGTCACCGGTGTCGCGGCCAGGTGTCGACCGTTGCGAGAAGGGTTGGACGCTGCGGGGGTGCCAGCTCCATCGAGTCGGCGCCCCCGACCTTGAGGGTGACCACCCGACCGCCACGCGGATCAGCTGAATTGTCGACTCAGGTCCGTCCGTCGCAATCGAGCCCCAGGGGACCGCCCAATCCCGGAATCATGAACCGAATCCGAATACACCTGGTGCCGAGGGAGACGACGCACCCTCCGTCGCCAACGCATCAAGCCGGACTTTCCCCTCGCTCGAGCTCGACCGCGTGGGCAGCTGCATCCGGCAACTCGCCCCCTGGAGTGGGATCGGATCACGCGTAGACCCTCGCGGGACCGTCGTATGGGTGAGGGGCGTTGCTCCTCACCGGGCGGGCTGCAGCTCAACGAGCGGGAAGGCCGGCTAGGCCGCGAGGATGCCCGCCCGGTTTTCCGCCTCGATGGCCTGCCGGAGTCGGGATTCCCGGCGTCGCGCCAGGGTCGCCCAACCGCGCGTGCGACGGTGTTTCGCGAAGGCCAACTCGATGAGCAACAGCTGTTTCGTGCGTGCCGCCCGGTACCCGGAGCGGCTGCGGCGCAGGACGTGCGCGTTCCAGCCGGGGACAAGCATCCAGCGACTCGTGGCGCGGGCGTACTCCGGTCGCGTCACCAGCGTGCCGACTTCAGCGGCGAGCTGCGCCGCAACGATCCCACGGTCGCGCAACGCGAGACCGATGACTACGAGAAAGAAGATGATGTCAATGGTCCAAAACACCAGAAACTTGAGCACCAGCCCCGAGCCGTCGAGATAGAGGAATGTCGCCAACAGGTTGTGGACAGCGTGCAGTAGCACTGCCGTGGCCCAGCCGAAGATCGGGGCCGCGATGATCAGCAGGGGCCGGCGCGAATCGGCTGCGATACCGATGCCCAGACCGATCATGGCGGTGAAGGAGGCGTGACCGAGACCCGACATCAACGTTCGTAGCACGAACGTCTGGAAGTACCCGGCGGCACCGTGCTCGGCTGCAGCTTGGCTGACATAGAGCACGTCCTCGGTCAGCGTGAAGCCCAAGCCGATCATGCCGCCGTAGATCGCCCCGTCGAGGGGACCATCGATCTCTTGCAGCCACACTGTCGACAGGAACCATAGGACCAACAACCCGATGCCTTTGGAGGTTTCCTCGGCGAACGGGGCGACGAACGAGGCGGTGGACCACTCGACGAGCTGATGGCTGGTCGGAACGCCGAAGCCTCCGCTGATGGCGCTCATCCCCAGCTGGTTGAGAATGATGGCGGCGAACGTGGCCACCAACGCTCCCCAGAGAAACATCGTGGCCAATAGCCAGTTGGGCTCTGGCTCGTAGCGATCCACGCCTTTGATGACGCAGTAGTAGATCACCACCGTGGGCGCGACGAGGGCAAAGGCGGCCAGGCTCACCGAGCCGAGGGTAGTACGCGGGGTCGTCGAGCGGAAGGAGGCGAAGGGCCGGTCGGATGTCCGTTGCCCGCCGACGTGGTCGTCCGACGCGACGGTCGCGGGACCAGCCGTCCTCGCGACCTCGCTGTCACGCGTTCGTTCAGGCGGTTCGATTCCCGATCTCCGCTCGCGGCGGCGCGATTCGACGGGACGCAGACGGCCTCTCGCGGATGCCGGACCGGGGCTGGTCCGGGCTCTGCGTGGGCTACGTCGCCGCGCTCGGGGCGGCGTTTGGTGGAGCCTCGGGAGACTTGCGTCGTATCGCGGAGCCGAGCAGCAGCAGGCCGGCTCCAACCGCGATGAGGATGTCCGCGACGTTGAACGTCGGCCAGCTGCCCCCCCACGGATAGTTCACCTTGATGAAGTCCACCACGCCGGTCTCTGCCGCGGACAAGTGGATCAAACGATCGACCCCGTTGCCAATGGCGCCCCCGGCGATCGCTCCGAGTCCGAGCAGTTCTCTGCGCTCGGCTTGCCAGCGCACGACGTTGATCACCAGCACGGCGACGACCACGAGCGCGAGCACGCCAAAAAACCAGCGCGCATCTCCCAGGTCGCGGACCACACTAAACGCGGTGCCACGATTGTAGGCCAGGTCGAACTCCAGCCAGGGATCGATGATCGCCAAAGACTGCCCCGGTCGATCGGATAGCGCTCGCTCGGCCCAGGACTTGGTCTGAAGATCACAGCCGCCTCCCGCGATGGCCGTGATGCCAAACCAGGCGAGTCGAGTCCGGATTTTGCGCGGCGTGTCGGCGGTCATTCGCGGAAATGATAGCGCTACTCGTTGCGGGTGGCCGATCGAAGGCCGCGGCGGGATCACCGGTCACTTTGCGCCCGGGTACGCGTACCGCGTCGCGCCTCAGCGGGTGGCTGCACGCTTGTCGTGGTCCACGCGGGGTGGTCCACGCGACCGACTGCGGCGCGAGGCTGGGCGGTGGTCTCGGGGCGGGTGCGGCCTCGGGGTCGTCTCGTCCCGACCCCAGGGGCGGCTCTAGGCTTGCGTGGTGCGGCGTGGCGACCCGAGGGCCCGGCCATGGGGTCGAGGACGCCCGACGCCACGGGCCGGGTGCGCGGCCCCGGGTCGTTTCGTCCGGAGATCAGGCGGTGGCGCCTCGCTCGGGCGCCTCGTCGGCGCGGGCAGTCACTCGTGGCGGGGCGGCGGTCAGGGGCCGGGCCCTGGTGCGGCGCGTCAGTTTCTTGGTCGCCGGCGGCGCTTGGGGCTCAATGCTCGCATGGCGCAGGCAGCCAGCGCGGTCGAGTCCCCCTCCACGGCTTCCACGTCAGCGGCGGTTCGTTCGCGGGGTGTCGATCCGTGGCTGCTGTTCGCCGCGCTGGCCTTGTCATGTCTTGGGCTGGTCATGGTGTACAGCGCCTCGGCCTGGCTCGGCCGCGAGGCTGCGGGGGCGTGGGAGTATCATCTCGTCCGGCACGGGGCGCGGCTCGGTTTGGGATTTTTGCTCCTGTTCGCGTTCTCCCGGGTGGACTACCGGCTCTGGCGTCGTTTTGCGCCGCACCTGATGGCGCTCGCGGTGGTGGCTTTGGTGGCGGTGCTTCTCATCGGACGGGAGGTCAACGGCGCGCGGCGCTGGATCTCGCTGGGTGTGATCAACCTGCAGCCGTCCGAGTTCGCCAAACTCGCGCTTGCGATCTTTCTCGCGGCCATGCTGGCGCGCCAAGGGGAGCGCGTGCGTAGCTTTCGCGGTGGATTCCTACCCGTCATGATCAGCGCGACGGTGACGATGGGCCTGGTGTTGTTGGAACGCGACTTGGGTACGACGATCCTGCTGGGCACGTTGACCCTGACGGTGTTGTTCATCGCCGGCACGCGCTCGTCGTACGTGCTCGCGGCGATCATGTTGGCCGTGCCGATCTTGTGGTCCCAGGTGATGGGAGTCGGCTACCGACGTGACCGCGTTGAGTCGTTTCTCGCCGGGCATAACTACCAGGTTGAACAGAGCCTGATCGCGATCGGATCTGGTGGCCCGTGGGGTCTCGGGCTCGGCCACGGTCGCCAGAAACTGGGGTTTTTGCCCGAGGTCCACACCGACTTCATCTTGGCTGCAGTGGGCGAAGAACTGGGGCTTTTGGGCATTGTCGCGGTGGTCGGTCTGTTCAGTTTGCTGGTGTGGCGAGGTTTCTTGGCGGCGTTGCGTGCCCCGGATCGATTCGGCGTATACCTCGGCTGCGGCATCAGTGCGTTGTTCGCCCTCCAGGCACTCGTCAATATGGCCGTGGTGATGCAGGTGATCCCCGCGAAGGGACTCACCCTGCCGTTTCTCAGTTACGGCGGATCTTCGCTGCTGGTGAGCATGATCTCGGTGGGCATTTTGCTCAGTGTCTCGAGCTGCCCTCGGCCGTGGCGTTTATCCGATCAACGGGCATCGGAGCGCGCCGCCAGCCGAGACGGCCGGCCCTCCGGCCGGGAGCGGTCGGCCGCGGGGCACCGGGCCAACGTGCGCCGGCCGGTCCCCGCCGCCAGCTAGTTCTTCGACCGCGAGGCACTCAGGGTTTCCCGCGCCGGGCGGCGCGACGTTGGCGTGGCGCGAGGCCCAGTCAGTTTGGGCAGACCGCCGACTGCTCCCGCGCCGCGCCAGCGTGCGGGGCTCCGAGCCGGACACACTGAGCCGCTCCCGGTCCGAGGCGGAGGCGGGTGCCTCCAGCGCGACGAGAGCGCGGTGGGCGCGGCGGGGGCCGGCGGGCGCGTGCGCTAGCCTGCGGCGGTCGCCATGCCCCACGATCACCGCTACTCCGACGAGGAGGTCGTGCGCATCATGCAGCGCGCGGCGGAGATGCAAGCTGAGCACGGGAGCGAACGCCGCTTGTCGATCGCCGAGGTCGAGGCGGTCGCGCGGGAGGCCGGCATCGACAAGGCCTTGGTGCGTCGCGCTGCCGCCGAACTGAGCGTGACGGGGCGTGGCCACGGGGACGCGCCGTCGGGGTTCCTAGGGGCCGCCCGACGCATTGAGATGGAATCGGCGATTTCGGGCGAGATCGATAGTGGTGAGGTGGAGCGGTTCGTGGAGGTGGTGCGTCGGGCCCTTGGCGAGACGGGGGAGATCAAGACCGTCGGTCGCACGTTGACTTGGGAGACCAGCCCGGGTTCATCGGAGGGGATCACCGGCAAACGACGGGTCGTGTTGACGCTCATTCCTCGCGACGGAGTCACGCGCGTGCGTCTTGAAGAGGACCTCACCTCGCTGGCCTCCGAGGTATTCGGTGCCGGCTTCGCAGCGGTGTTTTGTGGGGTTTTGGTGATTTTCGTTGTGCTCGCCAACGCCGGTGTCGTGATTCCTGGGTTTGCACCGCTGCTGAGCGTGACCTGGGTCGGTAGTGGATACGCTCTGTTGCGGATGGGGTACCGTCGCTCGGTTCGTCGGCGACAAGCGAGACTACGTGCCCTTTTGCGGCAGTTAGTTTCGCTTCCGGCCGGCCCTGATTCGATGCAGGACGCTTCCGGCTCGCACGCAGGATTCGGCCCACCCTAGGTGTTTTGAAACCGATGTGCGGGCCGACGTACCTAATTCGCTACTCGTCACCCATCGGAGCGCGGCACCATTCGGGTCCATCGCGCGACTCAGCGACCGTCAGGTACTCCGCAAACGTCGTAGCTGGGCCCCTGGCACGCCGAACTGGCGCGGGGCAGATCAGACGGGCGGGACGCATGTTTGTCACGAGGTCCCGTCCCATCTCGATCGGTGGATGAGCCGCGGCAGCGCGCCGCGCCGTGCCACAACATCGCGGTCGCAGCCCCCGTGCTACCGTTAGCCAGCATGGCGGCTTTGCTCGGCCCCTGTCCGCACTGCGGTGCGCAACACGAGGCTGAACGGCTACGTTGCCCGGAAGTCGGCGAGCTACTGCCGTTGCGCGGACGCTTGCTCGACGGGAAGTTCCGCATGTTGAGAGAGCTAGGCAGCGGTGGCATGGCCACGGTTTGGCTCGCCTGCAACGAGCACGTCGAACGCGAGGTGGCGCTCAAGCTGCTCAACCCGGACGTGGTCAACTACGACGAGGTCAACGAGCGCTTTCGCAAGGAAGCCCGCGCGGCGGGGCGGATCGGCAGTCCGCATATCTGCGAGGTTCTCGATTTCGCCGAGGGCCCGATCGGCCCGTACATTGTGATGGAGTACCTACGCGGCGAGGACTTCGGCAAAGTGCTCGAGGTCTATCGCCGTCTCGACGCTGGGATCGTCGTTCGTATCGTCCGCATGGCGCTCGCGGGATTGGCTGCGGCCCATGCGGCCGGCGTGATCCATCGCGATCTCAAGCCAGGGAACATCTTTTTGCAGCGAACCGACGATGACCAGGTCACGGTCAAGTTGATGGACTTCGGCGTATCGAAGTTTCAGGCCACGGAAGGCGAGAAACGGGCGACGGGCACGGGGTTTCTGCTGGGCACGCCCGAGTACATGGCGCCCGAGCAGCTGGCCGGGAGTCGCAACATCGATCGCACGGCCGACGTGTTCTCCACCGGCGCGGTCTTGTATCGGGCGCTGTCCGGGGAGCGACTGTTTTCGGGCGCGGAGATCGGCGAAGTGATCCGCAAAGCCGCCAACCACGACTTCGTACCGCTAGAGCAAATCATGCCGGATCTGCCCCGCGGGTTGGTCGAGGTGGTGAACCGATGCATCGAGCGAGAACGCTCCGCGCGTTTTCCCAGCGCCGAGACCTTGTCCGACGCGTTGGCGCCGTTCGAGGCGGACGAGGCCACGTGGTCGGCGTGGGTCCTGCAGACTCGGCCGCTGCACGAGGACACCAACAAGGTCACGCGCGAAATCGACATACTCGAACCGGGCGGCGACCTAGCCGACATCGGCGTCCCCGCCGGCGCGGCCCAAGCGGGCGCGGCTTCCCCGGCTCCGGACGCCGAACTCGACGCCACGACATCGGTGCGGCGGGTGCCCGCCAGCCCCCCGAAACTCAAGACGGCGGCGAAATTGCCCCCGCCCCGGCCGTTGCCGGCCAGCGCCTCGCCGCGGCCGCCGGTCGCTCCCGCAGTTTCGGATGACGCGACGCCGAGTCCAGGGCCAGATGCCACGACGGGCGCGGCCGATCCCCCGGCCGAGCCTGATTCACTGGACACGACGACCGTGCCGATCGAGGCGCCTCGCGAGCCCGCGTCGCTCCCCGCCCGGCCGGCGGGCGTCGAGACGCCGCCCGCTCGACCCGTCGCGCCCGACGGCCAGGTGGAGGCGCCGTCGCGCCTTGCGGTGGCGTGGCCCCGCTTGGCGGTGTCGGTGGTGCTGTTGACGATCGGCATCGTCGCACTGGTTTGGGTGTCGCGGGCCAAGCGGGACGACTCCGCTCGCCTTGCCGAAGCCGATCTCGCGGGGGTTTTGGCCGCCGACTCGGCGACACACCGGCGTGATTCCGTCTTGCCGCCACCGCGGATGCCCACGCCTCCGACGCCACGTGATGTGCCGAAGGGGCTCGGCCACGAAGACCTCGACGCCACGCCGGCGCCGGGGGCTGATCTGGCCGCTTCGATGACCGGGGCTGGCGCGACGGTCAACGAGGAAGACCTCCTCGAGCTAGAGGACGATCCACCGGGATCCACCGGGCAGGCGGCACCGGCCGGCAGCACGGGCCGGGTCGGAGAGCCGGGGGCCACCGGCGAAGACGTCGTTGTGGCCGACGGGCCGCGGTGGGAAGTGACTTTGCCGACGCGCAACAACGTGTCGTATCGGCGCGCGCACGACATCTGCAATCGTCTCGGCAAGACCTCCCATGCGGGGCGTGATGACTGGCGCGTGCCCACGCTGTCGGATATCGAAGCTGCCAAAGAAGCCGGCAAGACGATCAAAGACGCATGGTACTGGACCCAAAACCGAGCCGGTTCACGGCGCAAGATCGTACGAGCGAAGTCGGGCCGAACGCGGTCCATGAGTCAAAGCCGACGGCGCGCTCGACCGCTGTGCATCGCGGGTCCGTAGACACGCCGGCTCGTTGTCGGTGCGCGGCACCAACAACAAGCTCCGCCAACGTGCGCTCGAGCTGGCGGCGGCGCTGGCCGAGGCTAGGGATCGTCCGTCCGCGACAAGTCCGTGCTGGTGACCAGCTCGTGGACTTCGAGCACATTCGGGCCGGCGAACATCTCGCTGGGTGGACGATTCTTGTGGGCTTCGGCGAAGCTCTCGCTGCGGGTCCACGCCACGAAATCCGCCATTGAGCGCCACCAAGTCTTGACCTCGTAGTAGCCGTGACCGGTCGTGTCGTCGACGTACTGCCCGGTTTCACGGTCGAACTTCATCGGCCGGGGTCGATGAACCTCATTGCGTACGAAGCCCGGATGGTTTTCGACCAGATGGGCGCGGTTCTTGAAGCGAGCCTCGAAATCGGATTCGTGCCCGGCCGCGACCGAGATCCGGTTTGTCACGACGATCATGGGTGGCGAAGCTAGCACACGCCGCGGTGATGTCGGGTGAGGAGCGCGGTGCGGGGTTCGTTGTCGTGGCTCGTCGCTGACGCCGCTTGGTCCCCGGGGGCGGTCGGGCCGGCGCCATCCGAGCGCTGCGGATCGGCGACGCGCTGGACCGCCTGCGCTCGGGCAGCGGTGTCGTTGCCGCTGCGTGAAGCTGGGCCTGCGCCGCGATCGGTTCAGCGGCTATCGCGGCCCGGCGACACAGGTCGCTCGCTCCCGCTTGTCGCGGCTCGCCGGATCGCACTGGGTCCATCGGCTGCGAGTCCGCTGTTTCAATGTTATCAACCCGTGGTGCGACTCGATTCCATCGCGGGGAATTGGCAACGACTCGACGGCGGGGCCATGTTCGGCAACTGTCCCCGGACGCTGTGGGCCCGTTGGTGTGCTCCCGACGCCGAGAACCGTATTCGCTTGGCCTGCCGCGGGCTATTGGTGCGCGAGGACAGCGGTCGCACCGTTTTGCTCGAAACGGGCGTCGGCTCGTTTTTCGAGCCGAAGCTGCGGGCACGCTACGGGGTTGAACCCGGGCATCACGTCCTTCTGACTTCGCTGCAGGCGTTGGGCGTAGCTCCCGAGCGGGTCGATGTGATCGTGCTCTCGCATCTTCATTTCGACCATGCCGGCGGCTTGCTCACGGCATGGCAGGACGGCGAAGCCCCGCGACTTGCCTTCGAGAACGCGAACTACGTGGTGAGCGAGGCGGCCTATCAACGCGCCCTCGCCCCGCACCCCCGCGACCGTGCGTCGTTCATCGCGGAACTGCCGGCCCTGCTGGAGCAAACCGGTCGACTCGAGCTCACCCGTGGCCCGCGGAGCCAGACGCTTGGCGACCGCTACCGCCTGACCTATTCCGACGGCCACACGCCGGGCATGCTCTTGACGACCGTCGACGCGGACGAGGGCCCAATCACGTTTATGGCCGATCTCGTGCCGGGCGTGCCGTGGGCGCATGTTCCGATCACAATGGGCTACGATCGCTTCCCGGAGCGGCTCATTGAAGAGAAAGCGGCGGTGCTCGCGGAGATCCACCGTGCCGGGGGCCGTCTGTTCTTCACGCATGACCCCGAGGTCGCGGTCGGGCGCTTGTCGCTCGACGACCGCGGCCGGTACTTGGTGACCGATGCCCAACCCGAGCTGCGTGCTTAGGATCTCGATGGTGCGTCGGTTGGGGGTCTTGTTGTTCGCGCTGACCACGGCGACCTGTCGCGTTGCGCCCCCGCCCCCGTCCGTCGCCGAGCCGGCTTCGGCGAGCCCCCGTGAGGGCTCAGCGGAGGCGGTCGCGGCAACCCCTCCGTCGCGGTCCGTCCGGACCACCGGAGACGAGTCACCCGAAGAATCCGTGGCGCCGGTATTGGAGCAGACCAGCGCGCTGCGTATTCCCGCGACCCAGGACGCGGCCGGGGTCCCGTTCGTTCGCTTTCGGATCGACGTGAATCAAGCTCCCAGCCGCGGTCCGGATAACGCTCCCGTGACCATTGTCATGTTCTCGGATTTCGAGTGCCCGTTTTGTCAAAGTGGGTTGGAAATCGTCAATACGATCGAGCGAGAGTATGTGGGGCAGATTCGATTCGTCTACAAGGCGTTCCCCATCGACTCGCACGCGAACGCGGTTCGTGCGGCGCTGATGGCCCACTCGGCCCGGGCCCAGGACAAGTTCTGGCCGTTCCACGATCGTCTGTTTAGTCAGCAAGGGCTCAGCCCGGACGTGCTCGATAGGTACGCCGAGGCCGTCGGTCTCGATATGCCGCGGGTCCATCGCGAGCTCGACGAGCTCACCCACGCCGTGGCGCTGCGGCGAGACTTGCGTCAGGCTCGACGCTTCGGCATTCGCTCGACGCCCACATTCTTCATCAACGGCCGACACATCCGCGGAGCACAGTCGCTCGATGTGTTTCGCTCGGTGGTGCACCAAGAGCTCGCCTTGGCCGAGAAGTGGCGACGCGAGCACGGGGCCCAGCTCGACGTGTACGACCACGCCACACGGCACGGGTACGTGGCCGTCGCCAAGCGCGGCACCCGCGGTGGACTCAACGAGGACTTCATCTACCCCGTGCCGGTTGGCGACTCGCCCCAGCGCGGCCCGGCTACAGCCAAGCTGACGTTGGTGGTGTTCGCGGATTTTCGCTGTCCGTATTGCGCCCGGGGCCATGAAACGATCGCGCGGCTCGTCGCTCGCTACGGGGACGAGCTCCGGGTGGTCTACAAGCACTCATTGCCCCCCGGACGTGAACTCGCGATCTCGGCCGCCCGGGCCTCGCTAGCGGCCGCCGCTCAGGGCGAGTTTTGGCCGTTTCACGACGCGCTTTACGCCCTCGAGGCCCGCTTTGGCGAACCTGATCTCTCCGCGGTCGCACAGCGGGTGCAGCTCGATCTCGAACGGTTCACCCGCGACCATCGCAGCGGCACGTTCGATGCACGGATTGCCGCTGATCAGTCGCTGGCGGAACGACTGGGGGTGACCGGGACCCCCACGTACTTCGTCAACGGCCGCCCGATAGAGGGTGCCCAACCCGAACTCGCGTTTCGCCTGCTGTTCGCCGAGGAGCTTGCGCGAGCCGATGCTCTCCTCGAGCGCGGCGTCGCGCGAGAACAGCTTTACGCGACCCTGACTTCTGGCTAGCGCGAGGTCCCGATGTCGCGGCGATGCGTGGGTGATGCGGGTTGGCTGATCGTCCTTGATCGTCGCGGAGTCCTGGCCAGCGTTGCGTCGCGGCGACCTTGCCGACATGGCGGACCGGGCCGCGATCGAGAGCTTTTCCTGCGACCGGCCCCGCTCTAAACTCAGGTGTGGTCAACCGCCGAGACGCGCCTGCGGACGAAGCGGCGCTTCAGCGTTGGTGGGACGATTTCGAGTCGACCGTCGCGACCCGGGACTGGGCTCGAGCGGAGCAGCAGCTGCGGGCGCTTGAATCCGACGCCGCCGTGCCCCGCGGGGAGGTTGAGTACGCGAGGGGCCTGGTCGCGTGGGAGCGACACGGTCCCCATCGAGCGCGAGAATTCCTCATGCGAAGCGTGCAAACGGACCCCAACCACGCCGACGCTCGGCACGCGTTGGCCTTGGCGTGCGAGGAACTCGGAGACACCCTGGAGCGTCGGCGTCAGTTCTTGGCCGTGCTCCGGCTCGACACCGCCGATGACGCTCGGCACCATCTAGAGTCGGGCGCTGACCGCCGATTCATCATCGACGTGGCCACGGAGGTGCTCGACTCGTTGCCGCTGCAGTTTCGGCGACGCCTGGCCAACGTGCCGGTCGTCTTGGAGTCACGGCCGTCGATACGCGCCGTGGAAGTGGGGGTTGATCCCCGCAGCCTCGGTCTGTTCGAGGGCCTGACGGTAGCGGAAGCCACAGTCGTGTCGCCGTTGCCGACCCGTATCGTGCTGTACGCGGCGAATCTGCTGGCGGCATTTGGTCACGACGACGAGACGCTGGAGGCCGAGATCGAGACCACCATCTTCCACGAAATCGCGCACTTTTTTGGTCTCGACGAGGACGGTGTTGCGGCGTTGGGACTGGCCTAACCGCGGGGCCACTCCCGCCTATGGCACGGGCGGTAGGTGATCTGCGTCGAGGTACAGCAGTAGGATGTGCGCGGCTGACCAGCTGAAGTGGTCTGCGTTCCGCCCGTCACCGGTGGTCGGGCTGTAGTTTTCTCGGATCGGCGCGTCGGATCCACGCAGGCCATCGAGGTTCTCAAATAGTCGCTCGGTCAGTTCCACAGCGTCGTCTTCGTAGCCGTAGCGACGTAGCGCTTGCACGCCGAAGTACGCCTGATCGAGCCAGACCAGGCCGCGCCAGTATCCGTCGGAGAACTCCGGTTCATCGGCAGAGCAGGTTGGGAACGGGACATGGGTCGCGAACTTGCCGGGGTCGAGCATGTGCTCTGCGACCGCATCGCCTTCATCGGCCCCGGCCACCCCGGCCCACAGCGGCGTCCAGCCCTCCGGGCCCTTGGTGTGAATCGGATCTCCGCTGTCGATGTCCGTATCGAAGTAAAACCCGTCGTTCGCAAAGTAGTGCGTGGCGTTGATCATATCGGCGAGATCACTGGCGTCGTCGCGAAACGCATCGGCCTCGTCGGCGTGGCCGAGCTCGTCGGCGAACTCGGCCAGCATCTGCTTTTCAGCGTACAAGTAGCCGTTGAGGTCGACCGATTCTTGGTCCAGCGTCCACGCCCCACTGCCGTTGGCCACCACCGAGCTGTCGTCGAATCGAACGGCGTTGTCCATGCCCGATTCCCACTTGGCCGCGATCACCGATCCATCGGCAGAGCCGTACTCGCACAACCCGTCGGAGTCCCGATCGCGTTTGAGGTACCACCACTCGTGGTAGCGCACGAGGTCGTCGTACATCTCTTCGACAAAGTCGCTGTCCTCCGCCAACTGATGGATGGCCCACACCGCCCAAGTGGCAAGTGGCGGCTTGGTGTTGGCCCAGTTGTCTTCGTTGGGATTGAGGTAGACGACGTCCGGGATCATCCCTTCGTCGTCCATGTGCGCGAACATCGTTCGGACTTGTTTTTTTGCGAGTTCGGGGTCGAAGTGGGCGAGGGCCACGGCGTGCTTCCACGAGTCCCAAGCCCAAAACCCGTTGAAGTAGCTGACCGCGTAC
>QKPP01000199.1 GCA_006508105.1 Myxococcales bacterium FL481 | reverse complement strand
GCAGACGTTCCGCGATGACGAGGAGGTCGTCGCGGAAGCAAACGCGACGCGTTACGGCCTCGCCGCGACGATCTTCACTCGCGACGAGAAGAAAGCCTGGGAGCTGGCCTCTCGCGTCGTCGCGGGCACGGTCTGGGTCAACTGTTTCTTCGTTCGCGAGCTCGCTGCGCCCTTCGGCGGATCCCGAAATTCGGGGATCGGTCGTGAGGGGGGCGTCTGGAGCTTCGACTTCTATTGCGACGTCAAGAACGTCGCGATCAAGCGAGACAGCTTCGCTTGATCGTACCGCGGGCGCCGGTCCAACGCGCCCCGTGCACTCCGCGAAAGAAAGGAAGAGATCATGGGAGAGATCGTCGCCGCCGCCGTCCTGAGCCATCAGCCGGGAATCATGGCACCCGAGGCCATCCGTGTAGGAATGGGGCAAGGTCGTGATACCACGCTCGTCGCAGGGTTCGAGACCGTACGCAAGGAACTCGATCGCGCGAATCCCGACACCTTCGTCATCTTCGACACGCACTTCTTCACGACGCTGGGACACGTCGTCGCAGGCGCGGACCACTACCAGGGGCTCTATACGTCCGACGAGCTCCCCATGGCGATCCAGGAGCATCCCTTCGACTTTCCGGGTGCGCCTCAGCTCGCCGCGCGCACGGCGGAGCTCGCGAAGGATGAGGGCGTTCCGGTCTTCAACACGACCAGCACGAACATCGCGATGCAGTACCCGACCGTGAACATCGTCCACTACGTGGGCAAGGGAGAGAGGGTCCTTCGCGTCGGGACGTGCGCACACGCCGAGCTGCACAACTTCATCGACTTCGGAAAGGTGCTCGGCGAAGCCATCCGCCAGACGGATGGCCGGGTGGCGCTGATCGCCAGCGGCGGGATGAGCCACAAGTTCCCGAAGCTCGACGACTCGCCGAAGCACTCCGCCTTCGACGAGAAGTTCGTGCTCAACGACGAAGCGCGCGAGAAAGATCACCACGTGCTCTCTCTTTGGGAGAAAGGGGATCACGCGGCGGTGATCGACTTCTACCCCGAGTACGAAGCCGTCAAGCCGGAGGGGAAGTTCGGTCACTACCTGATGATGGCGGGCGCGCTCGGTGGACGCGACTGGAGCGCCAAGGGGAGAAGAATGTCGGAGTACGAAAACGCGCTGGCCACCGGCCAGGTGCACGTCTGGTTCGATCTGGAGGCTCACTGATCATGTTCTCGAGTGGAAACGTACTGGAAGGCGAACGCGAAGAATGGCGACGGATCCTGTTCGAGGGCGTCCCGCACTGGGTGACGCCTCGGGGTGAAGTTCTCGTGCTGGGCGACGGCCGGGAGGTTGATGAGGCCACGGCCACCTATCTCCCGCCCTGCGACCCGACGAAGATCCTCTGCGTCCATCTGAACTATCCATGTCGCGCGACCGAGTTCGGCGTGAAGATGGGCCCGACGCCCACATACTTCCAGAAGCCGACCACGACGATGAACGCTCACCGCGGCCACGTCCATCGCCCGGCCGACTGTCAGTACCTCAACTACGAAGGCGAGATCGCCGCGATCGTCGGTAAGCCGATGCGCAACGTCGCGCCGGAGGACACTTGGTACTACCTCGCGGGCTTCGCTCCGTCGAATGACGTCGGCTGCCACGACTATCGAGACACCGACTCGGGCGGCATGACCCGCGTGAAGGGCATGGACGGCTTCTGTCCGGTCGGTCCCGGGATCGTGCGCGGGGTCGACGTACGCGAGTCGGCGGTTCGCACCCTGATCAACGGGGAGATCGTCCAGGAGGGGAAGGTCGCCGAGATGACCTACGGCATCGACTACATGCTGGCCGACCTGTGCCGACACATCACGCTGCTTCCGGGGGACGTCGTGCTGACGGGCACGCCCGCGAACTCGCGCCCGATGACGCTCGGTGACGTCGTCGAGGTGGAGGCGGACGGGCTCGGCCGTCTGACGAACACCGTCGCAGAGACGCCGGCGCCGGCCCACGCGGTCGGCCATCAGCCGACGGACACGGCGGCGGTGCGCTCCGTCGCGCTCGGGCCGGGAGGCTTGACCGAGGAGGAGCGCAAGGCACGCGAAGGATTCCGGCGGTGAGCGTGGCGGACGACCCGGGGCTGATCCTCGACCCTCGATACTGGGGAGAGCACGGCTTTCCGCACGCCGCGGCGCGCCGGCTCCGAGCCGAAGAGCCCGTCAAGTGGTTCGAGAGCGACCTCGTCGATCCCTTCTGGCTCGTCACGAAGCATGCCGACATCGTCGAGATCTCCCGGGATCCCAAGCTCTGGACGAGCACGGAACGCTCGATGATCAACATGCGGCGGGACAACATGCCGCCGATGCGGACGATGCTCGACATGGATCCCCCGGAGCACACGAAGCACCGGAAGATCTACCGGGACTGGCTCACGCCAAGGAACGTCCGGAAGATGGGGGCGCGTCTCGACGCCATTTCGCGGGAGCTCGTGGACGAGATGTCGACGCGCAACGAAGGAAACTTCGTCGACCTCGTCGCGGCGCCGCACCCGCTCCGGATGATCTGCGAGCTTCTCGGCGTCGGAAGGGAGCACGAGGCGACCGTCCTGCAGATCGCGAAGCGAGCGTTCGCGAACGAAGACCCGGATTTCGAGGAAGATGAAGATGGCTTCGCGAAGTCCGTGGCGTTCTGTTCAGAGCTGCTCGAGTCGCGCAAGAAGTCACCTCGCGAGGACCTGGCGAGCGCGATCGCCAACGCCTCGATCGACGAAAGCCCGCTCGCCCCGATCGAGGCGATGTCGCACGTTCTCGTCCTGGTCACCGCCGGTCACGACACGACGGCGAGTGCGATCAGCGGAGGGCTCCTCGCGTTGATCCGCAACCCGGGGGAGCTCGCCAAGCTGCAGGCGCAACCGGAGCTGATCAAGACCGCGGTCGACGAGATCGTCCGCTACGTGACGCCCACGACGAACTTCCTTCGCGCCGCGACCGAGGACACCACGCTTCGGGGCGTCCCGATCGCCAAGGGGCAGGACGTCTGCATCAATTTCGCGTCTGCCAATCGTGACGAGGAGGTGTTCGACGCACCCGACGAATTTCGGGTGGACCGCAACCCGAATCCGCACCTCGGATTCGGCACGGGCACCCACGTCTGCATCGGGCAGACCCTCGCGAAGCTCGAGATGCAGTCGCTCTTCGAGGAGCTGGTCCCGCGGATCCGGCACGTGGAGCTCGCCGGGAAGCCGCGATGGATCGACGCCTACTGGATCTCGTCGCTCAAGAATCTGCCCATCCGCTACGAGCTCGCACCGTCGGCCTAGCGCGAGCCTGAGGAAGAACCGTGCCCGAAGCCCCCTCTCTGAAACCCCGCTGGTCCGCCGGCGAAGTGACGCTCGGCGCCTGGTGCATGATGCCGGGCGCTCTCGGTGTCGAGGCGATCGCTTCGCTCGGCTTCGACTGGGTGCTCGTCGACATGCAGCACGGATGCATGGAGTACGAGACCGCGCTCGAGATGATCCGGGCTGCCGACGCGTCGGGGCTTTGCCCGATCGTCCGCGTCCCGTGGAACGAGCCCGGCATCATTGGCCGCATGCTGGACGCCGGCGCCATGGGCATCCTCGTCCCGATGATCCAGGACGCCGAAGATGCGCGGCGGATGGTCGACGCCTGTCGCTATCCACCGGCGGGTCGTCGAAGCTTCGGTCCGATCCGCGTCAACACGCGCGACGGGATGGGCTACTTCGCGAAGGCCAACGAGCGCGTCGCCGTCATCCCGATGATCGAGACGGCCGAAGCGCTGGACAACGTCGATGAGATCGCGGCCGTTCCGGGAGTCGACGCGCTCTTCGTCGGTCCCTTCGACCTCTCGATCGCGCTCGGGCTGCCGCCCGGAGACAACGACGGCCAGCCGAAGTTCGACGAAGCGATCCGACGCGTGGTGGAG
>QKPP01000036.1 GCA_006508105.1 Myxococcales bacterium FL481 | reverse complement strand
AGATGCCAGATCTGACGGTCGAAAGTCTCGGCCCCGCACCCCGGTCGCCACCATCTCCGCCATGAGGGCGGCCGCCATCGCATCACCCGCACCGGTGGTGTCGCGGACGGCGTCGCCAAGATCGTCGGGCCAGGCAAACACCACGTCACGACAGTCTCGAAGTACGCCGAGCGCCCCGAACCGATCGACGGTGATAAGGGCGTTGATGCCTCGTTCTTGGAACCAGCGCGCGATGACCCGCACCGAGGGGCGAGCGATGCCGCAAAACTCGCGAGCCTCGAGTAGCGAGAGTTGGAACAGGTCGACCCGTCGCAATTCGTCGAGCCAACGTTCGGGGCCGAGCCGGTACTGCGTGCGTCCGAGGTTCGCGACCACGGGGACATCGTCGACGAAGCGGTCAATGACCCGCGAGGTGGTACGCCCGCCAGCGTTTTGGGCCGAAGCTCGGTCGGAGTGAATGTGCCCGATCAGCACGCCCGAAATCTCGGACGGCGACAGTTCATCGAGGACATCCGCGGCGACGGCCGGGTATGAATCGCTCGCGCTACCGCGTTCGGTCAGCACGGTGCGACGCCCGTCCGCCTCGACCACAACCGTCGTGACGGAAGTGGTCGCACCCCGGCGGGCGAGACGGTCGAACCACGAGGTCAGGTTGCCGCCGCCGCATTCGTCTCGGGCGCGCACGGCATCGAAGACCACTCGTCGCACCGTATCGCCGGCGACATCATCGCCGAGCGGAACGAGTGGCAGCGCCGAGAAACCGGCCGCGAGCAGTCGACAGCTGTGGTTGAGCGCGCTGCCTCCCGCCGTCTCGACGCCGGGGGCGACGAGGTGCTTGTCGCCGGGAGAGAGGCGGCCGCAGACGATGACTCGCTCGACGTTGGCCGCACCGACGGTGAGTACCGATCTCCGATCTCGTGACATGGTCCATCCAGACGTAGGAGCTGGTGGGGCTCAGCTGGGTTGTTCGCTGCCCGCGGGCTCTTCGCCGCGTGCGACGGACAAGGCCCAGTCGCAGCCCGCGGCGAAGTCCACCGCCCCGTCGATGCGATAGACGGGCACCGGCGCCAGTTTGGTGCGGTACTCGGGTTCTTGCGAAGCGAGCGGCACCATGGGGCCGAGTCGGAACGGGCCCGGCGATTTCATGATTGCAGCGAGCGCTGCGGGGTCTTCAGCGAGCGAGATTCGCCGACAGCGGGCCGAACTCGCCAAGTCACGGTGGGACCACGCCAGCACAAACACGGCCGCGACGGGGGCTTTGAGGACGAACCGACCGGGGCCAAAGCAGCGGTCGATGAGCGCGTCGTACTTGTGCTCGAGGGGCCACAGCTCATCGCGCGACATGGCCGAGAAGCGGGCGATGTCGTCGGTCGACATGACGCGGCGCAGTTTGTCGTTGGCGAGCGCTGTACCCGGGTTGATCCGCGGATGCTTCGGCACGCCCACCACGTCCACGCCGCTCGCGTGGGGATGAAAGGTCACTCGGTCGTTGCTGAGAAACTGGACGTCGTCGCGTCGCATCAGCTCGAGCGCCAGCGTGGACTTGCCGGCCCCGGGGACGCCTGCGAACACCAAGGCCCGGCCATTGACGAGCACCGCGGAGCAGTGGCCCAAAAGTCCGCCGGCGTCGAGCTGGCGATCGAGCAATCGGGTGTTGATGAAGTTGACGATCTGATTGACGTTCTGGACGGCCGGGCCGATGGCCAGGTTGGTGCTCGGCCCGCACAAGAACACCATGTCGGTGCGCACCTTGTGGATGACGCGGCCCTGGTCGAGATCGACAAAGGCCTCCTTGGCGCGCTTGCCTGGCTCGGTCCGGACCACCACCGAGTAGGGCAGTTCAGCGAGCGCGGAGGGGACGGGGGCATCGAGCGCCGTGACCGAGATCGTGGGCGGGGCCGGCGGGGCACAAAACTCGCTGAAGTAGTCGGCGAGTTCGGCGACAAGCTGCGAACTGTTGCTGTCGACCCGAACCAGCTCGTCCAAAAACCGCAGGTGAAGCTGGTGGGCCGCCGCCTGGACGCCCCGAGCCTCGCGCTCGAGTGCCGCGAGAGAAGGGACAGACTCAGTCACGGTCACGCTCCGCAATGACGTAGTCGACAAGCCGCTGGGCGGCATCGATGCCGCACGCCTCTGAGAGGCCCCGAAACCCGCCGAACGCCGAAACCTCGAGGACCTGCGGTCCCAGCTCGGTCTCGACCACGTCGACGCACGTGAAGTCGAGTCCGAACACGGCCGCGGCCCTCGCTCCCAGGTCGACAATCTCGTCGCTGGGTTCGGCCGCTTCGTAGTGACCGCCATCCCTCGTGGTGGTGTTCCAGCTCTTGCCGCCGCTGACGCGCGCGTAGCAGGCGAGGTACTGCCCGCCCAAGAACACGACGCCGAGATCGCGGCCAGGAAGGTCCATGAACTGCTGGAGGTAGATCAGCGAGTTGTCCGCCTGATAGCGCACGAGGTCCTCGCGCAGCGTGGGCCCGGGCCGCAATACCGTCATGCCCCGTGCCTTCGACGTGTACAGCGGTTTTGCCACCGCCGCGCCGAATCGTTCGACCGTCGCCATCGCGGCCTCGAGGTTCTCCGTGAGCACCGTCGGCGGCATCGGAATCCCCGCTCCGGCGAGCTCGAGGGTGTTGGTCAGCCGGTTGACCAGGCGAAGCATGCGGTCGGGGTCCGAGTAGATCGGCACACCCCGGTGACGCAGCGACGCGAGCTGCTCGAGACGGTCATTGACTGCGGGCGAGTACTCCGCGGCGATCTTCTTGACGATGATCGCGTCGAGCGTGGTCAAATCGAGCTCACCCGCGGTGACCGTGCCGCGTGCGAGATCGGTGGTGACGGCCCCCATGTCGATGAAGCACCGGTGCCCGGTCGCAGCCTCCACGCGGTCGAGCAGCGTCTGCGTGGACGCTCCGTCCGCGATTCCCACCACTCCGATTTTCAGATTCTTCGGCATAGTCAAAATCGCAAGATGTCGTGACTGAGCTCGAACGACTTGAGCCCGTCCGAGCCGTGTTGCTCGCGATGCGCGAGCAGCTGACGCAACAGGTAGATCCCCCGCAAGCACATCTCGCGGGACAGTCGGCGATCCACCACGAAGCGGGTCGAGGTGAGCAAGGAGCGAGCGATACCCAGTCCCAGTCGGGCGGCGAACATCTCGTCACCGGTCTCGTCGGCGAACTCGCGTGCCCACTGCCAAAACGCCAATGACACCCGTTCGAGGCGATGCCGAACCTGGGGGTCGGTTTCGGGCACGCGTACGTTCGACACGAGGAACACCGAGACGTCTTGGACGTAGTCGTAGCGGCGCGAGCGGTGCAAGTCGATGAGGTGGATGGTTTCGCCGTCCGGTTCGACAATGATGTTGTCGGCATTGAAGTCGCCGTGGATCAGAACCGAAAACGGCGCTTCGAGGTCATCGAGCACCGCCGCATCCTCGACGATTTGCTCGAAGCCGGGGTGGCGCACCGAACCGAGGGTGGTCGCCGCGGTCGCGAACTCGGGATGGAGCGTGAGCACTGAGCCCAATCGCTTCTGCAGCTGGGACACGAAATGGGGCCGGACGACCTCGTCTTGTCGCGTGTCCGCCCAGATACCCCGCAGTGCGGTCACCAGGGCCACCAGCGCCCGGTCGGCGGCGGCGGGGGTACCCACGAGCGCGATCTTTTGGAACGTGTCGCCGTAGAGGTACTCGAGCAGCAGGCTCGCTTTGTCCCCGTGCCGATGGTAGCTGTACACCCGCGGCGGGATGCCGGGAGCGAGCCCCGCCCATTGCAGCAGGGCGTCGCGCTCTTCGGTGACCTTGGTTGCCGCGCCCTCTTTGAAGATGACCCATTTGCCGTCGGGGACCGAGCTGGCCGGGTGAATCGCGGCAATGCGCGAGCCCGACTTGGTCTCCCATATCCCCTCGAACTCGAGTTCGGACATGTCGGGAACATCGACGTCCGATTGCTCCAGCGAATCTCGGAGGGCCTGAAACTCGCCGATTTTCAGTTTCTCGCCGATGACCGCGAAAATGATCGCTTCGCCGATGTTGAGTAGGGAGTCGCCGATTCGCTCGAGGTAGCGGTAAACGAACAGCGTGGTGACGAGGTCTTTGGGCCGGCCGGGGACGTCGAGGTCGGCGATGATGCGGCGGTAGACCCGGCCGTAGAGTTCGTCGAGTTCCGCCTCGGAACGGCAGATTTGCAGCGCCTCGGGCATGTTGCGCTCGAACAGCGCTTTTTCGATGCGAGTCAGCGCGGCCTCGACTGCGCTGAAAAACGGCGCAGGCTCGTAGCTGCCGGCGAGCGTGTCGTCTTCGAGCTGCTGCAACTGGTCGGCGATGTTGACGGCAAAGTCGGCGATCCGCTCGAGATTGGACGCGGTCACCGTCACCGCTCGTAGCAGATCGGCGTCGGGGCGGGCCACGACGCGGGACGCCAACGCTTCGAAACAGTGGTTTTCGATCACGCTTTTGAGGTGATCCACGTAGTCATCGCGCGACGCCAGCGAGCCCGCGGCGGTGCGGACCTCGGCTCGCTCGTGCATCATGCTGCGGCACTCAGACAGCTGCCGGCGAGCCTCGAGCACCATCAGGTGCAGGTTGTCGCGCAACGCGGATACGTCGACGCGACTGGGAGCTCCGGCTCCGTTCGCCGGTGTCTCGGTTGCGCGGCTGCCCGCGTCGCGACTCGGGGGTCGGTTCTCGGTCGTGCTCACGAGTCGTTCACTTCGATCTTCAACGAGGGTGCGTCCGCACCGGCCCGATCCTCGCGCCAGTTGAGCTTCAGCGTCAGTTTCGCGCGACCGAGCTTTCGCCGGGCGTGCAACGACAGTGAGATCGGGGACTTGGGCGCCAGTAGGACGGGCGGCGCGTCACCTTGTTGGAGTTTGAGTTGGCCAGCGCCGAGCGCCTCGACGAGCGCCGAGAGGTACTCGGTGATCGTCGCGGTGTCGTGAACGGACTCGTGGGTGAATTCTTGATCGTCTCGGTTGCTCATCGGCGCATCTTCGGCGACGGCGTGGTCGCTAGTCGTCGGACGGTTCGGACTCAGCCTCCGGCGGGGTCACGTTCGCGCTGCTGATCTCGAGCGAGCGGGCGGCGCGATCGCGGGAGCGCCAGGTCAACTCGAACTCGATTTTGCTCTTGTCCGACTTGCTGTTGGCTTTGACTTCGAGCGAGAGCTCGTCGTCTGGCTCTAGCACAACCGTCTCGGCGTCGCGATGAAACGAGAGCGAGCCGTTTTCGATGCCCGCGGCGACCGCGTGCAAGTAGCTGGCAACCTCGTGCCGGCCGAGCTTCGACCGGAACTTGAGCTTGTCAGTGGTCGGCTCCGGCTGACCGGCGCTCGTCGTCGTCACATGGTCATCGTGCATTGCGACCTCGTTTTTTGGGGGGTGGCGGACGCCTGTCGCGCCGCGGCCACGGGGGCCGTTTGTCGCCAGTTCCTGTGACGCCGCGGTGACAGTGACGAAGTATTTGGCCAGATCGAACACCTTTGCGTGGGCACAATCGGCACTGATGCCCATCACGAGGCCGTCTGGCCGCACGATGGTCACGGCGGCGCCGGCTCCCGGTAGTTGCTCGAGGTCGCGGGTACCCGAGTCGACCGAGCAATCGCATTCGAAGTTCAGCATGCCTTCGCGCAGCATGACCCGCTGGCCGCGTTGTAGGTTTTTGTGGCCGTGGATAATGGCGTAGATACCGGCGGCGTGCAGGGAACGCACGCCGGCTTCGGTCAGCGCGGGTTCGTGCTCGCGATACTTCGTGCGGAACATGTTGCCCAGGGGCCCGTGGTACAGCGCGAAGGGATCGGCGTGGAGCAGGTGGCGAAACTGCGAGTTTAGCCGCTCGATGCCACCTTCGCGCAGACCTCTCGCGGTCACATCGTCGACCCCGGCGTGCACGAGGAGCGCCGAGCCCCAGCGCTGCGCGAGGCTCATGCGGGAGAAGACCCACGAGAATTCGCCGTCGGGCTCGCAGAACAGGGCTCGGGCGCGCTGAGCTGCGTTGTGGGCCGCGCGAAAGCTGAGCCCGTGGTCGACGCAGGCTTGTTTGAACTCGCCGACCTTCTCCGCGATCCGTCGTTTCTCTTTGGCGATGGCCGCGGACGACAGATACTCACGGGCCGACTCGTCGAACGATTGAAACCAGTCCTCCGAGGGGAACAAACGGCGCTCCATCTCGGCCTCGGACACAGCGGACGCTGACTCGTGGCGCGGGTAAGCGTCGTGGACTTCGCGCAGCAACGGGACGGTCTTCTTCCCCATGCGAACGAAAAGATGGGCGCTCCGGGCCGACTGCGAACCAATATGCAACAGTCCGAGGTAGGTCCGAACGTCGTGGTTGCCGGCGAGCAACGACACATCGGCCCCCAGATCGATCAAATGCCGTAGCGCTCGAAGTAGGCGTAGCGTCGACGGTCCTTTGTCGAAACAGTCCCCGCCGACCACAAAGGCGCCGCGTCGCCCGGCCGCGGTCAGTTCGAACGCATGCACATCCCGGCCGCACTTGCGGACCCCGCCGCTAGCCACCAGCGAGGCCACCAGCGCGTCGGCGTCTGCATGCACGTCGCACAGGAAGAAGAGGGGACGCGTGTGCACGACGAACGGTTTGCCCGCCGCGTACGTGGCGATGCTTGCCGCGGCGCTGTCGTGCCCGCCCCGCACCAGCCACAGGTAGCGCGGGCGAGGGCTGCTCATCCACGGCGCGGAGTAGGTGGGCAGCCGCGCCGACAGCCACTGCGCGCCCTCGTAGGCGGGAGCCGGGAGGCGAGGTTGGTGAGAAGATGGGGGCCGGACGAGGTTCAACGATGCGTCCATGTCAGCTTTCGTGGTCAATCGAGCGGCTCGTGGCCAGCTTGACGGCGTGGCTTCCAGCGCCCAGCGACGACACGCCACGCGGCACCTTGAGGTTCGAGATAGACGGGGCGCGCGTGAAACATCGACACTGAGCCAACCTCACTCCATTTGAGCGCCCCGAGTACGGCGGCCGCGTGACGAAACGCGGCTCCATGGCCGACAAAAACGGTCATCACGTCGCCGGCGTCCCGATGGCGCGCGGTCTCGGACTGAATGAGGCCGGCGACACGGGCACCCGCTTGTGCCAACGACTCGGCCCCCGGAAACGGCAGCCGGAACGACGAATGAGACTTCCAGCCCGCTGGCAACGCCGGCAGGCGGGGATCGACGGTGGCGAGACGTTCGATCTCGTCGACGGTGAGGTTGGCCGCGCTGCCAAGGCATCGCTCGTCGAGTTCGGCTCGCTCCTCAACGGGCAGCACGGGTCCCGGTGCACCCGGCGCGACGAGTCCCTCGCTCAGCAACTGGGCGGTCTGCCAGGCGCGGAGCAGTCGCGAGCAATAGACGGGGCTGGTCAGTTTCAGCTGGGATCGCGCGAGTTCGCGGGCGATCTCCTCGCCCGCGGCGCGGGCCTGCGCCTCGCCCTCCTCGTTGAGGGGATGCGGGAGATGAGCGCTCGGAACCCGCTCAGGCTGGTGGTAGGCGCCGTGGCGGACGAGAGCAGCAACAAAACGCGGCATGGCGGGAGCCCAAGGAGCTGGTGGATCCGGGCGCGGGAAGTCAGTCTCGTGAGCGTGTGACCCAAACGTGACGATAAGGTGACAACGAATCCAGTCCGGGCACGTGCCAGGTTCGAGGGCGGCGCGCAAGTTGTGCCGCGACGAGGCGCACGGCGACTAGAGGCTCGTCGCCCACCGGCGAAAGATCTGCACTTCCTGCGGGCTGAGGGGGCGTTCAGGCGGCATGTCACCGCTTTCGACCGCATCGAGAACCCAATCTGCGTGGGTTCGTGCCTCGTCGTAGACGAGGAGATCGACGGCGCCGCTCGCCCGCCCCCCGGTGAAATGGCACGGGCCGCAGCGGCGTTCGACGACGTCGGCGAGTTCGCGCTGGTCGGCGGGGTAGCCGTCCACCGGGCGGGCCACAGCTACGTCGAGGGGCTTGGCGGCCGCCGTGGTCGGGATCGCCGTGAGATCGATTGGCGTGTCGACGACCAAGGTCGCGACGGGCAGGTCGCCGGTGTACGAGTGGCACACCACGCAGTTGCCGACATCACTCGGCCACGGCGGCATGAGATCGAGTCGACCGCGGTAGCGGTCGAGGTGCGCGAGTCGATGACGACTGACCGCGGCAATGAGCTCTTTGGCGCGGGTGGCGGGCGGTGCAATCGTGGCCAGTTCTTCGTAGATCGCTTGGGCTTGTTGCACTCGGTCGCGCGCGAGGAGGGCTTCGCCGAGCTCGAACATGAAATTTTCGTACGTGTTCGGGCACCGTCGAGGGTCCCTCGCCCCCGGGCGCATATCGGACCAGTGGCTGCGCACGAACTCGAAGTGGCCAATTCCGGTGTCGATGCGTCGTTTCTGGCCGACGGGGACGTACCCCGCGAAAAACAGCGCGAAGTTCCCAGCGAGCGCGCGTAGCTCGACGTTGGCGGGATCGGCGGTAACACGGGCTTCGAGCTCCCGCTCGAGCCGGCGCAGGCGGCTGAGCGCTCGTACGAGTTTGCGGCGATCGGCCAGTTCGATGATCTGTGCGAGGGCAAAGAAGCTGTAGGCCACGAAGTGCTCGTCGGTCATGTCGACGGGCGCTTGATCGCCCAGCAAGGAGGCGTAGACCCGCTTTTGCCACGATGCCTTGCGAAAGTCGTGCTCGACGGCTCGCATATTGTAGAAGCGCCCGAGCACTCGGTTCAATTCGTCGTCCGACGGGTTGAGCTCGTACGCTCGCTCCAGCAGCCGCTCGGTCTCGTTTTGCCACTCGATCGCGCCGGATAGCGTGAGCTCCATCAGCGTCAATCCGGCCTGCTTGTGGGCGGCGAAGTCGGTCGGGGCGGCGTTGGCTGTCGCGATGAGACTGTCGACTCGTTCACGCTGGGCGGGCGTCATCGGGGCGAAGGTCTCAGGATGAGCGGCCGCCTTCTTGTGCTCTCCGGGTCGGTAGCAGACCGCGGCCAGCAGCACCACGACAACAACGAGTCGACACCGACGAACCATGTGGCTATGGATCCAGCTCAGCCTCAACGTACAAAGTGTCCGTAGGCAGCGTCGTTTCCTCGGCGTGGCAGGCGACACAGCTGATCGTGCCATGAGGCCACGGCGGCAGCAGCTGCGTCTTCCCTGCGTAGCGCTGCAGGTGGGTTTGGCGGTGCCGAGCCACGCGGCGCAGTTGAGCGCGGATCCGGGTGCTTGGCGCGGCGACGGTGAGGACGCGATCGTAGGCGCGGCGGGCCTGGGTGACCTCCCCGCTGGCGAGCCACAGCTCGGCTTGGGTGAGGGCAAACACCACGCGGGTGTTGGGCGCCCATCCCGTATTGCGCGCGGGAGGGCTGAGTTCGTCCCAGTGCGACTGTTGGACTTCAAAGTACTCCGCGGCCTGCCGCGCCCGTTTGCGTTTTCCCAGCGGGAGCGCGGCCGCGAATGTAGACGCGAACGTCCCGGCCATCGAGAACGTGTCGATCTCGTCCGGGTAGGCCTGCGTCCGCGCTTCGAGCTCGCGCTCGAGTCGACGCACCCTTCGCCACGCGGAAACGGCACGACCTTGGGCGAGGTCGTGCAACGCCAAATCAGCGGCGAGAAACCCATGGACGTGGAACGCCGGCATCATCAGATCTTGCGGATGGCGACCGTCGGTGCTGGCCATCGATCGGTACAGCTCCACTTGGAGTGGGACTTTGCTCGTGTCGAAGACCGAGCTGCGCATGTTGGTGAATCTCCCCAGTACTCGGGCACTGGGGAACGCATCGGCATCGAGACGGAACGCACGCTCGAGGTAGAACTCCGCGGGATCTCGCGCCTGTACGTAGCCGCGCAGTGCCGCGCGGACGTGGGCCATGCCGGCGACAAACTGGGCCCGGGCGTCGGAGGGTCTTCGCTCCGCTTGCTCCCGAGTCGTCCGCAGTCGCGACAAATCGATCGGATCGCGGTGTTGGTACGCTGAAGCCGGGGTCGCGCCGGGTAGACCGGCTCCGATGCACGCCGATAAAAAGCACGCTGCACTGGCGCTGACGACGGGCGCAAGCGGGCGGGCCTCGAGCATCGGGTCGCAACGTACCGCGTCCGGAGCGTCGGGGGGGTGCGCGTCGTCACACGGATGACGCGGGCTCGTAGCGCGGCAAATACCGGGGGAGAGCCGGGGCCCGGCTGTGCGCCGTCAGCTGTGCGCCCGCACCTCTACGCTCCGCGGTCCCGGCAGCTGCGAGGGGCTCGTCCTCGCCTCACGACGTCGTCGCGCCGCACCGGGCCAAGCGCGTCAACGCAGCCTCGAGCTCGTCCGTGTCATGGCGCGCGAAGCCGAGGCGCAACTGGTTTCGGGCGCGCCGATCGAAGGCAAACTCCTGCGCCGTTCGAATGCGCAGGCCGATCCGCCGGGCTTGTCGGCGCCAGCTTTCCACGTTGATGCCCTCGACGTCACACCAAAAGGCCATGCCGCCCGCAGCCGGCCGCGGGCGACACGACGGAACCAGCTCCGCGAGCAACTGTAGTGCGGCGTCGCGGCGCTGCCCGTACAGGCGTCGCATCTTTCTGACGTGGCGCTGAATCTCGCCGTCTTCGAGGAGCTCACCTAGCGCGGACTCCAGCACGTGGTCGCCTTGGTGATCCACGCAGCGGCGGATCCGGACCATGCGCTCGCGCAGTGGCCGTGGAGCGACGAGGTAGCCCACGCGGGCGCCCGGGGCGAGCACCTTTGAGAAGGTGCCCACGTACACCACCACCCCGTGTTGATCGAGGCGGGCCAGCGGGAGGACAGGACGGGCATCGTAGTGAAACTCGTGGTCGTAGTCGTCTTCGATCACGGCGAATCCGTGTTGTCGCGCGAGTTCGAGCAGGGCTAGCCGACGCTGAGCCGAAAGCGTGGCGGTGGTCGGGTACTGGTGATGTGGCGTGAGGTACACCGCCTTGATCGGGTGAGAGTCGACGACTCGACGCAGTCGGTCGACGTCAAGGCCTTCACGGTCGACGGGGATGGGAAGCAATCGGGCCCCAACGTGACGCAGTGCGTCCCAGGCCGGAGGGTACCCGAACGACTCGACAGCGACGCCATCGCCCGCGGTCACCAGACTGCGCGCGACGAGCCAGATCGCCATCTGGCTCCCCCGCGTGATCAGCAGATCCTCGGCATCGATGGCCATGCCTCGCCGGTCGGCGATCATTTGGGCGAGCGCCCGGCGCAGCCGCGGCGAGCCGTGCGGATCGCCGTAGTCCAAGAGACTCGGGTTTTGCACCAGGGCGCGGCGGTAGGCGCGGCTGAGTAACGCCGCGGGAATCGTTCGGGGGTCGGGGGTGCTCGACGACAGGTCGACAAGCTCGGGTTCACGGTCGGGCAACGGAGGCGGCACCGCGATGTCGGGGAGGGAGAAGCCGAGACGCTCCGTTCGAGGTCGGCGTTGACGCGACTTCGAAGCGGCGATCCGGCGGGCCACGAAGGTGCCGCTGGCGGGTCGGGTCTCGACCCAGCCTTGGCTTTGGAGCTCGCGAACGGCTGCGAGCGCCGTGTTGCGGTGCACGCCGAGGCGGGTGGCGAGCGTGCGCGTGCCAGGAAGTCGCTGGCCTGGTCGCAGACGGCCGCTTTCGATCTCTCGCACCAGTGCCGCGGCGAGCTGGACGAACAAAGGCTCGTGGTGTCCGGGGTTCAAGGCGAGTTCGATGTTCCAGTCGGCCACCGAGCTGGTCTATCATTCTTTTGACAACTGGACCTTTCCGGTAGGCCAGATAGCCCGCATGCTCGGCGGGTGCTGAGAAGAGCTCGGTTTGAACTCCCGCTCCAAGAACAGTGGGCTTTACTCCAACGCGTGGGCGAGCTGCATGTCGGCGGAGCCGACGCCTCCGGTGAGCCCATCGTTCGCGTGCTGCATCACGCCATCGCTGATGACGCGCTGTGGTTCCACGGGGCGCCTGGCGAAAAAAACCGCCTCGTCGGGCGGCGCGTCGCCATTTCTGCGCATGAGCTCGTCGCCCGGATCCCCAGTTACGCCCGCGACCCCCAACGCGCTTGCCCGGCGACCACCTATTTTCGCAGTGTGGCCGGTCGAGGTCGATTCGAGCGAGTGGAAGAGGCGTCGGCCAAAGCGATGGGGATGCAAGCGTTGATGGAGCGGCTTCAGCCCGAGGGAGGATACCAGCCGATCCACCACGACGACTCCCTGTATCACTCGGCGCTGAAGGGATTGCCCGTCTACCGGATCCGGCTCGATCATATGGTTGGCAAAGCCAAGCTCGGGCAGCATCTCGCGGGGCCGGAGATCGAGCGGATCGTGCTGGCGTTGTGGAAGCGGGGAGGGGAGGGAGACCTCGCCGCGATTCGCACGATTTTGGAGGCGCACCCGGCCAAGCCCTGGCCCGATGTGTTTCGCGGGCCGGGGCCGGTGCGCCTGATCGTGCACTGCACGCTACGCGAGCGGGCGCAGGCCGGGCGCTTGCTGGAGGGGCAGTACTGGACGCAAGGGCAGGAGTTGGCTTCGCTGGAGAAGGTGCACGAGCTGTCCCCAGCGTGGGTGGGTGCGCTCAATCCCGAAGGCGACTTGGTCGGGATGGCGCGGGCGCAGAGCGACCGATATCGTCGCGCGTACGTGATGGACACGGTGGTCACTCCGGCCGTTCGCGGGCGCGGGGTGGGTACGGCGCTCATGAAGTTGCTCCTCAACCACCCATGGGTCCGGGAGGTCGCCAGCGTCGGGCTGGCCACCAAGAATGCCGGCCCGTTCTACCGCCGTCTCGGGTTTCGTTCGGACGACGGTTTCTCGCTCTACCGCCGATCGCAGTGAGCTCAACGGCGTCGCCCGTGGCCGCCGGAGGGTTCGCGCGGGGCCGATCCGGATCGTGGGTCCACGATGGTCGCTGGATCTCGGCCGCTCACCGGGTTCGCGCAACTTGGGGACGGGACGGCCCGGACCGCACGCAGCGGATGAAGTCACGGGGGCCGAGTGGCCGCGGTCGGTCGTCGGGTGAGTCCCGACCTGGCGTTCGCCTGGGTTCCATGGCAGCTTGCGCTCAGCGACAGACGCGAGACTCGAGCTGATGGTAGACCTTCAAATCCGTGAACTCGCCCCCGGGGTTCACGTTGCCGATGCGCCCCAGCGCTTTCTCGGCCTCGAGCTCGGCACGCGCATGACCGTACTCGACACTGGTGACGGTTTGCTCGTGCACTCGCCAATTGCCGTCGAGCCAGCGTCCTTGCGCGACCTCGGTCAGGTGCGCTGGGTGTTGGCCCCGAATCTGTACCACCATCTCTACTTGGGGCACTGGATAGACGTGGACTGCCAGATCTGGGGGGTGCGAGGGCTGCCAGAGAAGCGGCCTGACATTCGGTTCACGGGGGTCGTGGACTCGCGGGAACCGCGATTTGGTCCCGACATCGACTTGTACCCTCTCAGGTGCTTCGAGATGACGAATGAGGTGGTGGTGCTGCATCGGCCGAGTCGTACGTTGGTCGTCACGGACTTGGTGATGAATTTCTCCTCGCGGGCGCCGTGGCGCACCCGGGCCGCCTTGTGGACGCTCGGGGGCTACCCTGGTTGCCGCACTACAATCTTGGAGCGAAGGGGAATGAACCGTGGGGTGGCGTGCAAGGAGATCGGGGAGATCGTCCAGTGGGACTTTGACCGCTTGACGATGGCTCACGGTGAGGTGGTCGAAACTGGGGGCAAAGATCGGTTCCTTCAGGCGTTCCAGTGGCTTCTGCCGGCGAGGTAGGCGTTGCGAGGCGGTGCGACGCGGCCGTGCCGTGCGGCTCGACGGGCCCCACGGTCTGCGACGGCCCGTTTGCCGCGGGGCTGATGCCCGTCGACCTGGGTCGTGCTCGCGGCGCGCTGGCGCGAAAGATGCCCTCGACCAGAGCTCGCGGCGCGCCGGCGGGAAAGATGCCCTCGACCAGAGCTCGCGGCGCGCTGGCGCGGTCGAGACCCCTCGACTTGGTTCGGTTCCAGCGCAGCGCCGGCGCTAAAACGGAAACTCGTCGATGGTCACGAAGTCGGCGTCCATATCGGACGCGACCACCCCGGTGCTGAAGATCGAATACAGCACACCGCCCACGATGACTGAGCGTCGGTTTCGGTCCTCGGTCCACCACGTTCCGCTGTCCCAAGGTTCCCGGATGCGAGCCATCTCGATGAATCCTTCGGTCCGATCGACTCTGAGTACGCTCGAGTAGTTGTATACGTTGTCGTCGTCGTCGTCGTCGTCGTCGTCGTCGTCGTCGTCATCGTCGTCGTCGTCGTCGTCGTCGTCGTCGTCGTCGTCGTCGT
>QKPP01000039.1 GCA_006508105.1 Myxococcales bacterium FL481 | reverse complement strand
GACGACGACGACGCCATGGGCGACGACGACGACGCCATGGGCGACGACGACGACGACGCAGCCGGCGATGCCAACATCCGCGTCATGCACCTCGGCGTGGGCGTGCCCGCCGTCGACGTGTTCGTCAACGAACAAGCCCCGGCCGCGATCACCGACCTCGACTTCCGCGAGACGACCGCGTACGTCGCGCTTCCAGAAGCCTCCTACTCCTTTCAAGTCGCTCTCGCCGGTGGCTCGGTGCAAGACGCAGCGATCACCACCGACGCGCTCCCATTGAGTGCCAACGCTCAGTACACCGCCGTGGCTGTCGGGGACCTCGAGCAAGGAAACCTCGAGATCCTCGCGCTTGGCGACGACACCACCGATCTCCCCGCGGACTCCATCCGGGTCCGCGTCGTCCATGCGGCGCCGGCCGTCGGGCAAGTGGACATCTGGAACGTCACGGACCCGGAAAACCCCGCGCCGCTGTTTGAGGACGTGGACTTCGCGGCCAGCGGCGTCGCGGATCTGCCCCCGAGCTCGTACGATATCGGCATCGACGTCGACAACGACGCCGTGCCGGACCTCACGTTCACCGCCGATTTGTCGGGCATCGCAGCCGGCAGCGTCGTCAACGTGTACGCCAACAATGACGCCGCCGATGAGCCCGAGGTGTCGCTGGTCGCCCAGCTGCCCGACAACACCGTGGCAGTGATCCCGGCCAACGCTGAAGAAGACGACGAGGAGGCCAATATTCGGGTACTCCACCTCGGAGTCGGCGTCCCCGAGGTCGACGTTTTCGTGAACGAACAAGAGCCCGCGGCCATCACCGACCTCGGGTTCCGCGCGGGCACGGACTACGTCGCCCTCCCGGCCGATGAACACGTCTTTTCGGTGTCACTCGCCGGCGGCACGCCGGCGGACGCGGCCATCACCACGGACCCCATCGCCCTCGCGGCCGGGGCCAACTACACCGCAGCCGCCATCGGCGACCTGGAAACGGGCAACCTGGAGATCCTTCCGCTCGCGGATGACGTCACCGACCTGGACGACGAGAACATCCGGATTCAGGTCGTCCACGCGGCCCCGGCCGTGGGCCAAGTGGACATTTGGAACGTCACCGCCGGCAGCGACCCCGCGCCGCTGCTGGAGGACGTGGACTACGGGGCGCACGCCACCTTGGACGTGCCACCCGCCAGCTACGACCTTGGAATTGACGTCGATGACGACGCGGCACCGGACTTGGTGTTCACCGCGGATCTGTCCGGCATCGCCCCGGGCAGCATCGTCAACGTGTTCGCCAACAACGACGCAGAGGAGACCCCCGAGGTGTCCCTGATCGCGCAGCTTCCGGACAGCACGATCGCGGTGATCTCCGCCAATGCGGCGGCTTCGGACGCCCACATTCGCGTGGTCCATCTCGGCGTCGGCGTGCCCGAGGTTGACGTCTTTGTAGACGACCAAGAGCCGGCCGCCATCACCGACCTCGACTTCCGCGAGGGGACCGACTACGTGGCCCTTCCCGCCGAAGAGCACACCTTTGCCGTGTCGCTCGCCGGTGGCACACCGGAGGACGCGGCGATCTCCACCGACCCCATCGCTCTCGCCGAGGGGGCGAGCTACACGGCGGCGGCGATCGGCGACCTCGAGGCGGGCAATCTGTCCATTTTGGCCCTCTCCGACGATGTGTCCGATTTGGACGATGAGTTGCTCCGATTGCAGGTCGTGCACGCCGCCCCGGCCGTCGGCCAGGTCGACATTTGGAACGTCACCGAGGGCAGCGACCCGGCGCCGCTGCTCGAAGACGTCGACTACGGCGCGCACGCCACCCTTGACGTGCCGCCGGCCAGCTACGATCTCGGCATCGACGTCGACAACGATGCCAGCCCTGACTTGGTGTTCATTGCGGATCTGTCTGGCGTGGAGCCGGGAAGCATCGTCAACGTGTTCGCCAACAACGACGACGCGGACCCCATGGGCGTCGTGCTGGTGGCCCAGCTCCCGGACAGCTCGCTGGGCGTGATCGAAGCCGAATAGGCCGTTGACCGGTGGCCCGGGTCGTCGCATCCCGGGCGCCGGTGTCTGCCCCCCCCGAGGCCCGGGCGTCGCTGTGCAGCAGCGACGCTCGGGCCTGCTTCGTTTGCGACCCGACCAGACCCGGACGCCGTGAGTCCATCGCCGGCCAAACCCGAGCCCCACTTGCCAGCCCTTGCCCGTCGCCGCGCTGCGAGCTAGAGCACCCCGTGCCCCGCCTGCTGTGCAAGTGCTCTCAGGTTAGCGAGCAACAGGTTCGCCAGGCGATCCGCCGCGGCGCGCGTTCGATTTCCCAAATCGGCGAGGCCTGCGACGCCGGAACTGGCTGCCAGTCGTGCCATCCCTCGCTCACCGCGCTGCTGCGCGAGACCGCGAGGAACGTCGACGAGGCCCAGCTCGGCCTGTTCAGCGCACGACCAAAATCCTAGCAGCGCCTTCGAGAACGCTCGGCGGGACGCGGGGCCACGAACCGGTTCTCGCGGAGTTGTCGGACCGGCCGGTTCCGACAACTCTCCTGACACCACGCTGTCAGCACGGCTCGCCTACCTTGTCAGCATGTCAGTCGACAACCAACCGCTGCCCAACAAACTGTTCCCGCTCATCGTGACGAACGAACTTCAACGCGCTCGGGCGTTCTACGTCGAACGGCTGGGTTTCGAACTCGTCACGGACATGGAAAACTATGTTCAGGTGCGCTGGGGCGCCGATGAGCCGGGTCCCGAGCTGTCGTTTATGACGCCGGCAGGCGGCGAGGCGTTCGGTGAGCCCGTCGAGCCCCACACCGGCGGCGGCCTTGTGTTCAGTGTGCCGACGCCGAACGCCGACGAGCTCCACGCCACGCTGCTCGCCCGTGGAGTCGAACCGCTGGGTCCCCCCGTCGATCGGCCCTGGGGGTGGCGTAGCTTCCTTGTACGCGACCCCCACGGAGCCATCTTGGACTTTTTCCATCCGACCTCGCACAGTTCGTCGCCGAATGCGTCGAGCTGATCGGCTGTTTCAGATCGTCCAGCTGCTGCGTCGCCGACGGACCACGACCGCGGCGCAGCTGGCCGCTCGACTCGAGGTTTCCGAGCGCACGATCTACCGCGACATCGCGGACCTCACCGGGTCCGGCGTCCCGATCCTAGGCGAAGCCGGGGTGGGGTACCAACTCGGCCGCGAGTTCGAACTACCGCCACTGATGCTCAACGTGGAAGAGACGCGCGCGTTGGTACTCGGCGCGCGTATGGTGCAAAGCTGGGCCGACGACGATCTGCGTCGCGCCGCACAGTCGGCGGTCGACAAGATCCAGGCCGTGCTCCCGCCGCGAGAGCGACGACTCGTCGACCACACCGCCTTGTTCGCGCCGTCTTTTCAGGTACCCGACCGCCTGCGACAAGCCGTGGGCGTGTTGCGACGCTGCATCGATTCGCACCACAAAGTCGATCTCGAGTACGTCGATCGCGAAGGAGTCGCGTCGCACCGCACAATCTGCCCACTCGGACTGTATTTTTGGGGCACGGTGTGGACCGTCGGCGGATGGTGCGAGCTTCGGGCGGACTATCGCAGTTTTCGACTCGATCGGATCACCAACGCCACCCGGCTCGACGACCGATTCGCGTCGGAGTCGCCGTACACCATCGAGGACTTCGTCGCCAACGTCGTGGACCGCGATCGCGACTAAACCCCGAGGCCAGCGCGTCGGCGAATCAATACCGTGCCACCGAAGGATCGATCGTTTGCGCCCAAGCGTCGATGCCCCCCACCACGTTATCTACTTGAGAAAAGCCAAGCGCCGCGAACGACTGCGCGGCCCGTAGGCTGCGACCTCCATGGTGGCACACAAACACGAGCCGACGATCTCGCGGAAGCTCGACCAGCCGGTCGCGCTCCGCTTCATCCAGCAAACGCGACCCCTGGATGCAAGCGA
>QKPP01000200.1:3297-3977 GCA_006508105.1 Myxococcales bacterium FL481 | reverse complement strand
TCATCGGCGGATAATACCCACGCCGGCCACTGGCCGCTATGGCGCGCGGTCGTCTTGAACTATTGCTGGGCCAACTCTTGGCGGATCAGATCGAGCAGCTCCGTACGCATCGGCGGCACGATGACGTGTCCCACGTCGGGATAGACGTGCAGTTGAGCCCGAAAGCCTCGCCGCCGCAGCTCGGTCACGGCGGCCTGTGTCGGTCCCAGCGCGACCGCGTTGTCGGTATCCCCGTGCAGCGCGACGATCGGTGGAAACTCGCGGGGATCATCGACGCGGAGCGGCCACAGCGGGGGCGGGAGCCATCCGCCCACTGGGAACGCGGCGGAGAACAAAGACGGGTGCGACGTGGCCAGGGCGAACGACAGCATGCCCCCTTGCGAGAACCCGGTCAGCACCGGGCGACCTTGCGTGGGGCGTTCCCGGACGACGTTGCGCACCGCCGCCGCGAGAGCGTGCGCGGCTCGGCTGATGCCGCGGGAGAGTGCTTCTACGTCCGGGTCGCGGGCGCGGACCGGAAACCACGAAAAGCCGCCGTGCTCGTAGGGGTCGAGCGCGCGGGGGAAGATCAGCCGTCCCCGGTCTTTCAGGCGCCCGCCGGCCTCGGTCCTCTGGGGGGGCACCGCGGCGGTGGTCTTCGGGCTGTGGAAGTCCCGGCCCTCGCCCGCTCCGGAGCCGGC
>QKPP01000200.1:2945-3287 GCA_006508105.1 Myxococcales bacterium FL481 | reverse complement strand
GCGGTCGCCGAGTCCGTGGATGGCCACGACCATCGGTAGAGGCGCGTCGATGTTCTCGCTGCCTACGATGACCTCGAAGTACTCGACGTCGGCCGCGGTGCCGAAGCGCGTGAGCAGAGGGGGGGGAGGCGGCGGGGTCGGGTCCGGCGCGGCCGCGGGCTGGTGCGAAGGGCGAGGCGCGGCTGCGTCCTGTACGGCGGACTTCGCCGGTTTGGCCCGGTCGGCTGGGACGGCGGCGGTCGCCGTACCGGTTGGCGGCCGTTCGCAAGCGGTGACACCAGTGAGCAGCGCAATGAGAAGACCAACGATACGCACCCGCTGATCATGGCAGACGGGCGTATG
>QKPP01000200.1:0-2935 GCA_006508105.1 Myxococcales bacterium FL481 | reverse complement strand
AGCGTGGTAACGGGGCCGTGCCCGCTGTGCACCCGCAGGTGGCCGGGCAACGCCATGAGCCGGGTCAGGCTGGCGCGTGCGAGGGCTGGATCGCTGAGGGGGAAGTCGGTGCGTCCGACGCTCCCGGCAAACAGCGTGTCACCGACGATGATGTCCTGGTCGTCGTAGTAGCAGCCTTGGCCCGGCGTGTGTCCTGGCGTCGATAGGAACCGCACCGTCGTCTCGCCGATGGGGATTTCGTCTCCGTCGTCGACGAAGTGGTCGATCCGCCCGCACGGCCGGTTCAGTTCGGGCATCCCGAACCAGTCGCCTTGCTGCGGCAGCCTTGCGAATAGCGGTTGCTCCAGGCGCGGGAGGTAGGTCGGGACGTCAAAGCGACGCTGCAACTCGACGAGCGATCCCGCGTGGTCGACGTGGCCGTGGGTCAGCAAGATCATCTGCACGTTGGGCCGCGGCTCGATGGCATCCAGGCGGTCGGCCAGCTCGGTGTCCTCTCCAGTATCGACGATGGCGGCCACGCCGGTGGCCGGGTCTTCGATCAAGTAGGTGTTGACGGCAAACCGCCCGACGGTAAAGCAACGCAGCTTCATGGGGTGAGGCGAGACTGCCAGATCGCAGGCCAGCGGCGCCACACCGCTTGGCGTTTGGGGGTCTCCGGGGCCTACTCACGTGCCGCCGGCGGCTCTGTCCCGGATCTGCGCTGTTGCGACGAGATGGAGGCCGTTAGGTACAACGCGAGGTCTTGTCGCTAATGGTGGAGTTGTCGAAGTCTCGTGCGCAGCCCCTGACGCTTCCTGCCGACGTGTCCGAGCCGTCGACGTCGCCGGAGCGCCTGGCGGCCGGGGCGATCGCCGCGGTCGTGGCGGCCGCTGAGACCGATGCACGGCTGCGCGCGGTGGACCCGTCGCGCGTGGAGCATCTGTTCCTGGTTGGCGCGGCTCATCCCAACTTGCTCGCGGCATTGCTGGAGGCCTTCCCAGGCGTGTCTTGCGTGGTCTTTGTCGATTCGCCGGCGCAACTTCGGCGTTTCCGCGAGTCGTCGAGCGCGGGTGCATGGCGTTCGGTTGACGGGCTGACTATCGACTATGCTGGCGAACCGGATGATGCTCAGCTGCTCGTGGCGGCCGGGGCGGTGCTCGCGGAGCGGCCCGCTCCGTTGCGGCAGTCGTTGGTGGTGGCTGACCCGGAGCGGCTTGCCGACGTTCCATGTCTGGGCCGCGCCGTGGGTCGATTGCGCGATTTGGTCGAACCCCTGGGCACGGCCGGCATAGACGAAGTCCTGACCAATGGGGAAGCACTGCGATGTGCCGAGTCGCGTGCGGCGTTGCTCCGCTTCGTTGAGCGTCTGGGCACCTGTGGCGATACCTTCTACGCCCTGCGCTTGCTGTCGGCCGCCTCCGGCTCCAGTCCATCGATGGTGCGGCCGAGCCAACTCGCGGCGTATTGGTCCCAGCTGGGAGAGTTCTCGCGGGCAAAGGGGTTTCTAGAGCAAATGGAGTCGGACGGGGTTTCGCTCGGCGCAGCGAAGGACGAGTTGAGTGCGTTGCAGGTGCATGACCGACGCCAGCGAGACGAGCTCGTTCGGCACAACTTGGTGCATCTCGCCGAGCATTTCCCCGAGCTTGTCACGCCACTCGAGCAGGTGGACGCGGCCGCGATCGAGGTGGCTCGGGTGGAAAACTCGCCGTGGATCTACGATCGCGCCACCGATCGCTCCTACCTCGCGGAGTACCCGTTGCTGTTCGAGGAGGTGGATCACCGTCTTGTCCCGAAGAATGCACCCAGTGCACCGGATCGGTTTCGAGACTTTCTCATGGGCCTTCGTGATCCTCGCTCAGCTCACGCGTGCGTGGGCACTGTCGCGGCTTTGAGCAGCATCGTGGCGCTGACGCGCAATCGCGTGAGCACTGCGCTGGTCGATTGGCGCCAGCTGATCTACCTGTGCGAGCCCGACCTTTCGCTCTTTCGCCGCCTGATCGAGTTGTTCGATCTCTCCCCGTACCTGCGAAACGATCAGATCAAGCTGTTTGCTGGGCGATCAGCATACAAACAGTTTTGCTTGAGCTTTGCCGAGAACCCGTTTCGCATCATCCCAGATTTTCGCGCGCATGTGCCAGCTCCCGTGCAAGGCGCGTTGGAGCGGGTCGACGCCAATCGGCGTGAGCTCGCGCAACGAGCCCTGCTAAAGCTGAAACGCGACTATTCCCCGGATCGTCACGCGCGGCTGTTGGCCAAACTCGACGCCGGTGAACCGCTACGCGTGTGGGGCCTCACGTCGAGACATACCGCGGTGTTGCAGTATGTGGTGGCCGATTTGCTGGAAGGATTTCGGGCATTGGGGCATCAGACTGAGTTGGCCATGGAGGCGGACCACGGCGAGAGGGTCAGCACCTGCGCTACGCTCACCTCGCTCGCTCGGTTTGAGCCCGATGTCGTGTTGCTCGCGGACCATGTGCGTCCCGAGCTACAAGACGCGCTACCGCAACATATCCCGTGTCTGGTTTGGGTGCTCGATGAAATGCCTGAACTGGTCAACCCTGAGGTCATTGCCGGGCTCGGACTGCACGATTTGACATTCCCGATCAGTCAGGAGTGGACTGAGCGATACCTCGAACTCGGCTACCCGCATGCCGCGTGCCTGCCGTTCGCCGCAAATCCGCGTCGATGCGAGGTGAATGAGGAGATCGAGCCCGCAAACGAAGTCGCATTCGCGACTCACGTCGTGCGCCCGAAAGAGTTCTCCTGGGCTCCGGGTTTTCTCGAGAGGCTCACGAGACGCCTGGAGCAAGGCCGGTACCCCGCATGGGACCTTGACGCTCAACGCGAACTCATCGAAGAAACCATAGACGACCTCGGGCTTGACTTCACCGCTGCACAACGCGAGCGGCTGCATTTCCAGGGGTTCTTGCTGAGTCGCGATCGCGACCGTGTCGCT
>QKPP01000219.1 GCA_006508105.1 Myxococcales bacterium FL481 | reverse complement strand
GGTGAGACGTGCCGAAGGTGTTGTCGCAGCCTCGTCTCGACTGAACCGGCGCCTTCGCGAGAAGTGCCGTGCCACGCCTCGAGACGCCCGTCTGCACCGGACCCTACGCACACCCACAAAGCTCAGCTTCGCCGCATCGAAGACCAGCCAGAACGTCCGCTTCTCCCGGCCCCACCCCGGCCTATCTGTGCCCCCCGTGTGCCCCCGCCAAACACCCACTTTCCAAAACCCCCGCCAAACACCGTTTTCCTAGTGAGCCCGGAAGGAATCGAACCTTCAACCCGCGGATTAAGAGTCCGCTGCTCTGCCAATTGAGCTACGAGCCCGCGCTGAAGCGGCTCTTTTACACGATCTCGCCGGGGGCACAAGCCCCTTGTCCGGTCGGACCCCTCCGCGGGCTCGGCCCCCGCGCGCTTCAGTCCACCAGGCGACCCGCTGTGCGAGTCCGGACTTCGTCCACGGAGACCTCGGGAGCGACCTCGAGCAGGCGAAACGCCGGTTCGCTGGCGCCGCGGTCGATGACCAGCACCGCGCAGTCGGTGACCACGAGGTCGACGCACCCCACCGCCGTCAGCGGCAGCGAGCAGCTCGGCACAAGCTTGCTGTTCCCGTTGCGATCGCAGTGGGCCATGACCGCGATGACGCGACGCGCCCCGGTGGCCAGATCCATCGCGCCTCCGATGCCCGCCACCTTGCGACCTGGCACCATCCAGTTGGCGAGGTCTCCACGGTGGCTGACTTGCATCGCCCCCAGTACCGCCACGTCGACATGCTGGCCGCGGATCATCGCGAAGCTGAGCGCCGAGTCGAAGGTGCTGCCGCCGGCCTCGATGGTGACGGTTTGCTTGCCGGCGTTGATGACCTGTGGATCGACCTCGTCATCGTAGGGAAATGGACCCATACCGAGAAGACCGTTTTCCGAGTGCACGCGCACGCCTCGGTCCGGATCGAGGTGGTTGGTGATCAGCGTGGGAATGCCGATGCCGAGATTGACGACCCCGCCGGGTGGCAGTTCGCGCGCCGCTCGAGCGGCCATCTCGTCTCGCGTCCAGGGCATGCGCCCATGGTAGCCTAGGTCGTGCCCCACGACTGGCGAGCGATTGCCGGGCCCCTCGGTCTCGGCCTCGGACTGCTCTCGGGAACCGCGTGTGTACCCCCTCCGGCCGCGTTGGAGCCCACGGCCCCCGACGCAGCAACCCAGGCGAACTTGTGGGAAGCGGGAAGCGTTGCCTCGCTTTACCCGGTCGGCGAGGTTCGGGCGTGGCGGTTCCGACAAGCCGGGGTGGACATCGGCACGTCGTACGGGCGCTACCTCGGAACCGAGACCGACGAAAGCACGGGCCGGGTTCTGCACGTGTTCGAGACTCGGATCGAGCTAGAGGTGGCCGACCATGACCAGCTGCAAAGCGAAAGTCGCATTTTGCTCGACGCGTCCGGTCGGCTGATCCGCGGAGTCGAGCGCAGCGATGCCGCCCAGCTCGAGTTTGCCTCGACCGCCGACACGCTGACTACCACGCAAGGCGGTCGCCAAGAGAGCCTGACCTACCGGCCCGGTGACGGGTTCATGGGCTACATGACGACGCTCCACGAGGAGCTGATGTTGGCCCTGTCTCCCCTGCCCTCCGGAGAACACGAGCGGCGCTTGTTGAGCATCTCGGGGGGGCTGCCGCGCCAATGGGTGGCCGCCGCTCGGCGCGAGCGCGAAGGCGTGGTCGTCGAGACGAATCTGGGCGAGCGTATCGTGCTGAAGCAACGGCGCATCGTGGAGGTCGACGTGGAGGACGACCAGCTGCGAATCGAGGCGATCACGCCCGCACCGCCGTGGCCGTCATGGAGCATCGCCGGTCCCCGCGACCTGCGATACGAGCCACCACCGGGGGCTCCGTTCGCGATCGAGCCCGTCGAGCTGCCCGGCCGGCCGGGTGACGCTCGACTAGCCGGCGAGATCCTCGTCCCCAACGGTGACCCGAGCACCAAGCTGCCTGCGGCCGTCTTGATCTCGGCCGCGGCCCTCGGCGATCGCCACGGCTTTGCCGGCCCGCCCCCGATCGACCTCGGCCATCACGAGATCACCGACGCACTCGCCCTGGCTGGGTTCGCGGTGCTGCGCTACGACCAGCCGGGCTTCGGGGACAGCCCGGCGCGCGCGGCATCGTGGTCGGCCCAGCTCGAGGACGCCCGCCGAGCCGTCCGCACCTTGTCGGTCCATCCCCGCGTCGACCCCCGCCGCTTCATACTGGTCGGCCACGGAGAAGGCGGTTGGAAAGCCCTGCGACTCGCCGCGGAGTACCCGGATTGGGTCCGGGGCGTGGCGCTCCTGGCCACCCCCGGCCGCGGCTACCTCGAGCTTTTGCGCGAGCGCGGCGACGAGTTGCAAGCCCGGCTCGACCCGAGCGCACGCGCCGAGGCCAAGGCGCAATACGAACGCATGCTCGACGACCTCGCCAACCAGCGCGGCACGCCTACGCAGTTCGCTGACCAAGCCCAGTGGCTGTACGAGATCTTGGCCGAGCGCCCGGACCAGCTCGTCGCTGCCGTGTCGTGCCCCCTGTGGATCGCGCAGGGCGAACAGGACTTCGAAACCGACCCGCGAACGGCGACCGCCCGGCTGCTCGATGCCTCGGCGACGGGTCAAGCGACAGTGCGCCGCTTCGCCGGACTCGATCACCTGTTCAAGCTCGAACCCGAGACCTCGACCCCCGCCCGCTACCTGACCGCTCGCCCGGTGGACACCGGCTTCCTGGCGGCGCTGACCACCTGGGCCGGCTCGGTCGTGGCCCGGCCGATCCAAAAAAAGACGCCCGCAGCACGGAATCTGCGGACGTCAGACGATTCGACCTCTCACTGAACTCAAAGGCGGAACGCTAGGTGATCTCGAACTGCCGTCGGTAGAGCAACGGCGCGTCGCCGGTGGACTCGACCGCGTACACCTCGACCACCCACTCGCCCGGTGCCGCGTCGGCCAACGGCAGCGCCGCCGCCGGCATCAGGGTGTCGGACGGGACGATGAAGTCGATGCGCTCTCGGGTCTCCTCGCCGCGGCGCCAGACAAAGCGAACCGCGCGGGCGCGGCTGAGGTTGTCGACGCGGAGGTGAAGATGGACCGCGGTTGCGTCCGACTTGCGATCGAACAATGCAGTGTCCTCCAAGGCTCCCGCGTCTTGAACCGCGAGCACGCCGGTGATCTCGAGTCGCTCGGCCGTGCCCTCAACCCTGGCGTCGATCAAGGCGTCTTGCGACAGGCTGTCTCGCAGTTGCCCGTCGGGCGCGAGGTGGGCAGCGGTGATGGGAGCATCGACACAAGCCGCCAAGAGCAGAAACGCGGGAGCGAGGAACAAAGCGGGCCGCACGACCCCTCACTATGCGCGTGCCGTGCCAACCGCATTCGGCCACGATTCCGCGTGCGTGCCCAGAGCCCCGGAACCCAATAGACGCAAATCACATCATCTTCGCAACACAAAATCGCGAAGCCGGTTCACGCTACCATGTGACGGTGAACCTGCCCCGCTGGAGCTTCGTGTGTGCTGCGCTTGGCGCGGCTCTCGCTTGTACTCGAAACGAAGCCTCTCCTCCAAAAACAGCGCCGAAAACTGAGACTGTGGTCGAAGCCGCGCCGGAGCGCGCTCCCGTCGACTTAGAAGGCCGGGCGTTTCCGCTGGTGATCGCATCGGCGCTCGTGGTCGAAGAAGGCTACTTCGACCGGGGACGGTTCGCGCCTCGGCGCCAACTGGCATCGGCGCTGGAGAGCCTGGGCATGCAGGAGCCGGCGTTCTTCGGTGCGATCGAGGGCCAGACGATGACGACCCGGGCCGGCCGAGTCTCGCACGACTTCGCGTTGAGTACCGACCTCGACCTGCGCGAAGCCGCCGATACCTTGGAATCCGTCCTCGTGTTTTGTCGTGACGCGCTGAGCCTTCGCCCCGATCAGGTCCGCGAGCTCGAGTACGCGGCGATCAACGGGTTTCTGGCGCCACTCGATCCGCACACGGTGCTGCTCACCCCAGAGGAACGCACCGAGCTCGGCGTACGCACCTCGGGTCGCTACGGTGGAATCGGGGCCGAGATCGCGTCACGCGAGCGGCGAATTGCCGTGATCGACGTCCTCCCCGACACACCCGCGGAACGGGCCGGGCTCCTCGCGGGCGACATCATCTTGAAAGTCGGCAACCAGGCCACGGTGAACATGACGGCCACGGACGCCATGCAGCTCGTGCGGGGCCCGGTGGGCTCGACCGTGCGGCTGGAGATCCGGCGGGGCAAACAGCGACTGACGCTCACGGTCACCCGCCAGATCATCAAGATCGACAGCGTGCGGGCGGCCGATCTCGGCGACGGCGTGGCCTACATCGGCTTGTCCCACTTCCAAGAGGACTCGGCGGAGAAGATGGTCGCGGCGATCAACGGGTTTTCCGCGCGTCCCAAGGCGATCGTGTTGGACCTGCGGGGCAACAGTGGCGGTCTGCTCACCGAAGCCACGGAGGTGCTCGACGCCTTCGTCGATCGCGGCGAGCTCGTCATCGTGCACTCGTCCGCCGGGCGAGAGGCCCTCGAGGCCAAGATCAACCGACCGTTCGGCCCCGAGCTCAGCGTGGTCGCGCTCATCGATGAACACAGTGCATCGGCAGCGGAGATCGTCAGCGGCGCGATCAAACACCTCGGCCGTGGACTCGTGATCGGACGCAGTTCGTTTGGTAAAGGCTCGGTGCAGAAGCTGCTGCCGCTTCACGTCGACGAACGCCCCGTGGCCCTCAAGCAAACCATCGCGGAGTATCGGGTCGCAGGCGAACGCAAGATCCAGACCGTGGGCGTTCAGCCCGACTTGAACTTGCTGCCGGTGCGCTTGTCGAGTTTTCCGGGTGTGGCCCAGTACGATGACCGCGAGCGATTCGAACGGGCCCGAGAGCGCTACCGAACCGCATCGTTGCCGTCGGCGGTGCATGAACACGGCGCCACCGCCCTCGTCGGTCCGCCGGCCCCTGAGCTGCGCTACTTCGACTCGCCGCCGACGAAACCGGTCACCGAGATGGCGGCGAGACTGATGACCGACCACGAGATCCGACTCGCTCAGATGGTCGCGGCGCGCCTGCACGGAAAACCGAGCCGCCACGAGATGCTGTCCGCCCTCTCGCCGCTCATCGAAAAGCTCAATGCGGCCGAGGACGCGAAGCTGGTGACCGCGCTGCGTGAACGAAAGATCGACTGGTCATCGTCCACCGCCGCGGTTCCCAACTTGCGTCTCCAAGCGAAGCTGGGACACGCCGGGGCCGTCGCGGCCGGTTCGCCGTTTGAGCTCGAGCTCACCGTGCACAACGATGGATCTGCCGCCGCACACCGGGTGCGGACGCTCACCGACTGCCCTCTCGACGAGCTCGATGGCATCGAACTGCTGTTTGGCCGCCTCGATCCCGGTCAGTCGGCCACTCGTAAGCTCTCGTTGGAGGTGATGGCCTGGCACCCGGACTTCAGCGACGAGCTCAACGTCGGATTGTTCGCCAACGACGATCGCCAACGGCTCGCCACCGCCGACGTCACGCTCGAAGTCACCGCCCAGCCCCGGCCGCAACTCGCATTTGACCACTGGATTGTCGACGACCCCAAGCTCGTCCGCCGCGCCCCCAAGCGCGGGGCCGTGGACATGGACAAGCAACGCGGAGCGGCGTTTTCCGTGACCGGCAACGGCGACGGGATGCTCGGGCAAGGCGAATGCGTGCTGCTGGCGTTTCGCGTGCACAACCGCGGGCCGGGTCCGAGCGCCGACACCCGCATGATGGTTCGCAACCTCTCGGGCACCCAGGGCTTGCTCGAAGAAGGCCTGTTCGACCTCGATACCATCGCGCCGACCAAGTCCGCGGACGGTGCCTTCGGTTTTTGCGTGGCCAAGGATGCCGACCCCAAGCGCCCGGTGGAGCTCGTGTTCACCGCCGCCGATGCCCGCTTGCGCGAACGCACGGACCAAAACGTCGAGCTGCGCGTGGTGGACGAGCGCGCGACGTTTGTCGCCAAACGCGAACGCGTGGTGGTGGGGGAACACAAGCTGCGGCTGTACAACGGCGCAGACGCCTCGGCGGCGATTGTCGACTTGGTGGACCCCCACCGTGCGCTCGAGGTCATCGGTCGAGCCGGTCCGTGGTCGGCGCTGGCCGGCGGCGCGGGTCGGCGGTTGTGGGCCCCGTCGGACCTATTGACCGTCCAACGCCCCACTGGCCCGGTCTATGTCGCCGACGCCACCTGGCTCGTCGATCCGCCGCAAATCGGTTTGGATCCCGTGGCGACCCGGCCGACCGCGACACGCGTCACCCTGCGCGGCACGGTGACCGCCCGCCGCGGTGTACGCGATGTCGTGGTCTATCAAACGACCAACGAAGCGGCCGCTCGGCCGCACAAAACCTCGTTTCAGGCCGCTGAGGCCACTCAGACGGAGATCCCGCTGCCGTTCGCGTTCGACATCGACCTCGCGCCAGGGGGCAACCGCCTGATCGTCGAGGCCCGCGACGCCCAGGATGTAGTCGCCCAACGCGAGGTCTGGGTCTATCGCGACGGCCGCTAAACCGCGCTCGGCCGGACCCGTCCGGCGATCCGCCGAACAACGCCGCCGCCCCGCCGTCGAACGGGGCCAGCGGAAGCGTCGAAGGTCAGCTCACGGCGCGACCGGGACGGGAGGCATCGCGTGGTAGCCCGTCGCGCACCGATCCCACCGGGTCGGGCCGGACGGCGACCGCGACGAAACCGGCCGTGCGCGTCGCTGTTGCGCCTCCGAGCGGACGAGGGGACGAACAGGCACCGCTCGGCTACCCTCACCGCACCACCGGAGGACTGGATGACCGAATTATGCGACCTCGAGTGCGCGCCGTGTCGTGGCGGCGTGCCGCCCATGGCCCCCGAAGAGATCGCCACCTACCTGACCCGCCTCGGCGGCGGCTGGGAGGTGATCGATCACCATCATCTCACCAAGACCTACGAGTTCCCGGACTTCGCCACCGCATTGGCCTTCACCAACGCCATGGGGGCCGTCGCCGAGGCACAAGGGCATCACCCAGACATCTACCTCGCGTGGGGCAAGGTGCAGTTAACGATCTGGACCCACAAGATTGACGGGCTGGCCGAGGCCGACTTCGTGCTCGCCGCTAAAGCCGATCGGCTGGCGCGATAATCAAGCCCGCGAGCGCGGGTGGCGGGCGCCTGAGCCTCCCGCCGAACGACACGGGTTGGCCGTCGCGCCGGGAGGCCGATGGCCGGCATGACGCGACTGCGGTTCATGGCGCGGCTGTCGAGGGTTTGCGCCCCCCAGTCCCGCGGGCGGCGGGTCCAGGCGACCCGCCAGGAGCTCGCGGCATCGACGAACCGGCTACTCCGGCGGCTTCTGATCCGCTTGGTGCAGCATGTCGAGCAACTTCCCGGAAATCGGCGTCTGCGAGTCGGGCTTGCGGCGCTTGTGAACCTTCTTCGCGCCCGTGCCCGGCTTCGAGCGCTTGGGCTTGTGGGCGCCCTTGGCCTTCTTGGCGCCCTTGGCCTTCTTCGTGCTCGTGGCCCCCTTCGCGCTCGTGGCTGTTGCCGGCGGCTCATTGGCGGACGACGGGGTGTCGGGTTTCGAGGTCGACTTGCCGGTGGCCGGCGGAGGGTCCCCCTCTTCGGGCCCTTGGGCCATGATCCCGCGGCCGGCCGGATCGATACGCGCGCCGTGCTCGTTCACATCGTACTTCGCGGCCAGCTTGCGCGCCTCATCGGCCCGGGCCGCGTCGGCGGCCGCGGCCAAGAGGCGATCAAACACCGGAGCGGGAGGCGCAAGCGGTCGCAGTCCCGAGGTCGTCGGCACGATGGCGATCCGCAGGTGCTCTTCGCGTTGGGCCGGGACGACGGCCGGCTGCCCGATGTCCACACGCCACTGGTCGATGCCGGACCGGTGCAAGAGCTCCGCCACCGACGACGCGCGCTCCGTTGCGAGCGCCAACGTCCGCTGCTCCTCGGGAGCCGCGTGCACCTCGATGCGCAACTCGAGCTGACCCATCCACGGATTGAGGCGGACGAGCTCGGCAAAAGCCATGAGCGAGGCCCGGGACGACGCGACCAACTCGGCGGAGTCCGGCGCGAAGACCACGTCCGGGTAGATCTGGCGAGCATCAAACGTTGACGTGCTGCGTCCCGTCCCGTCGGCGAGTCGCAGGTCGGGGCAACCGTCCCAGTCGGCATAACCGTTGATCAGCTCCGGCTCGGATGGGCATAGATCCAACGCGTCGCGCAAGCCGTCACGATCGTTGTCCCACTCGGGACAACCGTCCGCGTCTTCGAACTGATCGAGGTCCTCAGCCACGTTCGGGCAAGCGTCCGTCGCCGCGAGTCGGCCGTCCCCATCGACGTCGCGCGGGTCGATGGGCTTTTCGGGCTTGAGGGGACGAGCCAAGGCCACCGCTCGCTCGTAGCGGTGGGCCAAGCTGACGGCAGAGGGCCGAGGGCTGCCCGCAAACGCCCGCTCTTTCCCCACCCGGTGCGGAGGCGTGTACGCGATGCTCAGCGACCCATGGACCGGGGCCACGTTGTAGCCGCCCACGATCGCCACCCCACCGAACGCCCCCAGAACGATCCCCGAGCGCATGCGCCAGCGCAGACCCGCACGAGCCTGCAACGGCGACGGCGCAGCATCAGCGATCCCCACGGAGCCATCGAGCTCGGCCACGCCCGCGAGCGCCATCTCGGGCCCGAACGGGACACGGGTGGCCAAACGGTAGGCGAACGCGTCGCTCGTCGCGTACGCGCCCGTTTGCCGGTCGGGACGCACGGTGTAACCGATGTTGATGGCACTTTCGATCCCGCGGACCGTACGGTTCTCACCATAGAGCCACGGCGTGTAGGTGTGTGCACCCTCGGTGGCCACCGCCGCGGCCGAGCCCGTGGGCCAAGAGATGTCGAACCCGACCCCCGCCCCGAACCCACGACCCGGCGTGCGCAACACCGTGCCTTTGAGGCCGGTGCGAACGTCCCCGATCGCGGAGGGATCGAGGGCCGCTTGCTCTTCGGAGCCCGTGGCCAACGAATCGGTCGGCGCGTACCCATCTTGGAACAACACCACCGGCAACCCGATGTCGAACTGGGCCCAGTCGACGAGGCCGAGTCCGGCCACCAGGTACGAGGCCGTTCGCCCGGAGACGGTAGGTAGCTCGCCGCCGCTCGCCGGGGCCCGCCGCCAACGCTCGTGCACGGTGTACAACGCCGCAGACGGGGTCCACGCCGGGAGCACGCGGCTTGACTCCGTCGTGATGTGCGACTGCGTGCTGGCCACCGGGCGAAACGGCGTTGCCACCGGCACTTGAGCGGCAGCGGGGGACACGGCCACTCCCGGCGCCATCGAGCCGAAGACCAGTCCGAAAACCGACGTCAGTCGGCGAACCAAACGGGGCGACCGCGAACCGGCGCCACGACGTGAGCACGAGCCTCGCTCAGGCACACCCGCAATTCGCCCGAGGGCGCGTCCACCTTGAGTCAAACCCCAAATTTGCCGGTGTGCGAGGCCGTGCGGTCCGCGCTGGGCGACCCCAGCGATCGTCGCACCGAAACCGGCCACTGGGAACCTCCGCGCCGGCGAGCGGTCCAACCACGAGAGCGTGATATAGGCCCATGCACGTGAACGAGGATGCGTCAGCCCCCAGCCGCCCATCGACCGCTTCGCAGCGCGAACGCGAAGAAGCAGCGCTGACGTGGGACGACGAGGACGACGAGATGCTCGAGCCCCCGCGCCGGCGCCGGCGGTCCCCCTTGGTGGCCGTGTTCGTGGTGCTGTTCGGGGTGTACCTGCTGGTGTCGATGTGGGCGGACTTTCGCCACTGGCTGCGCTCGCCCGACGACGTTGAAGACCTCGGTCACGCGCGCGATCTCATCGAAAACGGTCGGTTCATCCGCGATTTCGACAACGCCTACGCCGAACTGGAGGCCACCGTCGATCTCCAGCACGCCGCGAAACTGACGACCGCCAACGGGGAGGCCCGCTACTTGCGGCTGCGAGAAGGGGGCATGAGCCTCTTCGCTCAGATTCCGCAGGTCGAAGGCGAGCGCGCGGACACGGTGCCGGACCGGTTTCGCGGACGCATGCGCCGCCATGGCGACGTGCCGTCGTTCGTGTGGGCTCGCAAGTTCTTCGAAAACGAAGCCATCGTGCAAACCCTCGACGTGACTCACAAAAGTGCGGTCGCGGGCCGGCGCAACGACGCCGGCGAGGTGGTGATCCGCATCGAAGGCGACGACCGCGAGGTCGCGCTGCAACCCCGTGACGAGTTGCGGTTTGTGGTGCCGGCTCGCACGGCGGTGATTCAGCTCGGCAAGTCCACGTGGCCGAACGAGACCGAGGCTCGGGCCTCGGTCGCGGCCCTCGGCGTCCCCTTCGTAGCGCAGGAGCGGCCGAGCAGCCATGCGCACAGCTACGTGGCGGCGATTCCGACCACCGACCGGGACAGCGCCCGTCAACGCCTAGAAGCCGGGCGAGACGTGCCGGCGAACAACGCCGATCCGAAAGTCGGCGCGACGGTGCTGTCGCGCACGCGAACCTACGCTGCCCCCGTCGCCGAGATCGAATGGACGGGCGCGGGCTGGCGACTCCCCCTCGGCTACGCGCACCCGGGGTACGAGGTTCGCGGCGACACGTTGGCGCCGCGCTCGACCGAAGATGGCCGCATTCAACTCAGCGCCGATCAGGTGCGCGCGGTCAGACTCGACCGAAAACTCGAACTCGACGAAGACGGATACGTGATCATCGTGGGCGAAGAGCCCGCGTCGCAGCGACTGACCGCCCTGTTGTTCTTGGTGGTGTGTGGTCTCGTGCTGGCGAACCTCGCGTCGTTGGCGTTGTGGATCCGCAACCGGCGCTAAGCCGCGGATCCGGTCCAGCCGCGCGAGTCCGGGTCGAGACGGGCGCATCGACCGACCGTGCGATGGCACGGACTTCAGTCCGCCAGGGGCCGCTCGCCGTGGCGGATCCGCGGCAACAGCTCGACGAAGTTGCAGGGTCGATGACGATGATCGAGCTGGGACAGCAAGATCTTGCGCATCGCCGTCCGACAAGCGCCCGGTGAACCGGGCAAAATGAAGACGAACGTGTCGTCGCACAACGCCGCTTCGGCCCGACTTTGGATGGTCGAGGTCCCGATTTCGTCGAACGACACCATGCGAAACAGCTCACCGAACCCGGGGATGGGCTTGGTGACCAACGGGGCCAAGGCTTCGGGGGTCACATCGCGCCGCGTGACCCCCGTGCCGCCCGTGCTCAACACCACGTCGATCTCGTCGTCGGCGATCCAAGCCGCAAACTGCTCGCGGATCGACGCGATGTCGTCGCGGACAATCTCACGAGCGTGTACCCGATGGCCCGCGCCGGTCAGTTCATCGACAAGCACCTGTCCCGAGCCATCGGTGGCGAGCGTTCGTGTATCGGAGATGGTCAGCACCCCCACGCGCAGCGAGATAAACTTGCGATCGGCCGTCATGCTCGGCAGCATAACCGACGGGCGTCGCGCCCGACCCCACGCGCCCGCCCCGGCGATGGTCAGGCCACGGTCGACGCCGACGGGTCGCGCTCGTCGAGCAACGCTTCTTCGCTTTCGAGTAGCGCTTGAGCAGCGACCGCCCGGGCGCTGCGATACCCCCCGCGTTGGGTCCGCCCAACCCCCGCCACGACCAAACCGCCGAGCACCGCGGCGGTGATACCCGCCGCGAGGAACGGTCCACTGGAGAGCAACCCGGCCGTGCCCACGAAAAACGTAGTCGCAGCGACCACCGCCGCCGCCGCCAACGTCTGCCGACCGCGGCTCGGAGAGGCGTCGATATCGATGCGAACCAGCGCGCCCCCGTCTTCGTTGTTCCGGCTCGTGATTCGGTAAAACACCCCGCGCCCGTCATCAGGAACGCTCAGATCGCAGCCAATCTCGAGTCGTCCCGTCACGCCCAACTCGGCCTCGATCCGGCGCTTGACTCGACGGGCGGCAGCGGCGGGCGCCTCTGGCAACACGCCCTCGACGTAGGCCACGGAGATCGCGTCAGGCGGGGGTGGCAGCAACGTGCCCTGCTTGTCGCGCAGCTCCGGCGGCAGTGTGCTGTGCCGCCGCGCCAGCGCGCGGCGCAACTCCACCGGCGAGATACCCGCCTCCTTGGCGGCTTCAGCTAACTCGGGCGCCGACAACTGCAACATCGAGAGATCTCAACGTAGCACGTCGCATCTCAAGTTCCCGCGCGCACGGTCGATGACGGGACAGGACCTGCACGATGCGTACGGATCCGGCCAACGCCTACAGTGTCGCCCTCGCCGGCATTCAGACCGGCATGCAGCGCATGGTCGAAGCAAGCGCCAAACTGACTCACGACGTCGCGATCGAGCCCCTCGTCGAGATGAAACTGGCGAAGGCGCAAGTCGGCGCGTCGATCCAGGTCGCCAAGGCGGTCGATCGCTCCTTGGGTCAACTCATCGACGATCTCGCGTAAACTAGTTCCCCACCCCCGCGCGCGCCGTTACCATCGCGGCGACATGAGCGAATCGCCGGGCGCTATCGAAGCCAGACTCCGGACCCTCATCGACCGCGGGGTCACCATCGTCGATGTGCGGCAAACCTACGTCGGACCCGACGTCGCGCTGGAACGAATCGCGCCGGGGGCTCGGTTGCACCCCGGCACGCGACTGCACGGGAGTCGGACAAGCCTCGCCCCCGGGGCGGAGATCGGGCGCGAAGGCCCGACCACGCTCATCGATACCGTACTTGGCTCGCGGGCCAAGATCGCCAGCGGCTTCGCCGAACGAGCGGTTCTGCTCGAGGATGCGAGCGCGGGGGCGAACGCACACCTGCGAGACGGCACGCTCCTCGAAGAGCAGGCGAACACAGCCCACGCCGTGGGCCTCAAACACACGATCCTGTTCCCGTTCGTGACCTTGGGCAGCGTGATCAACTTCTGCGACTGCTTGATGGCGGGCGGAACCTCGCGCAAAGACCACTCCGAAGTCGGCAGTGGATTGATCCACTTCAACTACACGCCCTGGGGGAAGCACGGGGACAAGGCCACGCCCTCGCGCTTCGGCGACGTGCCACACGGGGTGTTCCTCCGCCAGCCGAGGATCTTTCTCGGGGGCAGCAGCGGCGTAGTCGGACCGCGCCACGTCGGCTTCGGATCGGTGGTGGCGGCGGGCCAAGTGCTGCGGCGAGATGTCGGTGAAGGCCGCGTGGTCGCCAGCGCCGGCGCGGAGCTCGACCGAGATCGTACCGACCCCGCGCCGTCGGTCGGAAAGGTGCGACGCAACGTGACGTACGTCGCTCATCTCGTGGCGTTGGGAGCCTTTTATGACGCGGTGCGGTTGGTCCGTGAGGCGGTGGACGGGTCGGAGCGTGCCGCTTTGCTGGCGGCCCGAGAGAACATCGACACAGCCATCACCGAGCGAAAGAAACGGCTCGACGCCGCGCTGACGGAGTTCGAGCGGCCACCGATCACCTGGCCATCACCGTCTACGGACGGCTGTCCGCTGGACGTGAGCGACACAGCCTCGTCCCACATCGACTGGGTGCGACAGCTCGGCGAGTCAGAGTGTGAGGCGGGGGCGGCGTGGTTGTCTGAAGTGGTGTCACGATTCGTCGACACCGCCCTCGGACCGCCCGGTGCCTAGTCAGGCTCCAACCAGCGTGGTGCCCCGCGTCCATCCGCACCGAGGCGACAAGCAGCCGCGGGGGTGCACGGCTTGGGTGCCTCAGTCGCGCGACTCAGGCTCGCCGGGGTGCAGCGCCCCATCGTGCGGCTGACTGGGGGGGTCACCGCACCCCCAAAAGCCGCAGGTCAGCGTATCGACCTGGCAGCCGCGACCCGCCGCCTGGCACGAGCGACACACCGCATTGAGACACCGAGATCGACCGCCGCCCGCATCCAGGCACACTTCATCCCCACTGCAGTCAAGGTCGGTCGAGCACGGGAAGCTGCAGGTCGGGCTGACGGCAGGCGTGAGCCCACAATGGACCAGCGAGCAGGTCTCGGGCCAAATGGCACAGTTTTGCTCATGTTCGCGACAGATGACGCACGCGGTCGGCATGCAGTAGGTCGCGGCCGAGTTGGCGACAAGACACGACTCGCCTGGGCTGCACTCAGCGTCTGACAAGCACAAGCGAGCGCAGGTGCTCGACGCTGGTGGGGTGTCGCAGCCGCGCAGCTCGCAGGTGGACCAGTCAATGTCGCACGTGCCCTGGTAGCTCCAGCATTGGCTGCATCCCGCAGGCAAACACGTCCACCCGGCGTCCGAGTGCAGGCACGCGAGCGGGTCTTGGCAGGCGTCGAAGCTGTCACACCGATCGCCACAGGCTCCGCTCCCACCGGCATCGTCGTCATCCCCGTCGTCGTCATCCCCGTCGTCGTCATCCCCGTCGTCATCGTCGTCTCCTCCATCATCGTCATCCCCACCGTCGTCATCGTCATCCCCACGCGGTACGCCATCCACATCTGGATCCCCAGGTCCAGG